>DKDD01000121.1 GCA_002451715.1 Ruminococcaceae bacterium UBA6857 | reverse complement strand
GTTTTTCAAGAAGCATTTCTCTTGTGTCCTGCGGTTCCCATTGGAACGGGGTGAACGGTTTCGGAACAAATGAGGCAACGCTGATTGAAACCTGAACACCTTTGCCTTTCGGCTTGTTGGGATTTCTGTAAAATTCATCAACAACCTTTTGCGCAAGGTCGGCAATTCCGGCAACGTCGTCAAACGTTTCGGTCGGAAGTCCGAGCATGAAATAAAGTTTGACCGCCGTCCAGCCACCCTCAAACGCTTTTCTTGAAGTTCTTAAAACTTCGTCTTCGGTAACATTTTTGTTTATTGCGTCGCGAAGTCTCTGTGTTCATGCTTCCGGAGCAAAAGTGAGTCCGCTACGTCTTACTTTATTGAGCTTTTCCATAAGCTCGTCCGAAAAATTGTCAACGCGAAGCGACGGCAGCGCAATGTTGATTTTTTCCGGTATCGTCCACGAAAGAAGCTTATCAAGAAGTGGTTCAAGTCCCGTGTAATCGCTTGTGCTGAGCGAAGAAAGCGAAATTTCGTCATAACCCGTTACATCGCAAAGTCCGCGGCACTGGTCGTTGATTGTGTCCGGCGATTTTTCGCGGATCGGGCGATAGATAAATCCCGCCTGGCAGAAACGGCAACCGCGGATACAGCCGCGCAGTATTTCGTGCACAACACGGTCATGCACAACGTCAATATAAGGCACAACAAACTTTTCCGGATATTTTACATGGTCAAAATCGGAAACCACCTGTTTTGTAACCTTTTGCGGTGCGCCGTCTTTCGGAATAACGGCTTTGATTGTGTTGTCTTCGTTATATTCGACATCATAAAGCGACGGAACATAAAAACCGTCAAGCTTTGAAACGCGGCGAAGAAATTCTTCTTTTGTGCTGCCGTTCTTTTTGCACTCTTTCAAAAGTTCAAAAAACGGTTCATACATTTCTTCGCCCTCGCCGAGCGAAAAGACGTCGAAAAATTCTGCCATCGGTTCCGGATTGCAGACACACGGACCGCCGCCGACAACAATCGGGGTCAGCGAATGTCTGTCTGCCGCTTTGACAGGAAGTCCCGCAAGATCAAGCATGTTAAGAACGTTCGAATAGGAAAGCTCATACATAAGCGTAAAACCGATAAGATCAAAGTCTTTAATCGGGTCGCCGCTTTCAAGACCGTAAAGAGGAATGTTATGCTTTCTCATTTCGGCTTCCATGTCATGCCACGGCGCAAAAACGCGTTCGCACCAAATGTCTTCATGGTCATTTGCGATTGAATAAAGAATCTTCATTCCGAGGTGCGACATTCCGATTTCGTAACTGTCCGGAAAGCAAAAAGCATAGCGAAGATTGACTTTTGACTTATCTTTGATTACGGAATTGAGCTCGCCGCCGATGTATCGACCCGGCTTTTGAACAAGCGGAAGAATTTTTTCAACTTCTTTGTTTACCATTTAAACTTCTCCGTTTCTTTATTATTTAAACTCTAAAAATATCAAATATATAAACACAGCCGCAAGGCTGACATTAAACCCGAAAAGAAAGAAATAACAGACACAAAAGCCGCCGAACAAAACAACGGCAACAAGCGACACGCGCGAAAGAATTTTGAGCGTTTTTTCTTCGTCGCGCCTTGTCATCAGAATACAATAAAGCGCGTTCCATGCGTCAAGGCTTTTTGCCGGCATAAGATTGAGCGCGGCGATGAAAAGATTGACAAAAAACAAAACAGAAGCGTTCGGATTTTTGCTGGCGAACCAAACGCAAAACGACACCGCGCAAATTAAAAAATTGACCGCAACACCGCCGAGAGCCACTGCCGCTCCCCTTTTATAGCTTTGAAGCGATTCGCCCTCGCGTTCGATTCGAACACCGAACGCGCCGAAACTTATGAGCCGAACTTTTTGAGAAAAAGCAAACATCGGTAAAAGGTGTCCCGCTTCGTGCGCCATTGAAGAAAGAAAGCACATGAATGCAATTTTCCCGTCGGACAAAAGCAGCATAAGCGCCGCAACAAGGAAAAACGAAAAGCCGAGTTTCAGCTTTGTTTTTCCGAAATCAATCGTCATTTTTCAAAAAAGGAAGCGGATCAAGCCGTTCACCGTTTTTGTGAATTTCAAAATGAAGATGAGGACCCGTTGACCAGCCGGTACTTCCGACAAGGGCAACCGTTTCGCCCTGGCGAATCACCGCACCCTCTTCGGCAAGAATTTTGCTGCAATGGCAATAGAGCGTCTCGCTGCCGTCGGAATGAGTGAGATAAAGATATTTTCCGCTTCTTGAATCTTCGCCGACTTTGCGGACAACGCCCGAATAGGCGGCTTTGATTTTTGTTCCCTGTGCCGCCGCAATGTCAATCCCCGTGTGCAGAGTATTGTTACCTGTAATCGGATTTGTGCGGTAGCCGTAATATGAGGAATACCAACCGTTCACCGGAGAAACAATTGTGTTTTCTGCTTCAAGCGGTTTTACCGCGGCAACTGTGCTCACGCTTTTTGAGTCGGCTTTATTATTTCCGGATGTTTTTGAAGAGGAAAGCGACGTTTTTTTTGCCGTGACTTTTTCGGCAGTCTTTTCGGCAGTACTCGCTTTCGGCGTTGTTTCCTCTTCGGGTTCCGATTCTTTTGATTCTTTTGTTTCAAACGCCGATGAATCTTCTTCGGTTGTTTCGGGCTTTGAAGCTTCGTTTTCGTCTGTCGGTTCAAAAACGTCGGTTACTTCGGCAGGGTTCGTTGTTTCCTTTGTGAAAAGTTTGAACACGGAAAGTTCCGCCGGAGAGTCAAGATAATCTTTTATACTTTTGAGCGTATCCGAAACATTGCCTTTCAAAAAAGAATTGTTCATCAACACGCCGAAGTCGTCTTTTATATTCTGAGCCGCAGTCCCGCCGCTTTTTGAAAGAACAAGCAGCGAAAGCACGGCAATAACAGTAAAAATAATTTGGCAAAGTGTGACGGAAAAAAGACCGTCGTCTTTTTCTTTTTTGTGTTTTTCCGGTCTTCTTGTTTCTTCCAAAGCTGTCACCGTTCCTTTCTTTGGACAAAAGTCCTAACAGTAATAGCTATGAAGAAACCGAAAGAAAAATGCACATTAATTTATCCGACCATTATTCTGCCTTCGGGAATGATTTCGCTTTCTTTGTCGTCCTTTTTTGAACCGAGAGCAACAACAAAACACATCGGTCCGATTCTTCCGACATACATTGTGAATATCAGCGCCCAAAGACCCATAGTACCCGCTTTTGCCGTTACGCCGGCAGTAAGACCGCAGGTTGAAAAAGCCGAAACGGCTTCAAACAAAAGGTCGGTTCCGTTCATCGACGGAATATCCCACGAAAGAACGCACGAAGCAAGAAAAACAAAAAGCATTGAAAGCAGCGCAATTGCAAGCGATTTTGCAACAACGGCGTGATTCACGCGCTTTTTGAGAACAATCGTCTCTTTTCGGTTGCGAATTACCGAAACAACGGTCATTACCAAAACGGCAAAGGTTGTTGTTTTGATTCCGCCGCCGGTTGAACCGCTTCCCGCGCCGATGAACATGAGAAGCATCATAATAATTTTGGTAACGTCATGAAGTGATGCAATGTCAAGCGAGGCAAAACCGGCGGTTCTTGTTGTTACCGATTGAAACAACGACGCCGTAATTTTTTGCGAAAGCGGAAGGGGCGCAATCGAGTTTTTGTTTGTATATTCAAGAACAAACACACCGATAAAGCCTACCAAAATTAAAATTCCGGTTGTTATAAGGGCGGTTTTGGTGTGAAGACTCAAACGTTTTGTTTTGCGGTATGTCAAAAGGTCATAGAAAACAAAAAATCCGATTCCGCCGAGAATGATCATCGCCATGACAACGCCCATAACGAGAAAGTCTCCGTTATAATTTATCATTGAGCCAAATTCTTTTTCGATTCCGAAAAGGTCAAACCCCGCGTTGCAATATGCCGAAACCGCAGTAAACATTGAAATCCAAATTCCCTTTGCGCCGAACTTCGGAACAAAACGAATACACAAAAGCGCCGTTCCGATAAGCTGGCAGACAACCGTTGTTGCGATAATTGTTCTGACAAGCGGCTTGACCTGGGAAAACATGTCAAGGTTTGTGTATTCCTGGGCAAGGCGCATACTGCGAAGCGCAGAATGTTTTTTGAAAGCGAAAATGAAAAACGAAGCAAACGTAACCATACTGATTCCGCCGACTTCAATCAAAAGCAGCAAAACAACCTGCCCGTATCTTGAAAGCGTTACCGCCGGGTCAATGAGAGTAAGCCCTGTTACGCAAACGCTTGAAGTTGCAGTGAAAGCCGCTTTCATGAAAGAAAGCCCCTTTCCGTCGCGCGTCATGCACGGAAGCATCAAAAGAAGCGTTCCGGCAACGATTACAAAAAGAACGCTCAATGCAATTATCCGCATTGGGTGAACCGGACGTGATTTTGTTTTTTCGTTTTCTTTTTTCAAGGCAGACAGCCTCCCCTGCTCGCTATTTTTATAATTATATCACAGATTGCTTATAAGTCAAAGTTTTTTTCTTTACTCTGTTGACGAAAAGATGAAAATAATGTTATAATTTGTTCACTAAATTTACACCGAAAGGGAGAGTGCAAATGTTTCAGGATTTCAAGTCCGACGGTTTCATGTTTATGCTCGCCGTCGGCATCGTGATCTTTGTCATTGCGCAATCGCTGTTCTTCATGATCAGAGCGGCTAAAAGAGGAAAAGAACTCGGCATTACCAAAGATCAGATCAAAAACACAATCACCTCAAGTGCGGTTTTTTCAATCGCTCCGGCAATCAGTATTGCGATCACCGTGCTTGTTCTTTCAGTTGCCCTCGGATATGTTCTTCCGTGGATCAGACTTTCCGTTATCGGAGCCATTCAGTATGAAGTTCCGGCGGCTGAAGCGGCAATTGAAGCGGCAGGCGTCTCCGGCGGTATCGGTTCACCGGTTACCGACCCGAAGATTTTTGTTGCAATCGCATGGGTTATGACTCTCGGCTGCCTTTTGCCGTTGTTCCTTATCCCCATCATTCTCAAAAAGGTTCAAAAGAGCGTTTCCGGCGCAGTCAACAAAAACGCAAAATGGGCTGACCTTATGTCCGCCGCAGCTTTCATCGGTCTTATTGCCGCGTTCCTTTCAAGAGGTATCGCAGGCATCGGCGAGGTTAAGGTTAACGAACTCGGCGAAAAAGTCAACATTGAAATCGGCGACGGCGCAGGCATACTTTCAATCACAGCCATTATTTCGTCAATAGCTTTCATGCTTATTCTGACGCTCATCAACAAAAAGCTCAAGGCAAAGTGGCTTGAAGCGCTTGCTATGCCGCTCAGCATGATTCTTGCAATGGGCGTTGTTGTTCTTGTTTCAACCTTTGCGCCCGACCTTGCGGCGATTGAATGGAGGTATTAAAAATGAAAAAAAGAACTTATATGGACTCCGTTCATTTTTACGGCAGAATCTGGTGCGTTCTTGCAATCATCGCACTTCTTTCAATCCCGGTTTTAATGTGTCTTCACCTTAAAGTTTGGCCGGATTGGAACGTTGTTGCAAAAGGCTTTGCTTCGGTTGCAATTCTCTTTTACCCGACGGGCGTTATTGAAGTTATCGCATATGCCCCGCTTCTCGGTTCGGGCGGAACATACCTTTCGTTCCTCACCGGCAACATTGCAAACCTCAAGCTTCCCTGTGCGCTCAACTCGATGGAAAACGCAAAGGTCAGAGCAAACTCGGAAGAGGGCGAAATTATTTCAACAATTTCAATTGCCGCTTCTGCAATCGTTACAACGCTTATCATCGCGGTATTCGTTCTTATCTTTGCCGTTAACCCCGGCTTCACAAAAGTTATGAGCGAGGGCGCGCTTGCTCCGGCGTTCAAGCAGGTTACATACACAATTTTCGGTGCGCTTGCCGCAAGCTATTTTGTTAAGCATTGGAAGATTTCAATTTTCCCGATTGCCGTTCTTTCGCTTCTTCTTGTTTTTGCGGGAACGATTCAAATCGGCGTTCTCATCTTTGCCGGCGTTGCAATTTCAATGCTCGGCGCACACATCATGTATAAACTTAAATGGGTATAATCTAAAAAAACACCGCCGGCTGAAAATTTCTGCCGGCGGATATCTTTGAAAAAACGGAGGTCTTGTTTATGCCGTTTCTTATTGTTTTACTCGTTTTGCTTGCGGCATTTATAATCGTTATCAATTTCAACGCACTTAGAATCAAAACGCCGCAGTTAAGCGTAGAGAAAAAGGAAGCAAGCATTGAAGTTGACACAAAGCTTGCCGAACAGAACCTTTCAAAAATGATTCGGTGCAAAACAGTTTCAAACAAGGATAAATCAAAGGTTGATGAAGCGGAGTTTGAAAAGTTCCGCGTACTTCTTGCAGAACTTTATCCGACCGTGTATGAAAAAAGCGAAAAAGAGGACATTGCAGGCGGTCTTCTTTTCAGAATAAAGGGTAAAAGCAGCAGCTCTCCGTCGGTTCTTATGGCACATTTTGACGTTGTTCCGGTGGACGAAGAAAAGTGGGACGAAGACCCGTTCGGCGGCGAAGTCAAAGACGGTTTTCTTTGGGGACGCGGAACGCTTGACACAAAGTGCAGCCTTTTCGGAATAATGGAAAGTGCAGAAGCACTCCTTGACGCCGGTTTTGTTCCGGAAAACGACATCTATCTTTCGTTCGGCTGCAACGAAGAGGTTGCCGGAGACTGTGCGCCGACGATTGTTAAAACACTCAAAGAAAGAGAGATTTCTCCCGCCTTTGTTCTTGACGAGGGCGGCACGATTCTTTCAAGCAATTCCAAGTATTTTCCGCATGACATCGCCGCAATCGGTATTGCAGAAAAAGGTCCTATGGACGTTGAGCTTACCGTTAAGGGCGAAAGCGGACATTCTTCTCAGCCGCCCGTTCACACGGCAGTCGGCCGGCTTTCAAAAGACATCTGCAAAATTGAAAACAGCCAGTTCCCGATGAAAATGAACTATGCCGTTGAAGCGATGCTCAAAGCGATTGCACCGCACACACCGTATATCGGCAAGCTGATTCTCGGCAACCTTTGGTGCTTCTCCCCTCTTATAAAAACGTTTTGCCAAAAGAACAAAACGGCCGCCGCGCTTTTCAGAACGTCGATGGCATTCACTCAGCTTGAGGGCAGCAAGGGCGCAAACGTACTTCCGGCAGAGGCAAAAGCAATTGTCAACATTCGCCTTTCGCAAGGTGAAACCCCTGCAAGCGCAATCGAACACATGAGAAAAGCCGCAAACGACCCGAACCTTTCGTTCAGAATCGTAAACTATTCGAACGCAACGCCTTGCGCAAAAGCCGAGGGCAAGTATTGGGACGCAATCAAAGATTCGATTGACCGCAACTTTGCAAACACGGTTGTTTCGCCGTACCTCATGATGGGCGGAACGGATTCGCGCTTTTTCAATGAAATTGCGACGGAAATTTACAAATTTGCGCCGACGCTCACGGGCGGCGGATTGCTCAAAACAATGCACAGCGACAACGAAAGAATACGCACAGACAACATCGAACCGCTAATAGGTTTTTATACCGACCTTATGAAAAAGCTCTGATACGGCAAAAAACACAAAAAAGAAAGCACCGCAGGAATCAATCCGCGGTGCTTTTTTGTCGGTCAATTATTTCTTGAAGATTTTGTTGAAGAAATCCTGAATCATGTCAAGAATATCGTTATTGAGGTAATCTCTGCAATAATTGATGATGTTTGTCGCAAGATTGTATAAAGCGTCCATTTTCTTTCCTCCTGAATTTTGTCAGTTTTTGACTGCATAAAAATTTTAGCATATTAACAAAAGTATGTCAACGCTTTAAAGAAAAAACGGCGGATTTAATAATTTATAAATTTTTTGTGAACAAGCTTTTTTCGAGGCAAAAAAATAAAAACCACCGACAAAAGCCGATGGTTAATACTTAAAATTATTCAGCTGCGTCGCCCTTATTGAAAAGATCATTGATGAATGTCTTAATCATGTCGATGATTTCAGCTGCTTTGCCTTCTTTAAGATAAGTAAGAAGGTTCTGTACAAATTCAAGAATTTTATCCATTATTTTTTCCTCCTTTATAAAGTCAGTATTTTCAACTGCGAATAGATATTAACACATTGTGAACAGAAAGTCAATAGTTTTTTTCAAAAATTTGAAAGTTTTTCTAACTGCCTCCTAAATTCTTTTAATCTTTAGTTCGGAGTTTTAAATAATTATAAATCCTGCAATTTTTAGGCATATAATTGATTAAAGTGTTTCATCTGCTTAAAAGACATTGCAAATAACCGATTTATTTGGCAAAATGCGCTTTCAAAATAAAAAAGCCGCCGTAAGGCGACCTTTTTATCAGAAAAATCAGAATGAATTAATAGGGAGCAACGATGATTTTATTGATGAAATCTTTAACGATTTCTACGATTTTAGCAGCTTTAAATTCTTTGAGATAATCAAGGATTTTCTGAGCAAGTTCTAACATTTTGTTTTCCTCCGCATAATAAATTATTTTTTGTGTGTCTGTTCTGATCACGGTTAAATGTTAACATATTATGAATCTTTTGTCAAGAGTTTTAACAAAATTTTGTTTATTAATTTTTTCGTAACTTTTTAAGTGGTTATTCAGCCTTTCTTAACACTCATAATTTTGGTAATGAGCTTAATAAGCGCAGTGAAGAAACGGAAAATTGTTGAAATGAAATCGTGGTTATAAAGCTTATCGGACTCGGCAAGACCGGTGATTTCAGAAAGAGTTCCATTTTCCGCGGAATATGTCATGAACTGAGTATAGCCGTATTCTTTCATGTTTTCGATTGTGGGCTGTTCTTTGCTTCTGATAAGAATAGCTTTGAAACGCTCAATGCAATCCGGGAATGCGGCGTGAGTGCAGTCTCTGATAAACCATGTATTTTCAGGGAAAAGGCAGGTTGAAGCGTCAATCTTTTTATCGGCCGAAATATACTTGCTGTCATGCGAAGCGATGTACTCATCGGAAAGAGTTTCAGTAATATTCGAGCAGGTTGCGCCGAACGAAAGAGCTTTTGTTTCGATTCTTCCGTCGCCTTGCGCGCGGCAGTTCTTTTCAACGGGAAGAAGATTATCGCCATACTTTGCAATTACCGAAATGTTGATTCCGCTGTTTTTGGCATCGGTAAGAATCTTTTCGGAATTTACCTGAACGTTATAATGATAGTTATCTATCTTTGCAATGTAACCTGCGTATTCATTTTTGTCAACGGTGTAATATCCGTCGGAATCCTCTTTGAAAAGCTGTTCTTTAGCCGCTTCATAATAGCGGTCGTCAATCATTGCCCAATAGGTCGGGAAGAAAAAGACATTTGTTGCAAGGCGCGGAACCATATAATCTTTGAGCTGTTCATAAATATATGTGAACATTTCGGTTCCGTAGCCGAGCACCTTAAGCTGATAAAGGAACGAACAGAAAGTACCGATGAAAATTTCAAGGTCATCGCCGTACGCGGTATCATTAAAGAAGCGGTCGGGTCCGTTCATGTAATATGTTACATATTCGTCAATCGCCTTGTCGTCAAAATTAATCTGATTTGCAAAAAGTGCGCCGACGGTCTGTGAACCCGCAACAGTCGGAACATAGAGGACAATGTTTGCAATATTATCTTTTGCTTCGTCACCGACAAGATAGAGATAAGCTGTAACAATTACAGAACCGAGACAGCGCGAGTCGATATTAACCTTATCGCAGTTATTGACGCGTTTGACTTCTTTGATATACTCTTTGAGAAGTGCTGCGGTTTCAAGCGGATCAACACGCCAGTCCCACTGGAACGTATAATCTTTTGCCGGAGCAAGAGGGGTTCCGACTTTCCATTCGCCGCCGTTTGTTCCGTCTTTCGGATTTGCATTTTCGTCAATCTGAATCATGTCGAAAAGCGGTGTGATTTTATCGCAGATTGTTCGGCTGTAGCCTTCCCAATCCTGTGTAATCAAAGTTTTTGAAATTTCTTTCGCCATTATGGGAACGAGCGACTTTGCATATTCAACCTCGTTAAAAGAGGGGTCGGGATTTGTGTAAATCTGTTTTCCGTCTTTGTCATAAACCAAAGCGGATCTTCCGTTGATACGGATTGTCGGATAATTGTTCATCTCAAGCGCGGCAAAGCTCGGAACAATAAGAGCAAATGCCATGATAAGAGTGAGAAGAACGCTGAGTGATCTTTTGAAAGTTTTGTTCATCGTTCAAAGTCTCCTTCAAATTATATTTTCGATTTATAATATCACAAGTTTAAAAATTGTTTAATCTTTGTTAACAAAAAGAGTGTTAAAAATAATAAAAATTTGCCGATAAAGCCAAACGAACGGCTTCATCGGCAAATTTTATGTCAATTGATAATTAAACGTGAAAATCTTTGAACGGCAGAAATGCGTTTGTGTTGTCAAATTCACCTGTGTTATAAAGAAGATCTTCAAAAATATCGGTAAACTCAACTGGATTTCCGAAGTAATCTTTGAGGTTAATGAACTTCGGGATTCTTGAAGCAATTGCCATAAAACTCTTATATTCGGCGGTATCGGGCGTATAGCGTCTTATGCCGGAATAAAGATTAACAACAAGTTCAAGAAGAAAATCTCTGACTTTGACGTCTTTCATGAGCGGATCGATCTTGACCAAAAGGAGCTTTCCGAGAGAACCGAAAGTCAAGGTGTTGATAATTTTGCCAAGCGTTTTCAAAAGCGGTTTAAGTTTATCAACCGTTTTGGCATCCATACTGAATCCGTTGGCAAGAAGTTTGAAATGCTCAATGTCGTTTTCCATTGAATCAAAGATATCTTTGAGCATGAAAAGGAAGTGGGCTTTCATATATTCTTCGGTTGTCATGCCGCGCATATCCCAATCAAAAGATTTGAGATTATGTGTTTTGACGTCGATTCCGTCTTCGGTAACGGTCATTTTTCTATACGGCGCGGGATGGCCGACAATTGAACCGGTATTGATATGATAAAGACGGTTGCCGCGGGCAGTATCAATATGCGTAATCGACTGCATATGCGTGTGACCGGTGAAGCAGAACTGTATTCCGAGGTCGGCAAACATCGGTGCAACGGTTTCATAATCGCCGAGCATATCGCGGTGAGAAAACAGCGGATAAATAACTCCCGGCGGAAGCATAGGATGGTGCGTTACGGCGATTACTTTTTCGCCGTCCGCGTTCGCTTCCTTAACCTGATTTTTAATCCAATCAATAAGAGTTTCGTCATAACCGCAGAACGATCTTCCGTTGCCGTCATCATTGAGAAGAAGGAAACGCCAGCCCGGTAACATTTTTACGGCATATGAATATGACGGAACGTGCTCCGCGCAAGCTTCATTCCAACCGAAGTCGTTATAAAGCTCTCGAAGTTCGGCACGGGTGTATTCTTCAAGCTTAAAGTCCCCTATTTCGGTATATCCACGGGCATTGTTATCAAAATCATGGGTTGCAAAAGTGAGGAAAATGCGCTTTCCTGCCGCTTTAAGCTTTTTGAGCTTTTTAACAAGAAGATCGTGGCTGACCTTTTCGCCGTCATAGGTAACGTCGCCGGAGATGATTACGATTTCGTTATCCTTGTCGTCAGCAATCTCTTTGAAAGCTGCGTCAATGATCGCACCGGATTCGGCAACGCAC
>DKDD01000145.1:3046-3449 GCA_002451715.1 Ruminococcaceae bacterium UBA6857 | reverse complement strand
CGCAATTTTGTCAAGTTCTTTTTCTGCGGCAATAACGTCGTCAAAAACGGTAAGAAGTTCATCAAGCATAGTTTTTTTACTGCTTGAGCAAGCGTGCTGTTCCATATAGCCGATCACTGTATCTCTGCCGACGAAAACACCGCCGCTGTCCGGCTGAAGTTCGCCTGTGAGAACTTTGAAGAGCGTTGATTTTCCGGCGCCGTTAACACCGATAAAACCGATTTTATTCTTTTTATAAACGTCAAACGATACGTCTGAAAATATTATTCTTTCCGAAAACGAAAGAGTAAGATTATGCACTGAGATTAAAGACAATTTTTTCACATCACTTTTTTCGATATCAAGAGTATTTTACAGTAAAAAATCCGCACTTTCAAGGATTTTTGCTCAAAATTATTGAAAA
>DKDD01000145.1:0-3020 GCA_002451715.1 Ruminococcaceae bacterium UBA6857 | reverse complement strand
ATATTGAAAATAGTCGTTTTTATGAGAAAATTATTAAAAAACTCTATTGTCAAACGTCAAAGTTAATGTTATAATTAGCTATAAAATTTTAGGGGGATGTTTCTCTATGGTTTGTAAATTCTGTGGAAATGAAATTGATGACAATTCTGATTTTTGCTTTATCTGCGGTCAAAAGGTAGAGGCTCAGAAAGACGCATATGTTGCCGAGCCGGCCGCTAATGTTTACACGCAGCCCGAATCTGCTCCCGCTGCCAATGATTTTGACGTTGCAGCCGCTGCAGTCGCAACTGCCGAACCCGCTGCCGCAGAAGCAACACCTGTTGCCGAAGCTCCGGTTGTTGCACCTGTTGCCGAAACCAGAAGTAAAAAAGAAATTAAGGCTGAATTGAAAGCAGCAAAAAAGGCTGCAAAAGCTGAAAAATATGCCGTTGCTTCAAGAGCGGCAAGATTTTTCTCATTTGTTTTTGTTCTTGTCGGTCTTATCATTTATTCAAAGGCCAAAAAGGAAGGCGACGAAGAAAAAGCCGTTGTAATCCTTAATACTTTCATGACCGGTCTTTGCGTAAAGATGGGTATCGTAATCATCCTTATGGTTAAAAAATTCATGCTTTCTTAATTTTTTAATATTACGTTTACCGATGAATATTTGATTGAAAATTACAAAGGCTGTTAATAAAACTGAGAGGACTCTTAATTATGAAAGAAATTACAAAAGATATGCTTATCGGTGATATTCTTGACGCTGACAGAGGAACTGCAATGTTCTTCTTTGAAATGGGAATGCACTGTCTCGGCTGTCCGTCCGCAAGAGGCGAATCTGTTGAAGAAGCTTGTGCTGTTCACGGTGTTGACGCTGACGAGCTTGTTAAGCGGGTTAACGAATATCTTGCTTCGAAATAAGTTTTAATTTTTCGTCAGCCACCTTTTCGGGTGGCTGATTTTTTTGAAAGGGGTAAGATTTTGCAAACGCTTAACCTTGATTTGCGCCTGTTGCTTGTTGCCTCGCTTGTAAGAAACGGTTCAAAGGTTGCCGATATTGGAACAGACCACGCTTACATACCGGTTTATCTTTTGCAAAAAGGCGTTTCTCCGTCGGCTGTTGCCGCCGATCTTAGAAAAATGCCGCTTGAAAACGCAAAAAAGACAATTGATCGGTTTGGACTTTCTTCAAAAATTCAAACAATTATTTCCGACGGCCTTGATAAAATTGATGCAAGCTCATGCGACGATATTATTATTGCCGGAATGGGCGGTCTTCTGATTGAAGAAATACTTTCAAGAACAAGCTGGGTGTTTAATGAAAAATATCGTCTTATTCTTCAGCCGATGAGTCATCAGGAAGATGTCAGACGTTTTCTTTTTGAAAACGGCTTTGAAATTAAAGAGGAAAAATGCTGCCTTGACAAAAAGCATTGCTATTGTGTCATTGCGGCCGAGTATAACGGAAAGAAAATCGAGCATACGCCTTCTGAAATATATATCGGAACGCTTTCAAAAAACAAAGACGAAGCGTCTCGTGTATATTTGAAAAACACACTTTCAAGGCTTACAAAGCGCCGCGAGGCACTCAAAAAAGCAAACACCGAACCGGATGAAGTTGAAAAACTATCGAAAATTATTGATGATTATAAAAGACTTACGGAGGGTTTGATATGATTACCGTAAAAAACATTTCTGATTATATTGATGATGTTGCGCCTTATAAAACAAAGTGCGATTGGGACAATTGCGGAATACTTATCGGCGACAGCAATGCTGAAGTGAAAAAAATCGGTTTTGCGCTTGACCTTACGAGTGAGACTCTTGAAAATGCAAAGAAAAACGGTGTAGACTTGATAATCACGCATCACCCGATAATATTTAAAGCACAAAAGAATTTTTTGAAGGGTAATATGGCTTTTGAACTTGCCGAAAGCAAAATTAATGCAGTTTCCGCGCACACCTGCTTTGATTGCGCGAAAGGCGGAGTGAACGATGTTCTTTGCGAAATTCTTGAACTTAAAGACTGCGTTGGAATCGAAAGTGCCGAATGCGTTTTGCCGATGGCGAGAATCGGCAAAACGGTCGAAACCTCTCCGGAATCTTTCGCAAAGTTCGTTGCAGAAAAGCTTTGCACAACCATTCGGTTTATTGAAGGCAGCGGAAAAATTAAAAAAGTTGCCGTTTGCGGCGGAGCGGGAATGAGCTTTCTTGATGAAGTAATCGGCGCCGGCGCAGATGCGTATGTAACCGGAGACATCAGCCATCATGAAATGCTTGATGCAAGAGAAAAAGGCATCACCGTTGTTGCCGCGGGACATTTTGAAACCGAAAATCCGGCAATGAAAGCACTTGAAAAAATAATTAAGAAGAGATTTCCCGAACTTAAGACGGTACTGCTTTTTCAAAGCAATCCGGTTCGGTTTATCGGATAAAAGGATTGATTTACTATGGCACTTGACGGAATTTTTCTGTCAAAAATTTGCGATGAATTAAAAAGCAACGCAGTCGGTCTTCGTGTTGATAAGGTTCAGCAGCCGAGCCGAGATGAGATTGTGCTCATGCTGCGCGGAAAAAGCGGAATGTTTCGGCTTTTGATTTGCGTCAGAGCCGACAGTCCGAGATTACACTTTACATCACACGGAATACAAAACCCTGCTGTCCCTCCAATGTTTTGCATGCTTTTGAGAAAGCATTTGACCGCGGCAAAAATTGTTGATGTCAGACAGCGCGAACTTGACCGTGTTGTTTTTATAGATTTTGATGCGACGAATGAAATCGGCGACAGAGTAAGGCTTTCGCTTTGCGCCGAAATCATGGGAAAATACAGCAACCTTATTTTAATTGACGGAAACGGAAATGTTATTGATTCCGCAAAAAGGGTTGATATAACAACGTCTTCCGTCCGTCAAATTCTTCCGGGGATTGAATATAAGCTTCCGCCGAAGCAGGATAAGCTTTGTCTTGAAACAGAAAAGACAGAGACTGTTTTTGACCGCATAATGTCTTTTCAAAACAAGTATCTCTCCTCGGCGGTACTC
>DKDD01000195.1:11333-11638 GCA_002451715.1 Ruminococcaceae bacterium UBA6857 | reverse complement strand
GACAACCGCCGTTTCAATCGGAAGTCAGGTTATGCACATGCTGACCGTTATGATTGTCGGGCTTGCAATGGGTTCAACGGTATGCATCGGTCAGGCAATTGGTGCAAACGACAAAAAGCGCGCCGCGCGCGACATCGGAAATACCGTTACGCTTTTCATGGCGCTTTCGGTTGTTCTTACCGCGGTTTTGCTTTTGCTTGTTAAACCGATTGTTTCGGTTATGAACACACCGACCGAGGCCGTTGACGGAACCGTTTCATATCTGACTGTATGTTTTATCGGTATTCCGTTTATTACCGCATATA
>DKDD01000195.1:5895-11322 GCA_002451715.1 Ruminococcaceae bacterium UBA6857 | reverse complement strand
ATCGGCATTCCCTTTATCACGGCGTATAACATCATCAGCTCCATCTTCCGCGGCATGGGCGAACGCAAAAGTCCAATGTATTTTATTACCGCCGCCTGTGCGGCAAACATCGGCCTTGACGTTTTGTTCATGGGTGCTTTCAAAATGGGACCGGTCGGAGCGGCACTCGGAACAACGCTTTCACAGGCTGTCAGTGTAATTATTTCGCTTGCGGTAATTATTAAGCGCAGGTCAATCAGCCTTCAAAAAGAAGATTTTAAGCCGGAACATTCCGTAATGGGCAAACTTTTGAAAATCGGGATTCCCGTTGCGCTTCAGGACGGATTTATTCAAATTGCCTTTATTTTTATCACGATTCTTGCAAACAGACGCGGACTTACCGATTCGGCGGCAGTCGGTATTGTTGAAAAAATAATCGGTTTTTTGTTTCTTGTCCCCTCTTCGCTGCTTTCAACGGTTTCCGCCCTCGGTGCGCAGAACATCGGTGCCGGCAAAAAAGACCGCGCAATTCAAACGCTCAAATATTCTTGTTATATCGCGCTCGGTTACGGCGCGGTTATCTCGATTCTTTTTCAGTTCATCGCCGAACCGACGGTTGCGCTTTTCAAAGACGACCCGGCGGTTATTGCGGCAGGCGGATAGTACTTAAAAGGATATGTTTTTGACGCTTTTTTTGCCGGAATACAGTTCAGTTTCAGCGGATACTTTTGTGCACTCGGAAAATCGCAGCTTTCGTTTTTACACAACGTTATTTCGATTCTTACCGCCCGCGTTCCGGGAGCATATCTCGCTTCAAAGTACTTTCCGAACACACTTTTGCCGATGGGTCTTGCCTCTGCGGCAGGTTCGCTTATTTCGGTAATTGTTTGTCTTATTGCTTTTGCAGTTTTAAAAAGGCGCGAAAAAAGCACATTCAAAGGAGATTCGGTTCATGGAAATGCCTAAACTTTTTCAAATCGGCGACGTTTCAAAGCTTTTTAATCTGAGCGTCAGCTCATTAAGGCACTATGAAAACATCGGTATTCTTATACCGGAATATATTGACCCCGAAAGCGGATACAGATATTACAGCACACGACAGTTTGAACCGCTCAACACAATTCGCTATCTTCGTGCGCTTGACATGCCGCTTTGCGAAATTGCCGATTTTCTTCAAAACAGAGACATTGAAAAAATTGAAGAAAAGCTCATGCGGCAAAAAGAAGCGGTTATTGAAAAGCAAAAACGTCTCAAAAAAATCGAACGCAAAATCGAAAACCGTCTGCGGCAGATTGAAGACGCTCGCACATCGGATTTTGACAAAGCAAGACTTATCGAACTTCCGGCGTGCCGTGCCGTTATCATTGAAGATTCTCTCAAAGTTGAAGCTTCGCTCGACATGGAAACACCGATTAGAAGGCTTGAACAATCGCAATCGCAAGGCATTGTTTTCCTTGGAAAAGTCGGCGTCGGAATTTCGAAAGACCATCTTTTGAAAAAATCTTTCGGCGAATATGACGTTGTCTTTTTGATTCTTGACGAAGAAGACGATTACAACGGAAAGGTTACCGAACTTTCAAAAACACTTTGCGCTTCAATCCGCTTTTGCGGAAGCCACACCGAAGCCGCCGCGCAATATGAAAAACTTATGGCTTTTATTGGCGAAAACGGCTTTGAACCGTCTTCGTTTTCGCGCGAAATCACAATGATAGATTACGGATTTAACGATGACCCGGAAAAATTTGTGACAGAAATCAGTATTCCCGTTCGTAGAAAGAATAACGGCTGACGCGTTTTGAATGCGACAGCCGTTTTTTATGAAATCAGATATTTTATAATGCCGAGAATCAACAAATGAAGCGGATAGAAAACATAAAAGACGAAGCGGCTTTTTTTATTCGGCCGCTTTGTTTCGTCATATGAGAAAAGAAGCGGCAAAGAAAGGAACGTTCCGAATGTGAAAAGCACGGAAAGAAAACTTTTGAGCAGATCATTTCCGGCGTTAATGTTAAGATAAAACATATAGCTCGTATAAAGCAGTGAAACGGCGGAAAAAGAAACGACCGCCTTTTTCGGCTCGGCTTTATATTTATAGAAAATCACGCTCCAAAGGACGGCAAAGACATACCAATCGGATTTTATCGTTGCCGCGGCGCAAAGAAAAACGGCAAGCACACGCAAAGTCGGGTTTTCGATTTTTGCTTCGGCACAAACGGCAAGAAGCGCAAAAAATAGCGTGAAAATCATATTGAACGAAAGTGCGGCAAAGCTTTGACTGTGCATCACGCACCAAGGAATCTGTGACAAGACGGCAAAAACCAAAAGCCGCAAAAGATATTTTTTTACGTTTTTTGTGTGCGAATATCCTTCGGCAATGAAAAAGCACATTATGGGCGCGGTAATTCGGCCGAGGACATGAAATAGCTGTGAAACGGGAGAATCGAACGCAAGAAACGTCCAGCCGATATGATCAAGAAGCATTGCAAAAATTGCTATGTATTTTATTGTGTCACTGCCGAAACGCTTTTTCATTTGTTTTCGCCTCCTTTTTAATACAAATTCAATTATATATTATTTTGTTCATTCGGTCAATATTATGAACTTTGCGGCGTTCAAAAAAAGTTTATATATGTTTAAAGTAACGTTAAGGGAGCTATGGCATAATTTGGATAACGGTGAATCGCGACTCACGAAATTAGTTAAGCTGCATAAAATTTTATTGCGAATACTTGCATTTTGCACAAAGCAGCTATGGATTTTTTGGAAAATCCGTGATATAATATGAACACAAAGTTAACAAACGCACAAGATGCATCGAACTCGGTTCGAAAGAGAAAAGATTTAAACATCTAAATCTAAAAATGTAAGGAGATGCCATTATGAACATTACCAACACTGAATACTTCGGAATCCAAAGAAAAATTGTTGCCAACATGACAACCGAATCATGGCAGAATATTCCTCACGTTACTTACATGTATGAGCCGGACGTTACCGCTTTCTTCAAAGAATTTAAAAAACTCAACAAAAACCGTACCGGTGATGATAAGATTACTTTTAACACTCTTATGCTTAAAGTTATCGCAGAGGGACTCAAAGCTGCCCCGATTATGAACTCACATATTGAATTTGACAGAAAACTTGTTCGCGGAAGAATCGACACTTTTTCGGATATCAATATTTCGATGCCCACAATTCTTCCGAACGGAAAAATGATGACAATCAATCTTCGCGATTTCGGCAATAAAAACCTTGACGAAATGACGGCTTACATCAACGATGTCCGCCGCCGCGCAGAAAAAACAAACCTCACGGAAGCAATGTACTCCGTTTCGTTCGACAACACGATGAAGAACCTCAAAAAAGGCAAAATCTTCCAGACCATCGGAAGACTTTACGGCGCAAACTTCGGAAAATGCAAAATTTCACACTTCCGCGGAAAAGAAAAGCGCGAATATGAAAGCATTCCCGAAACTGAACGTCTCACCATTAAGGACCTTGAACAGGGAACCGTTACCGTTTCAAACATCGGTTCAACCTATCTTGCACAGCGCGGCGCAACCGCTCTTCTTGAAATTGTTCCCCCGCAGGTTTGCGCACTTTCGGTCGGCGCGGTTCTTGACAAACCCGTTGTTGTTAAAAAGAGCGACGGAAGAAAAGATGTTGAAGCAAGAAGCGTTCTTCCCATTTGCATTGCTTTTGACCACAGAGCGCTCGACTTCGGCGAGACGGTTCCTTTCATGAAGCGCCTTGACGAAATTTTTGAAAACCCCTCGATTATTCGTTCGTGGGTTGCAGACGGTGACGAAAAAGACGTTTTCACCGTTGTTGCATAAAATAATTCAGACATCCTCTCTCCCCTTTCTATAAATCTTTTCTTGCGGTAAGGCAGTCACTTCGGTGGCTGCCTTATCGTCTTTCGTTCTAAAACACAACCTCGCCGAATAAATATTTTTCGGCGAGGTGTTTTTAAAATGAAAAAAACTTTGAAAATTTTTGTTTTGCTGTTTTTTATTATGACGCTTTTTAGCGCGTGCAGCGAAAGCGAAACGACCGACGCGGGAACTTTTGTTGAACGCTATGCAAAAATCTGCGGTTTTCCGTTCGGCTTTTCAAACGTTGTCGCAAGCGAAAAGGACGGCGAAACAAAGTACTCTTTCATTGATTCAAACGATGAAAACAAGGGCAAAAAAATTCTTGCAACAATGCTTGAAAACAAAAGCAAAAAGCTTTATGAATGCCGAATTACAATCGCAAAAAGCGACGGCAAAAAGAAAGCAGAATTTTCCCGGCAAGACAGAGAGCGGTATTTTTCTGCCTGCCTAAAAGTTTTGCGTGCTTTTTCAAATTTCGATGAAGAGAAAGCAAAAAGCGCACTCCTTCAGCTCGGAATCGACAAGGAAGACACCTTTATAAAAAACGGCGAACGAACGCTTAAAACAGACGAATATTATCTTGTTTCAATCGGAAACGATGCCGCGGCGGAAGTTATAATTTATAACACCTATCTCAAAAGAATCGAAGAAACCGAAAAGCCCGAGAGCAAACCCGTTTTTGACGAAACAACAAAAATTCGAACCGAAACCGTTCCGCATAAGTAACAAAAAACGGTGCCGCGCAATCAAACCGCGTCGGCACCGTTGATTTTTTAATTAATAAGTGTGTTTTTCAATGACGCCTTTGGTAACGTCCGGATAGTTGGTAATTATTCCGTCAACACCGCAGCGAATCATTTTTTCAATATCTTTCACGGAATTGACTGTCCATGTGTTGACAAGAAGGCCGGCTTCGTGAGCTTCATAAACATATTTTTCGTTGACAAAAACGTTTTGCGGATGAAGCGCGTCAACACGAAGTTCCTTTGCAACTTCAACAAAGCGGCGAAGCATAGGCAACGCGGTTTTTCTGTTCACGCTGTATAAGAAACCGGTTTTGCAGGTTTCGTCAATTTGTTTTGCTTCAACAAGAAGTTTCGGGTCAAAGCTTGAAATAATGAGCTTGTCAAAAAGTCCGTGTTCTTTGACAAGGCGGATTGTTTCGCTGACAATTGCGGTTTCGTTTTCTTTCGGACTTTTGAGCTCAATATTCAAAACGCTGATATCTGCCGTTTCAACAAGCGAAAGAAATTCATCCATTGTCGGTATTCTTGTTCCGGTAAAGCGCGGACTGAAATATGAGCCGAAATCATAGTTTTGAAGTTCGGCAAGGGTCATTTGAGAAATACTTCCCTTTCCGTCGGAAGTGCTGTCAATTGTATAATTATGGCAAAGGACAAGCTGACCGTCCTTTGTGATGTGTATATCCGTTTCAAAACCGTCCACACCGATTTCGAGCGATTTTTTGAATGCGGGAATTGTATTTTGCGGAGCATAAATATTCGCGCCGCGATGAGAAATAACATTAATATGGGACATACTCAAAAGCTCCTCTTCGTAATCTTCTGACAGT
>DKDD01000195.1:0-5857 GCA_002451715.1 Ruminococcaceae bacterium UBA6857 | reverse complement strand
TACCGATAAGGCAAAAAATCAAGAAGTTTCGTTCCTATATAACAAATACAATGTCAAAACTTTTTCTGTCTCTTGACAAAAAACGAAATTAGTATACAATATCTTTATGTTTACTTAAAAATGTTTACTCAATAACCGAAAGGATGCTGCTTTTTACATGGCTAAAATCAAAGAATACCTTCAAAGTACTTTTCTTTATACCATCTATCTTTTTTTTGTTCGAAACTTGAGAAAGCTCAAAGCTTTTTTCATTAAGCACACAAATCCGATTTATAAGTTTTGGACTTTCAAAATTCTTTATCCGTCGGCATACAGAAAAGCAGCAAGAAAACCCGTTGACGAAAACAAGGTTGTTTTTATTGAGCTTAGACTTCCGAGCCTTACAAACAGTTTCAAGCTTATGTATGACACGCTTTATATCAATTACGACTTTGACCTTCACTGCCACTTTTTGAGAAACACCTATGTTCCGAGAAAACAATACAGAAAAAACTGTGTAAAAATGCTTCGCGACATTGCAACGGCAAAATATGTCTTTTTTGACGAAGCGACAAACGTCACATCGCACGTTAAGTTCCGCCCCGAAACGGTTATCACACAACTTTGGCACGGTTGCGGCGCATTCAAAAAGTTTGGCTACAGCACCGCAGACGCAATTTTCGGCGCTTCAAGAAAAGAAATGGATCGCTATCCGTTCAACCGCGGCTATACCAATGTCACCGTCAGCAGTCCCGAAGTTATCTGGGCATATGAAGAAGCGATGAATTACAGCCACGAAAGCGGCGTTGTCAAAGCACTCGGAAGCAGCCGCACAGACATTTTTTACGACAAAGATTTTATTGCAAAAGCTTATGAAACTCTTTATTCGCTTATGCCGGAAGCAAAGGGCAAAAAGGTTATTCTTTATGCCCCCACTTTCCGCGGAAGAGTTGCAAAGGCAAAAACACCGAACGTTTTAAGCCCCGAATTTATGAAATATGTTCTCGGCGACGAATATGTGCTTTTGATGAAGCACCATCCGCTAGTCAGAAAACGTCCGGTAATTCAGGAAGTCTGCGCCGATTTTGCGCGCGACATGACAGACGACATGACGATTGAAGACCTTCTTTGCGTCAGTGATATCTGCATTTCGGACTACTCCTCGCTTGTTTTTGAATATTCGCTTTTTGAAAAGCCGATGATTTTTCTTGCGCACGACCTTGAAAATTTTTTCGATTGGCGCGGCTTTTACTATGATTACTTTGAACTTGCTCCCGGTCCGGTTGTAAAGAGTACAACCGAAGTCATCGAATACATTCAAAATATTGACAAGCTTTTCGACAAAGAGCGTGTTCACGCATTCAGAGAAAAGTTCATGTCATCCTGCGACGGTCATGCAACAGAAAGGATCATGGACGTTATGTTCGGCGACGCGCTTTCAAAACACAAGCGCGAAACACCGCTTGAAAACAAAGCTTATCACCTTCTTCCCCACTCCGACGATTTTTTTGTTGAGGAAGACGAAGAAAGCGATGAGGATGAAAACGAAGCCGAAGGCGGAAACGAACCCGAAGAAGAAAGCGAAAAGCAATAAAACAAAAATAAAACTGCCGCGGTCGGACTTCCGATTGCGGCAGCTTTTTTATGATTGTTTATACTTTCGGTTCGTATGTTCTGACAAACACACAAACGGTTTTGTCATAATCCGCGATTATGAACTGCATTTTTCCTTCATCGGTGAAGTTCAGAGTGATTCCTTCGGTTTCGCAACCGAAAAGTCCGGTGACGTTTCTTGAAAAGAAGGATGAAACTTCGCCCGTTGCAAGATTGACGGCTTTAACTTCCTTTGTGCCTTTGGGACTCAAGGGATCAAGGTTTGCAAAAAGTTTGCCGTTATAATACACGGCACCTTGAATTCTGTCAAGTTCCGAAGAAAGGTCGATTTTTTTTACAAAACTCATATCCTCAAGGCTGAACGCAAGAATATATTCAGCATGGTGGAACGGAGAAGCATAAAGAAAACCGTTATCTTCGTCAACGGCACACCACGGGATTCCGTCATGAAGATATGTTTGATCAAGTGCAAAGTATGTTCCGGTGTATTCAAGCGTGTTTTTATCAAAGAGCAGAACAAGCGGGTCTTTTTCGTTTCTATGCTCAACCGGGGCATAAATCGTGTCTCCGGCAAGGCCGATTGCGCCGATATGGTCATAGCCTTTTTTGGTAAATTCACGCGGCAGAGCGGAAAGATTCTTTTTCACAACCTCGCCCGTTTTCATATCAATTTTTGCAAGAGCGGTCATGTAAAGAGCAGACATTGCACCGGACGAATATAGATATTCGCCGTCCGTTGCAAGGCCTTGTCCGGTTGCAAATGCTTCGTCAAGAACATATTGACTTTGAGCAACAAGTTCGGCCTGTTCGTTCGAAGACGGTATCGGACTTATGACGGCACAGATTCCCGCAAATACGGTTACGAGAATGATTCTTACACGTTTGAGAATTTCAATTACTTTCATTTCTATTTCCCCTTTTGCTAAAAATTACAGGTCGATTGTAGCTTATTTTCTTTTGGTTTTCAATAACGTCGGGTAAATATCAAAAAAAAATATTTATACGTATACAAAAAAGCAGCACAAAGAAGACACTTTGCGCCGCTTTTATCCGCTACATTCAAAAAGCAGTTACAGCTTCGTATTCGCTTTTTCTTTCTTCGGCAAGTTCGCGAAGGATTCTTACGTTGACATCACCCTTACCCTTGTGGCGATACGGAATGATGCAGAGAATCGCATACATGATAAATCCGCCGACAAAGTTCAGCACAATGTCGCCCATGGTATCCATCAGAGCGAAACGCATCGGGTCGGAAACAGAGAAAAGATTGAAAATTTTGCTCGGGTCGCCGCCTGCGGTTTTGAGGGCGTTGGCATAGCTCCAATGCTGTGCATCTCCGCCGAAAAACTGGTCGTATATAAATTCGAAAACTTCCCATGCGCTTGAAAAAACAAAGCCGAGACCGAGTGAACAAAGCGTTGCAATCTGACTCGGGCAGGTCTTTTTGAATTTGAGCTGGGTCGCCGCAACATACTCATAGCCGATGTATACCGCCTCAGCCGTTCCGAGCGCGTGAAGAACCTTATCAAAGCCGGGAACGATGTAATAAAAATTTAGATATGCGCCGCAGAACGAGCCGAGGAAAAAGCCGAGCGCTGTTATATTCTGAAAGCGCGGAGAAAGAAAGCGCATTCTGTTCTTTTTCGGGAAGAGCTGACAAATTTCATATGCGAACATTCCGAGAAGATTTGCGAACATCTGAATGACCGGGTTGCTTCCGTCATAATCCTTTCCGTTAACAATCGTGTCAACAATTCCGAAAACCATGAGTCCTCTGAGGATCCACCACCAGACAAGTTCTGCCTTTGTACATTCGGCAAATATATGCTTAAAATAATTTTCCACAGTGCTTTTCATATACAATCCTCCTTAATTTGTTTAATAATAGCATACATGAAGCATGCGCTAATTTGTTGAAACGAACAATGACATAATGTTTACTCTTTTGTAATATTATTGAAATCCATTCTTTCTTTTTATTGACAAATCCTATTTTCGGTGATAACCTTAATAATATATAAACTTTTTTGAAACGGAGTGCTGACTTTGAAAATTATAGAAACCTTTTGCGATCTTATCGGTTCGACTCCCCTTTTTGAACTGAAAAACATTGAAAAAGAGGAAAATCTTTCGGCGCGCATTGTTGCAAAGGTTGAGTTTTTTAATCCGGCAGGCAGCGCAAAAGACAGAGTTGCAAAAAGCATGATTGAAAACGCAGAAAAAAGCGGAATACTCAAAAAAGGCGCAACAATCATTGAACCGACAAGCGGAAACACGGGTGTCGGTCTTGCCGCCGTTGCCGCAGGAAAAGGCTACAAAGTCATTCTCACAATGCCGGAAACAATGAGCATTGAAAGGCGCAACCTGCTCAAAGCGTTCGGCGCAGAGCTTATCCTCACCGACAAAGCAAAGGGCATGGCAGGCGCGGTTGAAAAAGCGGAAGAGCTTGCAAAAGAAATTCCCGGAAGTTTTCTTGCCGGCCAATTTGTCAACCCTGCAAATCCCCTCGCCCATTACACGACAACAGGCCCCGAAATTTGGGACGACACCGACGGAAAGGTTGACATTTTTGTTGCCGGAATCGGAACGGGCGGAACAATCAGCGGAACGGGAAAGTATCTTAAAGAAAAGAACCCGAACATAAAGATTGTCGGCGTTGAGCCGTTTTCCTCGCCGTTGCTTTCAAAGGGCGTTGCAGGTCCGCACGACCTTCAGGGAATCGGCGCAAACTTTGTTCCGAAAACACTTGACCGCGACATTCTTGACGAAATTATCACCATTAAAAACGAAGAAGCCTATGACTTCGGCAAGCGCCTTGCGCGACACGAAGGACTTCTTGTCGGCATCACATCGGGCGCGGCAGTATGTGCGGCGGTCGAACTTGCAAAACGCGAAGAAAACAAAGGAAAAATCATTGTTGCCCTTTTGCCGGACACAGGCGAACGATATCTTTCAACAAAAATGTTTGAGGAATAAAGCATGAATTTTGAAGCGTTTCATGTTGTTACCGAACGACCGATGGAAAAAGGTCAGCGCATAATTTTTGACGAAAATCATCACAGCGGTGTTTATGAACGCGTTATGAGTAAGCTTGAAACGGTGGACGAAATTTACGCCAACCCGAAAAAATACCGTGCGCAAGAACTTGAGCACCACGTTTCGGTCGCTTTGCGCGAACTTGCACTTGAAGAAGTGAGAGTAAAAGAGTTTCCGTGCTACCCGTCAAGGCTTTCCTGTCTTTACGTTTCAAAAACGCTTGAGGAAGCGAAAGATTGGCTTGATTACTTTGTCTCGCTGAAAAGACCCGTGTTCGGCATTGCGCGGCTTTCGATTGACGGACGGTTCTTTTTGGGCGACGCAGAAAAGTGCTTTCGGGGCAAAACGAACAAGGAAGAAAATCTGCGCCTTGCAAGGCTTTATTGGAGCTGTCCGAAAGAAGAAATCGAGACGCCGGAAATGCTTATTGACGGAATAATTACGGTTGAAGAAATCATAAAGGAAGATATATAAAATGATTGAAATCAGAAAAGTATCGGGAAAAGAAAAGGAAAAATCGGTTCAAGCCGCCTGCGACGTGTTTTTTGACGAGCAGGACATTCCAAAGGAAATGACTGTTATCAAAAACGAACTTTCTCCGATTTGGTGGGGCGCCTTTTTGGGCGAAGAACTTGTCGGCACAGTCGCCGCATACAAAGAAAACGGTGAGCAGCACATGGGAAGACTCACCGTTACTCAAAGCGCGAGGGGCAACGGACTTGCAACAAAGCTTGTTAAAACCGCACTCACCGAGCTTTTTAACGAAGGTGCAAACGAAGTTTTTCTTGACGCAAGAGAAGCGACAAAAAGAATTATTCTTCACCTTGGCGGCGAAGTTATAGGTGAAGAATATCCGTTTTTCAAAAGTACCTGTGTACCCGTAAAAATTACAAAGAAAGAATTTCTTACACAAAAATAAACGCAAAAAATCCGCACCGTGACAAATCACAATGCGGATTTTTTATTCGTATAAAAATTTAATCAGGTTTGTGCTGCGCCGTCAACCGAGATAACATCGCCGGTAACATAGCTTGCCATATCGCTTGCAAGGAAGAGGAAAACATTTGCAACTTCTTCCGGTTCACCGATACGTCCGAGAGGAATCGGAGCGGCAACTCTTTCAACCATTTCCAGCGGCAAAGCGGCAACCATATCGGTACGTGTTACGCCGGGAGCAACCGCATTGACGCGGATTCCTGCGCGACCGAGTTCGCGTGCAAGACTTCTT
>DKDD01000061.1 GCA_002451715.1 Ruminococcaceae bacterium UBA6857 | reverse complement strand
CATCAACATCCCCTCTGTCCCACGCAACCTCAATTGCATGGCGGATTGCCCGTTCAACGCGAGATGATGTTGTGTTGTTTTGTTTTGCAACAGTTGGATACAATATCTTTGTGACTGCATGCATGAGATCCGGATCATTAACCGTTAGCAAAATCGACTGGCGCAAATATTGATAACCCTTTATATGAGCCGGAACACCGATTTGCCGCATAATATCGGATATCACAATTTCAAGCTCCTTTGTGTCTTCAATTGCTACATGATTCTGCTTTTCGTTTTTTGCGCCGTTGCGTTTTACCATCTTGTAAATACGGTCTGCCACAAACGAATAGTCGACCGGTTTGAGAAAATAGTAATCTGCACCCGCCAATAGAATTTCCTCTTCAAAAACAGGATTTTCCACCGATGAAAGAACAAAAACCATCGTTTGACTTTTTTTGATTTCATCTCCGATTTCTTCAAGAACACCGAGAGCATCAAGCCGAGCCATAAGCGAATCCATTACTATCGCATCCGGTTTTTCGCTTAAAGCGAGATTTACGAGCTTCTTTCCGTCTTTTTCAATAGTTTTAACTTCGCAGCCTTTTGCTTTCAGTGCTTTTGCACAAAGTTCGATTCCGTCATTGCCTTCTCCTGCAAGAATCACACTTGTTTTCTTCGCCATGGGTACCTTCCTTTTCAAATATTTTTTAATACACGTGAATTAAATTCACATCCGAATACTATCACAATGATAACTATTTTGCAAGGTGAAATTTGTCGAAAGTGTAAAATTGTTTAAAAATTTTTTCATTCAGTGTAAAATTCAAGTAATTTTTGCAATTTTTATAAGAAAGAAAGGATATCACGAAGCGTCTGAAATTCCGGATTTCAAAATTTCGTCACATTTTTCAAGCATATTTTCAGCAAAAATTCCATATCCCCTGCTCGGCTCATTAATAAAAACATGCGTTACGGCTCCAACGAGTTTGTTATTTTGAATGATAGGACTTCCACTCATTCCCTGAACTATTCCGCCGGTTTTTTGAAGCAGTTCTTTATCGGTAATTTTTACTATCATATTTCGGTTATCGGTGTCATCAATATATATCCGCTCAATTTCAATGTCGTAATACTTTGGTCCGTCCCGGTCAACGGTTGCGATTATTTTTGCTTTCCCGGTTTTTACCTCACTTTTGATTGCAACAGGTATTTCCTCCTCGTCACGGTTTATATTACCGAGAACGCCGAAAACACCTGAAGTTGTATTAGCATACAGCTCCCCGAATGCGTCACCGGAAAAACTTCCGCAAAGCTCACCCGCCTCACCAGAACGTCCTTTTCGGCAACTGCTTATTTCCGCTTCAACAACATCGCCTTCGGAAAGAGGAAGAACTTCGCCGGTATCAACATCACACACGGCATGACCCAAACCACCGTATATACCGCTTAGCTTTTCATAAAAAGTCATTGTTCCAATGCCCGCCGCGCTGTCTCTTATCCACAGACCGCCGACGTATTTGCTCTGTACCGATGAGTAAACCGGCGTAAAATAGGTTTCAAATATCTGCCCGTTGCGAACAAAAATAACCTTTATGGCAGCTCCGCCGCAATTCGAAATGAGTTCTGCCACTTGCGTATGATCTTTAATTTCGACCGAATTCATATTGATTATTATGTCACCTTTAGTGATTCCGGCTTCATGTGCCGGAAAGCGTGTTCCGCTTTCCGAATCCACCTTATCGGTTGAAATTACAACCACGCCCTGAGTGTAAATCCGCAGTCCGAAAATTTCACCCGACGGAACAACATAGCGCCGTTTTTGAACTTTGACCCGCGAGTTTTTAACAGGTATCGCCTTAAAAAGATTAATCCTTACATCAATAATATTTTCACCAACACTTTTTGTGGCTTGAGTTTTTGGATTCAGCGGATCGAGCGAATAAATTACATTCACATTCGTTTTGTTTGAATCAAGCGTATTTATCTCATCCGGAATTACAAAGAAGCCAAAAATCAAGAGTGTAAGCAAAAAGGAAACCGTACAAATCAAAACTATTCTAATATATTTTATTGCTTTTACCATTTTTTCACCTCCGTGCGGAATTTAACCGCAATAATAATTTAGACAGAAAACGTGAACAATATAATCGGTAAATCAAGCCGAAAAACAAAAAAAGCCACAGACCGCAAAAATAAACGATCTGTGACTTTTGGTAAATTATAATTGTTTTTTGTTTTTACTCAGCCCTGCGGAGTAATGAGTGTAACAGCATCAAGGAACTGACTGTCTGCTTCAAGCTTTCCTGTTTTTGTTTTAAGTTTTGATTCTTTATCCGGTGTAAGTCCGACGCCGTTAAATGTTTCGCTTTTATAAGGCTTAATTACTCCGACAGAAAGCAAGACAGCGCTTCCGTCGGTAAGTTTAAAAGCTTTTGGAACAAGAGCGGAGCCTTTTGTTTTTGTTCCGACAAGTTTTCCTTTTGAAAAATCTCTCATATTGCAGGCAAAAAGTTCAGCTGCAGCGGCTGTTTTTTCGTTGACAAGAATAGCCATGGGCAAACTGACTTCTCCGGCAGTGGTTGAATAATTTTCAATAATATTCCCATTGCCGTCAAGCAATGATGCAGCAGGTACCGAAGAATCATTCACAGGAACAAAAACATCAAGCGTTTCAAAAGCATTTTCATAGTTTGTACTTGAATTATTGCGAACATCAATAGCCAAAGCCGTAACTTTTGATGCGGTAAGCGATTGCACGGCAGACTGAACCTGATTGGCAGTTGTTGAATAAAAATCGGTGATTTTTATGTATCCGATATTATTATAAGTTTTTGACACAACCGACCGAGCTTCATAGCCTTTGACTATATTAACGGTTTTTTCTTCACTGCCGCGCCGATATGTGATATTTACAGAGGTGAGTTTATCACCTTCAAGCTTTGAAGAAAGCTCGTTAAAATTATTTGCGTCAAGCATAATTCCGTCAAAACCGATTATTATATCCCCGACTTTAAGTCCGCTGCTTTGTGCGGGAGAGCCGCTCAAAACCTCGGTAATTTCAATTGTACTGTTTGAAGTTTTTTCGCTTTCAATTCCTATTCCGTACATGTTACCCTGTATTTCTGACATGTATTCGGAATACTCATCGGCATTCATAAACTTTGAATATGGGTCTTTGAGCCCTGCAACATATCCGCCGGCAAGAGCAGCTTTCAAACTTTCCTCGTCACTTCCGGAATAATAGTTATTCTTGATTACACCGTCAAGTTCGTCAAGAATTGCATATCTTTCAAGCTTTTCCGGAAGCCCGTTTAGAAGGCTGTTATACTCTTTATTGAGAATATTCATCGTTACGGCGCTTGAAGCCGCAACAGCAAGAATCAAAATGCCGAGAAAAAGCCCAAGTGAGATTTTTTTGTTCATTGATCGTCCCCCTTAACGAAGATAAGCGGTATTACCAAACAAAGGGACAGCGACGAGCGCCGTCCCTTTGTAACTTTAAATTATGGCATTGAAACGTAGTTCGACGGGTTCTGCTTTTCACCGTTATAGCGAATTTCAAAATGAAGATGCGGTCCGGTTGAATTACCGGTACTGCCAACGTTTGCAATGTGTTGTCCCTTTGCAACAGTCTGTCCGGTTTGAACAACAAGTTCCGAGCAATGACCGTACACCGTCGAGAAACCGTCGCCGTGGTCGATTACAACATATCTTCCGTAGCCGGTTGTTCCCCAAACGGCGGCAATTACAGTGCCGGCACGCGAAGCGTAAATAGGTTTTCCATAAACACCGCTTGCCGAAATGTCAAGACCTCCGTGGAAGCTCCAACCGGAAATTGAAGCGCTTCTGTTTCCGTAAGGACTGCTTATATAGCAGGAAATATTGCCGAGCGGCCATGCCCAACTGTCGTTGGACTGATAGATTTTTCCGCTGCCTCCTGAAGAGCCTCCGCCGCCCGAAGACGAAGAAGACGACGTCGTTGCAGCCGGGTCGTTATTCGAAGCATGGAGAGTTGTGCGAGCTGCTGTAGTTGCTTCGGTTGTTGCTTGATAGCTTTTGATAAGAGATTCAATCTCCGCATCGGCAGCAGCACGATCGGCTTCAAGGTTCTTGATATAGTTTTCATATACCGCGCTACTCTTGTCAAGCTGTGCAATATAGGTTTCAACTTCAGCATAGTCGCTTTCAAGCTCTTTTACTGCGCTTTCATATTCGGCTTGGGTTGTTTTAAGCTCATTTTTTCGGGTAATACGTTCATTTTTGTTTTCGGTAACAGCCTTTTGCTTTTCATCAAGACTGGTTTGCTTTTTTTCAAGCGTAGCTTTCGTCTTTTTGAGAGTTGCAACTTCGCTTTTAAACTTGTCAATAACTTTTTTATCGTTTTCGCTCATGCGTTTCATCATTTCAAGCCGAGTCAAAAACGAAGCAAGGCTGTCGGCACCCATAAGCAGCTTTAAATTCGACTCGTCACCTGTGATATATGCGGCGCGAATCTTTTGCGAAAGCTGTGTTTTTGAAGCTTTAATGCTATTTGTAGTTGTTGTAATCTGCTGATTGGCAAGCGTAATTTCATCGTTGATAACGTCGATTTCGGTATTGAGCTGTTTAAGTTCCTTGTCAAGAGACTCTATCTCGCTGTCGAGCGTTTCAACCTGAGTTTTAAGATTAGTAGCCTTTTTTTCGTTCGTTGCAATCTGAGCTTCAAGAGTATCAAGATACTCCTGCTGTGATTCTTTTTTATCTTTCAAACTTGCAAGCTTGCTTTTGTTGTCTTTAATTTCCTGATCAATTCTGGCAAGCTCAGCTTCAAGCTCCTGCCTTGTTGCAGCATGGGCAACCGGCGCAGGTGCAGAAAACACAACAGTACTCAAGAGAAGAACAAAAGACATCATAAATGCAATTTTTCTCTTCATGCCCAAAAACCTCCTTTGCCGCGGCAGAAAGCGTTTTTGAAATCAGATATCATTAGCTTCGCTGCCTTCTTTTTTAAGATATTTTCTGATTGAAACAACACTTCCGAATGAGCCGAGAAGCATGCCGGAAACAAAATATCCGATAATAAGAATAAACCATGAATCTGAAAGTGAGATTACTGAGCTTCCAAAGAGCGAAAACAGTGAATTGAGTGCGTCGCCCTCGGTAACTTCAACAACATAGGTCAAAAGCATCGCTATCAGACCGGATATGAGACCGATTGCAATACCTTCAATCATGAACGGCCAGCAAATGAACATGTTGGTTGCACCGACCGATTTCATAACCTGGATATCGACTTTTCTTGAAACCATTGTGATTTTTATTGTGTTTGCAATAATAAAGAGCGAAACCACAATAAGAATTGCAACGATAATTACGCAAATAAACGTTACGGATTTTTGAAGTGTTGAAATCTGCTTAATAATTTCCTGACTTTCGCGGACGGATTCAATATTTGCGACGGATTTGATTGCCGCAAGAGTTGTTGAAAACTCTTCGATATTGCTGACTGTTATTCGGTACGAATCGGGAAGCGGATTTTCAATCACGCCGTCAATCATGTCACGCTCAACGCCGAAATCGGCAAGCTGTTCGTTAAAACCTTCCTCTTTTGAAACGTACTGAACTTCGGTAACGTTGGGAATTGCTTTGAGGTCACTTTCAATCTGACTTTTTGACGCTTCGTCAATGCCATCTTTAATAAAAGCAACAACAACGTTTTGCTTTTCAACGTCGGAAACAAGTGCTCTCATATTGAACAAAAGCAAAAACGAAACACCGATGAGAAGAAGGCACGCCGTCAGAACACTGATTGAAGAAAGCGACATGCTTCTGTTCGCAACAAGGTTCTTTAAACCCATTTTTGTAAGATATGAAGTGTTAAGTCCGCCTGAAGAACGACGTTTCTTTTTTCTTTTTACCAGAGCTTTGGTGTTGGTTTTATTCGCCATCGTTTTCAACCTCCTTTTGCTGCTGAGAAAGTTCTTCTTTGGCAACAGCGGTCTGCTCGGCAGGTACGGCTGCGTTATCGCTTTGCTGTACAGGTGAGTTTTGCTGAATCGGCGCCGGCTGAGGTCTTGCGGCAGCTCTTAGCTTTGATCGCGACGGAATGTCAGAAACAATTTTTCCGTTTTCGATTGTGACGATTCTGTGATCGAATTGATGAACAAGTTCAAGGTCATGGGTAACAACAACAACAGTTGCACCGAGAGCATTGATTTTATCAAAAAGAGTCATAATATCGCCGGAAAGCACCGGGTCAAGGTTACCGGTCGGCTCATCTGCAATGATAACAGCCGGGTTGTTGACAAGTGCTCTTGCAATTGCAACTCTTTGCCGTTCACCGGTTGAAAGCTGATTCGGAAAGTTTCTTGCTTTTGACGAAAGGTCAACAAGTTTAAGAACATAGCGAACACGTTTTGTGATTTTTCTTTCGCTCATTCCGATAACACGAAGAGCAAATGCAACATTATCATAAACGGTCATCTTCGGAATAAGTCTGAAATCTTGAAAAACAATTCCAAGCATTCTTCGAAGATAAGGAAGTTCGCGGCGCTTCATTTTGGTAAGGTTATACGGTCCCACGGTAACAACACCGGAATCAACCTTTTCTTGACCCATAATTACGTTCAGGAATGAGCTTTTTCCTGCGCCGGACGCGCCAACAACAAAGACAAATTCGCCGCTGTCAATTTTAACATTGACGTTATCAAGAGCAACAGCACCGTTTGTCTTATATTTCATCGAGACATTTTTAAATTCAATCATTTTAAACCACTTTCGCAAAAAATAAATTCATTGATTTTTTACTGTTATGAGCAAAAGCAAATCAATACTTAACCGGCTTTGCATCAAGATATTTTTTAACCATGAGAGCGACTTTAAAAACGATTGCATCGTCAAATTCTCTCAAATCAAGACCGGTAAGTTTTTTAATTTTTTCAAGTCTGTATACAAGTGTGTTTCTATGAACAAAAAGTTTTCTTGATGTTTCGGAAACATTGAGGTTGTTTTCAAAGAACTTTTGAATTGTGAACAACGTTTCGTGGTCAAGACCGACAATTGAACCTTTTTTGAAGATTTCCTTAAGGAACATTTCGCAAAGAGTTGTCGGAAGCTGATAAATAAGTCTTGCAATGCCGAGGTTTTCATAAGTAACGATTGTTTTTTCGGTATCGAAAACTTTTCCGACTTCAAGAGCAATCTGCGATTCCTTGAACGAACGCGGAAGATCTTTGATTCCGACAACGATTGAACCGATACCGATTATCGAATTAACATAATACTCGGTATGAAGAGAATCAACAATCGAACGTGCAAGTTTTTCAAGATCTTTAATATCGTTTCCGGCGCGCACTTCCTTAACAAGAGCAATATCAAATTCATTGATGTTAATAACAAGATCCTTGGACTTATCCGGGAAAAGCTTTGAAACGGCTTCATTAATCGAAACATCGCTTCTTTCTACTGTTCTGATCAAAAGAACGCATCGCGAAACCTCATTGTTGAGTCCGAGTTCGCGTGTTTTGAGATAGATATCGCCGGGCAGAATGTTATCAAGGATAACATTCTTAATAAAGTTGCTTCTGTCATACTTTTCATCGTAATACTGTTTGATATTGTTAAGCGAAACGGCAATTAGTCTTGCGTAATTAGCCGCCGCCTCATCATCACCGTCAACAAAAACGGCAGCGTCGGGATGAAGCTGCATACCAATTGCGATAAAAGTTCTTGAACCGATAACCTTGGGCTCGAAAGAAGTTATTTCATCTTTAAAATCGGCAAAGCCGGTTTCTCCGATTCGACCGAGGTCACTACAACATATTACAGTCCCCGTGTTATCGACAACGCCAATAGTTCTGTCGATAGCGTCTTTCATCTGATGGATAATACCTTGGAACAGTCTGTTTGACATGAAATGTCCCTCCAACCATTAATTATGTGAATTTTATACATTTTGACTATCGTCACTTTTACCATTTTACACATTTTATCGGCATTTTGCAATATAAAACGGTAAATTTTTTAGATATTTTTTCAAAAAAATTTTGTCAACACGATTTTTTTTGTAAGAAACAGCATTTTTTATCGGATTGGCGCAGTTTTTTCGTGAAATTTTACATTGTATAAATTCACCATAATTAACAGTTAAAGCATCGTTTTAATTCCAATAGGTCACAAAACCGTTTTTGTTCTGTGTATTTTGCATAGATGTTTCATTTAAAATACTTGTATTATAAAAAACCGGATAAAACAAACGCAAATTATTATCATCTGTTTTAACAGCAAAAAAATAACACCAAAACCTAAAAAGCACTTAAAGGCGGTCTTTGGCGTTACTTATTGAAGCGTTTACAGATTGCAAAGAGTTTTCTGATAGAAGAAAACCGAGAGTTGTCTTTCAAATTTAATACCGACGTTATCAAGTTTGCCTTTAAAAGAAAAGCCGTTCTTTTCATGAAACACAACACTCTTCTTATTTTCGGCAGTAATTATTGAAATAACGTTATTTATCTCATACTTCGGCGCAAGTTTTTCAAGCTCGTTGTAAAGAATCGAGCCTATACCTTTAGAAAGGCAGGCATTGTCAAGATAAACCGAAAGGTCGGCCGTATGTCTGTATGCACTTCTGCTGTTAAAAATATCAAAATATGCGTAACCGACAACTGTTCCACCCTCTTCGGCAACAAGAAAAGGGTAACGTTTGGTTATACCGTTTATACGCTCGGAAAAATCTGAAAGTGTAAGCGGAGTTTCTTCAAACGTTATTGTTGTGTTTTCAATGTAATAGTTATAAATCTCAAGACATTTTTCAATGTCTTTTTGTTCAAGCGGGCGTATGTTTGTCATCGGTGTCACCTCTTGAGTTATTATAACATACCAAGTCAAGAAATTAATTTGCCGGTTAGGTGGTTCACTTTCAAATTCTGTGTAAATACACACCAAACAAACACGTTGATAATAAGTATTGTTCAATTGTTGTTTTTTTCACCCTGCTCTTCTCCTTTTAGTTAATTATTATTACCCAATATTATATTATCTTCTTGATAAAATAGCCACCGTCTCCACATGAGTTGTTCTCGGGAACATATCAACTGCGGTAATTTCGGTTGTTTCAAAGCCCTCTGCTTTGAAAACGGCGCAGTCCCTTGCGAGCGTTGCGGGGTCGCAGGAAACATATACAATACGCTTGGGATTCATTTTTACCACGGCTTCGATAACGTCACGGCTACAGCCTTTCCGCGGCGGGTCAAGCACAATCACATCAATTTTTATTTTGCTTTCACTGATTCGCTTTGCCGCTCCGAAGGCGTCATCACAGAAAAACTCAGTGTTTTCGATTCCGTTAAGTTTCGCGTTTTCCTTTGCGTTTTCAATTGCCTGAGGGATAATTTCAACGCCGATGACTTTCTTTGCGTTTTTTGCCATTGAAAGTCCGATTGTACCCGTTCCGCAGTAAAGGTCAAGCAACGTCTCCTCCCCTGTCAAAGCAGCATACTCGGCGGCTTTTTTATAAAGAATCTCTGCGCCTTCTGGATTGACTTGGAAAAACGAAAGCGGAGAAATTCTGAACCGTAAAGAGCAAAGCTCGTCTTCAATGTAATCGTTGCCCCAAACAGTTATGCAGTCTTTTGAAAGAACAACATTTGTATCTTCGGCATTAATATTGAGCACAATGCTTTTTATGTTTTCGTTTTCTTCAAGCAGTACATCAACAAGCTTTTCGATTTTTGGAACAAGGCGACTTGTTACCACAAGGCAAACCATAATCTGTCCGGTTTTAAAGGCTTTTCTGATATAAATGTGTCTAAGCAGACCGCGCTTTTGCTTTTCGTCATATACTGTGATACCGTATTGAGCAGCCCATCGTTCGATTACACGAAGAATTTTTTCAAACTCTTTCGGCTGCAGAAGGCAGTCGCGGCAATCAACAACGCGGTGACTCTTTTTCGCATAAAAGCCGATCAGTGTTTTACCGTCGGAAGTCAGTGCAATCGGATACTGGGCTTTGTTGCGGTAGCGCGAAGTGCTTTTTCCGCAAAGAATTTCTTTTACCGGAGTGTCGATTCCGCCGAGACGTTCAAAAGCGTCGCTGACACGCTGCTTTTTAATGTTAAGCTCTTCTTCATAATCAATGTGACGGTATGAACAGCCGCCGCACGAAGAAGAAACGCCGCAATCCCCGACAATTCTGTGCTTTGACGGTTTAATAATCTTTTTGATTATTCCGACGGCATAGCTTGATTTTACAAGAATAATGTGCGCCAAAATCACATCTCCGGGCGCAGTACCTTCAACAAAAACCGCCATTGAGTTAAAACGACCCACTCCGCTTCCCTGCGAAGTTAAGGCCGTTATTTCAAGTGTTATTTCGTCGTTCTTATTAAGAACGTTGTTCTTTTTCTTACTCATTTTTCAGCTCCTTGTAATCGGGAGTTACACCTTCAAAAATCAAAGAATGTGCATATGACACTTCATAGGGCCAATCCAAAATATTGACATAAAAATCGTTTCGGATAACCCGTTCATATGATTTATCGGGAATGTAATACTGTTGAATGTCCCAACTGAGATACTTCACTGCGGTTGCAAGCTGATAAAGTATCTCCCTTTTTTTCATGTCGGTATTGATAAGCGGCAAAACCGTGTTCAAAAGCTCAAATGCTTTTTCAGCCGTTATGCCTTTAAATTTTTCGGCAAGCGCCATAAGAATATTACGCTGACGACCGGTTCGCTCCTTGTCGGAATCAATCCACCGCAGCCGTGCATAACGCAAAGCGGTCTCACCGTCAAGACTGTTTTTTCCGGCGGAAACAAAGTTACTTCCGCTTTCATTGAGTGCTTCTTTTTCCCTTTCAGTCAGATTGATATCAACGCCGCCGAGAACATCAATAATTTTTACAAATGAATCAAAACTGCAACTTACATAGTTATCTATTCCGATTTTGTAATTTTGTTCGACAGTTTTAATTGCAAGCGCAGGTCCGCCGAACGCATGCGCATGACTGATCATAGAATTCTTAAAGCCCGGTATCGAAGAATAAACGTTTCTTGAAATTGAAATAATTTTTATTTTTTGAATTGCCTTGTTAAGCGAAAGAACCATCATTGCGTCCGAACGTCCGTATTTAAGTGTTTCTGTTCCGTAATCAACGCCGAGAAGAAGAATATTTATAATTTGGTCGCTTTGCCAAATGCGGTTATCATCAAGGTTTTCCTTAATATCTTTGTTTGCTTTTATGATAGTTTTTTTCTCTTCGCCGGTAAGGTTTTCCGAATCCGGAAAGATTTCGTCTTCGCCGTCAGAAGAATTCGGCAAAGTCACTGCAGGAACCGCAGGTGTATTTTCGTCGGTAATGTTAATCTTTCCGAGGAAGTAATACGCCGTTCCGGAAATCAGAACGGCGAAAGAAAGAATCATTATAAACACCGACGTCAAAATTTTATGCCTTTTTATGAACGTCATTTTCAACCTCCGCAAAGGGTGTTTTGCAATATTTTATGAATTATTTAACCTTTTGAAGTTCAATGCAAACTTCAAGTCCGCCGTATTTCGAACGTTTCGCATAGATATTTCCGCCGTGACTTTCAACGATCTCACGGCAAATTGCAAGTCCGAGACCGGCAACCTTTCTGCCCTCATCGGAGGTATAGAGCGGCTCAAAAATAATTTCAAGTTTTTCTTCGTCAACACCTTCGCCGCTATCGCTAATATTAATATAAACCGTGTCTCGATTACTGCTTATTTCAACGTCAATCTTTTTATCGTCAGACAACATGTGTTTAACACTGTTTCCGATGATATTGCCGAAAACGCGACGCATTTTTGTGCGGTCAATCATAACACTCGCTTTTTCGGCATTGTTTGTTACGGTGAACGAAATGCCGTTCATTTCAAGATCCGCGCCGTATTCATATTCAAGCGAAGTCCTGATTGTTTCAGTGTCAACTTTTTCGGTGTGTACCTGTTTTGTCAGATTATAACTGAGATATTCGTCAAATTCATCGACAAGCTCCTGGATTTCGAGCGCTTTTTCATACACTGTATCAAGATATTGAAGTTTTCTTTTTTCCGAAACATTTCCGTTTTTGATTCGTTCGGCATAACCGAGAATAGAAGTCAGCGGCGTTTTGATGTCGTGCGAAATCGAAGCGATGATTCGCTGTTCGTTTTGCTGCTGATGTTCAAGGTTTCGGGTCAAAGAAACAAAGCGGTCGTAAACGTGGCCGATATAACCTCTGAAATGGTGTTTTGAAAGAGTTTTTCCCCTTTCGTATTCTTCAATAAGCTGATAAAATTCACGATAAGGTTTGAGCATCATCGTATAGATGATAAAAATTAAAAGGCTCAGTGCAGAAAGACCGATAAGAAATTCAACAAAAACAAAACGGACAAGCACCCTGCTGTCGGCGGCATAATCACGAAGAAGATATACGGATGAAATTATCATATACGCCTTGTTTTTATATTCAAAAGCGGTTCTGACCTTGACATCGAGCGCAGTCCAGTTCCTGTCTTTTGAGCGCGTAACAACTTCATTTGCACTGTCTTCGATAACAATTACAATATCCCTGTATTGTTCAACAATATCCGACCATTCGGCTGTGCTTTTTGTTTGACCGAGTTTTTCAATAATTTCATAGTTATACTTTTTAAGGCTCTCTTCATCGTTATAAGCGGAGTTTGTTACCGCCGTTGTTACCGAAGCGTTATATGAATATGCAAAAGCAACTATAACGCCCAAGAAGAGCAGTATAACAATAATATTGGCCTTTCTGTCCTTAGTCATCGTTCAGCGTTCCTTTTTAAATTCAGTGCGTTTTTACGAATTTATAACCTACTCCCCAAACGGTTTTAATATACTCATTGTTCGGGTCAAGCTTGTCTCTGATACTTTTGATATTGACGGCAACCGTTCCGATATCGCCGAATTCGGTATCCCAAACATGGCTAAAAATCTGTTCGCGTGTAAGAACCTTTCCTGCGTTCTCCATAAGATACTGAAGAAGCTGGAATTCACGCGTTGAAAACTGAATGGGCTTTGAATTTTTGAAAACTTCAAACGAACCGGTATGTATTTCGATATCGCCGACTTTAATTACACCCTCTTCGGTAATATCGCGGTTGCGCTTTTCGCGGCGAAGATGCGCTTTTACTCTTGCAACAAGTTCTTCAACAACAAACGGCTTTGAAATATAATCGTCGCCGCCCATTTCAAGTCCGAGAACCGTATCAAGTGTTTTCCCTTTTGCAGAAACGAAGATAATCGGGCAATCGACCTTATTGCGAATCATTCTGCAAAGTTCAAGTCCGCTGAGTCCGGGCATCATAATATCAAGCGTTATAAGCGAAATATCGCCGGCGTGTGATTCAACATAATCATAAGCTTCGTTTCCGTCGGAGCAGATTGCGGTTTCAAAGCCTTCGTCTTCAAGCGCGTCGGAAACAAGATTTGCAATTGCGCGGTCGTCGTCAATAATAAGTATTTTGCTCATTCTCAGATTTCCTCCGATAAGAATTTTTTCATCAGTTCACAGCCTCTCGGAACAAAAAGTCCGGTTGCTTTTGCGGTTTCTTCGTTGATTGTTTCAACGCCGTCAACCTCACGTTTTTTGTGATAAATCATGAACGGAACAGCGTCTCTTGCATGGGTCATGGTAACAATCGGCGTCGGATGATCAGGAAGAATCATAATTTTGTAATCGTCATATTTTTCAAGCGATTTCAAAACGATTGGAAGGACGCGTTCATCAATAAGTTCGATTGCGCGGACTTTGTTTTCCGGTTCATTTCTGTGGCCGCATTCATCCGGAGCTTCAAAATGAAGATATACAAAGTCTTTTCCGTCTTCAAGCTCTTTCATGCCGGCTTCGGCCTTGCCTTCAAAGTTTGTGTCGATGTATCCTGTTGCGCCTTCAACAAAAGGTGCAGCCATTTTTGCACTGAGAGCAATGCCTTTAAGAAGGTCAACAGCGGAAACTACTGCACCTTTCATTCCGTAAAGGCTTTCAAACGACGGAAGAATTGTCTTTTTGCCCTCTCCCCAAAGCCAAATTGAATTTGCCGGACGTTTTCCTTCGGCAACACGTTTGAGGTTTACGGGGTGATTTTTTAGAAGGTCATAGCTTTCTTTCATCATTGCGATAAGTTCGGTCGCGTTTTCGCTTGACGAAAGATGTGAACCTATAACCTTTTTGCTGATATCATGAGGCGGAGTCATTGTTCCGAGATCGGTTGTTCCGCCGTGAACAACAAGGCAGTGGCGATAGCTTACACCGCTATAAAACTTGAGCTTTTCATTGTCAAAAT
>DKDD01000168.1:7320-10091 GCA_002451715.1 Ruminococcaceae bacterium UBA6857 | reverse complement strand
AAAAAATTATGCAGTGCAAACAGAAACGTTCATGGGCGCCTCACGAGACGCCCGTACGAAAAACATTAAAGCAAAATCATCCTTAAATATTACACATTCCAAATCTCGCTTGCGTATTCTTTTATTGTTCTGTCCGAAGAAAAGAATGCACTCGAAGCCGTGTTTAAAAGCGATTTTTTGAAGTATTCTTTTTTGTTTTTGTAATCAAACGCCGCCTTTTGAACCGTTTCAACGTATGATTCAAAGTCGGCAAGCACCATATACCTGTCGTTTTTCAAAAGCAAATCTTTAATTGCAGAAAAGCATTCGGCGTTTTCGGGTGACGCGTCATCCAATGCGTCAATCGCTTCCCTGACAATATCCGACGATTCATAAATCTCTTCTGGGTCGTAAAATTCTTTTGCCCGGTTCACTTCTTCTTCGCGAAGGCCGAAAATATAGTTATTTTCTTCTCCGGCAAGTTTCACAATTTCAATGTTCGCACCATCAAACGTTCCGAGAGTGGGTGCACCGTTCAGCATAAATTTCATGTTGCCCGTTCCGCTCGCCTCGGTTCCGGCAAGCGAAAGCTGCAAAGAATAATCCGCCGCAGGAATCAGCTTTTCCGCCTTTGAAACATTATAATCGCTGACAAAAGCAAGGCGCAGTTTTCCGTTGATTTCATTATCGGCATTGATTGTTTTTAAAAGCCTGTTTATAAATTCAATAACAAGCTTCGCTTCTTTATAGCCCGACGCGGCTTTTCCCGAAAAAATGAACGTCATCTTCGGAAGATACAAAAGCTCTTCATTTTTAAGTCTTTTGTATAAATAAAGGCAGCCGAGCGCACAAAGAAGCTGGCGCTTGTATTCATGGATGCGCTTGATTTGAATGAAGAAAACACTTTCGCCGTTAAGACTCACTCCCTCGGTTTTTCTGATATAATCGCAAAGCCTTTCTTTGTTTCTCTGCCGTATTTCAAAAAGCTTTTCCAGAACTTCGTCGTTGTTTTCAAACGCTTTGAGTTTTTCAATCGCTTCAATGTCGATTGCAACGTCTGCTTTAACAATTTTGCAAACAAGATTATAAAGTTCCTCGTTTGAAAGCGCAAGCCAGCGGCGTTCGGTAATTCCGTTTGTTTTGTTCGAAAAGCGCGACGGAAAAAGCTCATACCACTGCGAAAGGGTATTTCGCGCAATGATGTCGCTGTGAATTTTTGCAACGCCGTTGATATGCGAACAAACAAAGCACGCAAGGTTTGCCATGTGAACAACACCGTCTTTGATAATAAGACAATCGTCAAGGTGTTCGGTCTTTTTTTTCAGCTCAGAGACGAGTTTTCCGTTCAGTTTTTCAATCACATCATAAACTTCCGGCAAAAGGGATGAAAACATCTCTGCGTCCCATTTTTCAAGTGCCTCGCTCATGACAGTATGGTTCGTGTATGAAAAAATCTTTTGCGCAAAAGAAAAAGCCGTTTCAAAGTTCTTTCCCCTTTTCAAAAGCAAACGGATGAATTCCGCAATCGCAACGGTCGGATGTGTGTCGTTGAGCTGAATTGCAATTCTTTCCGGAAGTTCTTCAAAATGCCTTTCGTCATATATTTCCGAAAGAATGTTTTGAAGCGCGGCAGACGTGAAAAAATACTGCTGGCGAAGCCGAAGTTTCTTCCCCTCCTCGGTTGCATCGTTCGGATATAAAAACGCGGTGATTGATTTTGCGGCATTTTCATTTTCAAAAGCCTTTGCCGTGTCGGAATTTTCAAAAGCTTTGAAACTGATTTTTTCGCCGCTTTCGCAGTCATAAAGACGAAGTCTGTTGACTTTTTCGTTTTTATATCCGGGAACGAAATAATCATAAGGCACAGCATAAACCGTCATGTCCGAAAACTCGATTTTAACTTTTTCTTCGTCCTTTCTTTCGCCGAAAACATCGGGAAACTTTTCCCAATCATCCGGGTATTCCGTCTGTTTTGCGTCTTCGATTGCCTGGCGGAAAAGTCCGTAGTTATATCTGATTCCATAGCCGTCAAGATTGATTCCGACGGTTGCCCCGCTTTCAAGAAAGCACGCAGCAAGCCGTCCGAGTCCGCCGTTTCCGAAAGCATAATCCGGAACAATTGAAAACTCTTCAAAACTTCGTCCGTTCTTTTCAAAAAGTGTTTTTGCCTCTTCAAGCACACCGAGATTCTGCAAATTTGATTTGAGAAGAGTACCGATTAAAAACTCCGCCGAAAAATATGCCGCGCGCTTTGAACGTTCGTGGCGAAACTCAAATCTTCTTGCAAGCGCGTTTGCCGCAGAAGCCGTCACGTCATAAAGTTCGCGGACCGACAACTCTTTCATCGGCTTGTCATATTTTTCAAAAAGGATATCATTAAAAATGCTGCTGAAAGTTTTTTTCATTGCAATCACCGTTGACCTTTCCGGCCGCACAAAACTCATTTGTTTTTTCGACCATTTGAGTGCGTATTTCAGTTTAAAAAAAGCGCTCATTTACCCGAAATATTATTGCCGGAACGATATAAAAATATGACATTTTTTGAAAAGATTAAAACAAAAAAAGACCGCCGCAAAAACATGCGGCAGTCCGTAATCATCATGTTGTTATGTAATCAGTTGTTTCCGCGGCCGCGGCGTGAATATCCGCCGCCGTGTTTTGATTCGCCGGAACGTTTGAGGTCGGTGATTTTTTCGTCGCTGACCTGCTTGAAGCGAGCCATCATGTCTTCAAACGACATGCTTGAAGGATCCTTTCTTTCGGGCTGACCCTGCCAAACATTTGCCGAACGA
>DKDD01000168.1:0-7301 GCA_002451715.1 Ruminococcaceae bacterium UBA6857 | reverse complement strand
CGTTGCGGGCGGTTTTGGCGCGGTCTTTGTTCGCGCGGCTGCTGCTGTTCTTCGGGCATAGCCTTTTTGATTGAGAGACTGATTTTTCCCTCGTCGTTGATTCCGATAATTTTGACTTTAACGGTCTGACCCTCGGTCAGATGATCTTTAATCTCTTTTACGAAAGCATTCGAAACCTCCGAGATGTGAACCATTCCGCTCTTTCCGTCAGGCAAGCTGACAAAAGCTCCGAACGAAGTGAGTCCCGTGACTTTTCCCTCAACAATTTGACCGATTTCAAGCATATGAAGCTGTTTCCTCCTGCGTTTTATTTTCCATACGCCGAATCATAGAAAACGCGCTCGCCCGGCTTTGCATAGCCGTATTGTTCGCGGGCAATTTTTTCATAGTATTCGTCGTGATTTTTATCTTCAAGAAAGCGTTCAAGCTCTTCGTTTTCTGTTTTAAGCTCGTCGCATTTTTGACTCATCTGAGCCGCTTCGGCGTTGTTGTCGGCGGCATGTGCATAGTTAACGATACAGCCTGCAACGGCAAGGCAAACAAACGCGGCAACAAGAACAAAAAGAATAACGCTGTGTTTTTGAACTTTTTTTGTTTTTTGAGCAGGCACAAATTGTTTTACCGCCAACGTTATTCACTCCCGATTAAAAATACTTAAACTTTTAAAAAAGTCTACACATTTATTTATTATAACGATTTCACTGAATTTTTCAAGTCTTTTTTGCTCTTCTTCTTCATTTTTTTCGGTTTCTTTTCGGATTTTTTCTTTTCGGCTTTCTTTTTGCTTTTCAAAGTTTTTATTTTTTCCTTTGTCTTTTCAAAAACCAAGCGGACTTTCTTTGAAAGCGCGGTGAACGGCGCAGTCAAAATCGTGACGGTTTTCCTTATAATCACGGCAAAAACGTCAAGCGCTTTTTTAATCGGTTTTCCGGCCGTGAGAAAAAAAACGCAAGCTCCGAGTACCGCCGCGGCAATAAGATTTATCCGAACCGTTCCGTCGGCATATACCAAAAGAAAGACAAACATCAGCACCGTTGAAAGAACGGAAAAGAAAAGGTCCTGAACCAAAAGCGCATACTTGCCGTTCCCGAAAAGTTTTCGAAAAAATTCAACCAAACGAAAAAGAAGACCGTCAAGGAATCCGAACCCGAAAAAGAACAAAAAATCAAAAAGCTGCTGCGGCAGCGGTTCTGAATAATTCATCGGAACATTTTTCCGAAAAAGCCCGTGCTTTTCGGTGCCTGGTCGATGTATGTGAGCGAACCGATTGTTCCCTCAACGGTCAGTTCGCCGTTTTCGGTGTTGAGTTTATTGATATGAAGCTTTTCGCCTGTTATGGTGAGCTCGCCGGCAGAGGTATAGGCAACAACAGTTGTTTCGTCAAAAGAATCCACATCGGTAACGCCGGTCATTTTGAGCTTTTTTCTGTCTTCAAGAATAAGATTATGCGGTTCCTGCCTTGTGATTTCGTCTTGCATATCCGTTCCTCCCGTTCGGCTTTGTAATCTTTGGTCACTAAATTACTATGCGGCAGGAAAAAGAAAAATAACCGCTTGACAAATATCACGCGGATAAGTATAATATGAGTAAAGAGGTGCCGCAGTAAGCGGTTAGCCCTCCGTAATGGAAATGTTATTAAAGAAACACCGCCATGTGGAAGTGGGCGGTGTTTCTTAGTTTATGCTAAGATTACTTCTTCTTGCTGAAATATATGTAACAGCACAGAGAGATAACATCAACAAGAAGCGAAAAAATCGCTATAAGCTCGGCGAGCGTTATTGCCATGCTATCACCCCCTTTTGAAGGAGCTGACCGCCTACCGTATACCCGGCACCGGATTTATTCTATCAGCTTTGTCATATTTCGTCAATAAAAAATAACCGCCGGGCAATATTCGGCGGTTTTTGTTTTATCACGGCAAACGCTTACAAAATCTTATACATTGCCGAAGCGTTTTCTTTTGTTGCGTATTCGGTCACAAGCAAAACTTCGGCGCGAATTTTGTTTTCGCCCATCTGAATTTCGATGATGTCCCCTTGCTTCACATCATACGACGCGCGGGCAACCTTTCCGTTAATGGTGACATGTTTTGCGTCGCAGACTTCGTTTGCAACGGTGCGCCTTTTGATAAGGCGCGAAACTTTAAGATATTTATCAAGTCTCATAAAAGTTTTTTCCTTTCTTGTTTGCCTTTCGGAGGAATTAAAAGAAATCGGGTTGCAAAACCGCAACCCGACCTTTAAATGCAAAAATTATTTAACAGCGTTCTTGAGAGCTGCGCCTGCTTTGAACGAAGGAATCTTCGAAGCGGCAATTTCAACAGCTTCGCCTGTTCTGGGGTTGTGACCGGTTCTTGCTGCTCTTTCCTTAACTTCAAAAGTGCCGAAGCCGATAAGCTGAACTTTTTCGCCCTTTACAAGTGCATCTTCAACTGCGCCGAAAACAGCTGCAACAGCCTTTTCTGCGTCTTTCTTCGAAATTTCTGCTTTTGCTGCAACGGCAGCAACCAATTCGGTTTTATTCATTGTGAATCCTCCAAAAATATATTTTTCCATAAGTGCGCTTTGATTTTGCGCCTTAATTGGATTTAAAATTACTTTGCCTTTTCTTCGGCAATGATTTTTTTCGCTTCGACCCAAAGCTTGTCCAGCTCTTCAATCGGGGTCTCTTTCATGTTGATATTTCGTTCTTTTGCAAGCTTTTCAACAATGAGATATCTTTCAAGGAACTTGTTGCTTGCTTTCGTCAGTGCTTCTTCACTGTCGATATCAAGAAAACGCGAAACATTGACCGCCGAAAAAAGAACGTCGCCGAACTCGTCTTCAATATTCTCTTTCTTTCCGGTCTTATATGCTTCTTCAAGCTCTTCGATTTCGCTGTGAAGCGCTGTGAAAGCACCGTCGGCTTCATCCCAGTCAAAGCCGGCCTTTTTCGCCTTGCCTTGAAGCTTTTGTGCCCTCATGAGCGCCGGAAGTTCAAGCGGAACGGCTTTCATCGAATCGCCTTGTGTTTTCTGTCCTTTGGTTTTGCGTTTGATTTCGTCCCATTTGACAAGGACTTCCGCCGGAGTGTCTGCGCTGTCGGAAGCAAAAACGTGCGGGTGGCGTTCAATAAGCTTTTTGCAAATTCCGTCGCAAACGTCGTTTATATCGAACGTACCCTGTTCGCGCTCCATTTCCGCATGAAAAACAACCTGAAGCAAAACGTCGCCGAGTTCTTCGCAAAGAAGAGTTTTGTCGTTTTTATTGATTGCTTCAATAACCTCATAAGTCTCTTCGATGAAAGACTTTTTAATGCTTTCATGGGTCTGCTCGATGTCCCACGGGCAACCGCCGGGCGTACGAAGAAGAGTCATGATTTTGCAAAGGTCATCAAAGCCGTATTTTGATTTGAAATTAAACTTTTCCATTTAAAATACCTCGGCAGATGAAACCGCCAAAAAAGAAGATTAAACGCACCAAACGGCTATCTGTGCTATTTTACCCTAATAATCCAAATTTTGCAAGAGCTTTTGCAATTTTTTCACCTTTTGGCAACATTTCAACGTCATCGCGGGAAATTCCTTTGATAAGAAGCATCACTGCGGCATAAAATGCGGCACCGACACAGATTGCCAAAAGCGTTGAAATTGTTCCGTTCACAGCAAGCTTTTCGGCAAGAAGGCTATAACTGAACAAGGCGGAAAGTCCGCACGCCGTTGCGGCAATGAGCGGCTTTATAAACACCGACGCGTAATCAAGCTTAACTTTTGTAACCTTCAAAAGCGCAGTAAAATTAATCGAAAGCATAACAATATAGCAGACCATCGTGCTCCAAACAGCGCCGTTGATGTTAACCTGCGGATTACCGATAAGAATAAAGTTTAGAACGATTTTGACAACCGAACCGATTGCAACGGACTTGAGCGGAATATCCATTCGTCCCACGGCCTGAAGCATATTCGTAATCGGCGAAGCAATCGAGAACATAATCATTCCGAAGCCGTATACGCAAAGCATGGGAGCGGCAATCGGAATTATATGCGTTTGCTTACTGTAAAGAAGTCTTAAAATCGGTTCGGAAAGAGCGGCTATTCCGAGTCCTGCGGGAAGCGCAAGCATTGACGTTATGCGAAGTGCGGATTCAACGGTAACTTTGATTCTGTGCTTGTTTTTTGCAGCCCATGCGGCTGAAAGTATCGGAATAACGCTGACGCCGATTGAGATTGTAATTGTCGGAATAAGGTTCTTAACATTGACTACCGAAGCGTGCAAACCGTAAAGATAATCTTTAATTGCACTTTCGGATGTTGCCGAAGCAGCCAAAGAATACTGATACATATTCTTTATAACATCGCCGCCGACCTTCAGCGCGCGGTCAAGGCGGTTACCGATCATTACGTCGTCGATTATGTTACTGACATTGACAATAAGCGAGCTGATTGCAATCGGTGTTGCAATCTTGATAATCTGATTTCTAAGTACTTTGTCGCTCTTTGGCGGCGGAGAATTAACAAGCTCCTCACGCGTGAAGCCGAAGCCTTTTCTTTTATAATGAATGTAGAGATACAACAAACCGACCATTGAACCGAGCGTAACACCGAAAATTGCAACAGCCGAAGCATAGGGATAAATTGCTTCCATAAGTTCCGCTTCACTGCTTACGGTTCTGCCGAGAATCGTTGCAACGCCGCCGACGTTACTTGCGGCATATCGGCTTTTGCAGCCGCTGATGAATGCCCACGTTGCCGCAAGACCGAAAACAAGCTTTACAAGCGCTTCAATAACCTGAGAAACGCTCGTCGGAGTCATGTTTTTGAGTCCTTCGTAATAGCCGCGAAAAGATGACATCATGCAGCAAAAAACAATGCACGGAGCAATTGCAAGAATACTCATGACCGATTCCGGTGACTTGATGAGATATTTTGAATACGGGAGTGCGATTGCCGCAAGCAAAACCGTTCCGAAAATACCGACAAGGAAGAACAGCTTTCTTGAAACGTTGAATATTCTTCTTGCGTCCCTCACTTTTCCGAGCTCAACATTTTGGGCAACAAGTTTTGAAACCGCAATCGGAAGTCCTGCCATTGAAATTGAGTAAAGCGGAGTATAAATTGCATATGCTCGTGTAAAATACGCAATTCCGACAATTCCCAAAAGATAGTTTGTAAGCGGCAGTTTATACAGTGCGCTGATGCCCTTAACCATCAAAGACGCTATTGTTAAAACGCCTGCGCCGACAAGCAGCGACTGTTCTTTTCTTTCATTTTTTTGACTCAAAATGAAGTTCCTCCTGTCCTATAAATTCACGAAGCAGCGAGCTTTCCGGCATTTTTCCCTTTTCAATCGAAACAAACTGCGAAAGCTTTTCAAAAAGCTTTTTCGACCGTTCAAAATACGGACTGTCCTTTTCAATATGAGAAAGAAGCGAAAGCGCCGGCTCTTTTAAAACGCACATTTCATAGCTGTGAAATGAATCTATTTTTATGTCCGCAAAGTCCTTGAACGGAAAAAGATATCTGTCCTCACCCATGCGAACGCCGTTCCAAAGATAAAAAGTATAATCAACTTCGGCATTTCTGAAAAGATAATCACGCACCATGCGTCTGATAAAACGAATGTCCCTTTTTGAAAGAAAAACTTCGTTTTTGTTCATCACCCTTGAAGAAACGCTGACGTAAAGCTTTGTCAGTTTTTCTTTTTCAAGCGAATCGGTAATCAAAGGATTAAGGGCATGAAGACCTTCCACAATCACAACTTCGTCCTTTTGAAGCTTAAAGTGAACCGGTTCCTTTTCACGCTTTCCCGTAACAAAAGAAAAACGCGGAAGAAGACATTCGCCCTTTTCGGTGATGTCGGAAAGACATTCTTTGATTTTTTCGGTGTCAAGCGATTTTATCGTTTCAAAATCGGGTGTTCCATCCTCAAAATATATCTTTTCATTTTGGTTGCGATAAAAATCGTCAAGAGAAATTACCTTTGCTCCCCTGCCGTTTTTCAAAAGGTCGTTTGAAAGCAGAGAAGCAGTTGTTGTTTTTCCGGAAGAGCTTGGACCTGCAAGCATGACAAGGCGGTTTCCAGAAAGGAAAGACACTTTTTTTGCAACCTTTTCAACCTGAAAGCGAAAATAGCGCTCGCTCATTTCAACAAGCTCATCCGGCGAAAGGCTTGCCATTTCGTTGATTGAAACAATGTTATTCATCTCTGAAATACTTATCACCACCGAAAATGCAATTTATAATTCTTTATAAAACTCCTCAACACGCTTTTTTCTTTCAAGAAGTTCATCAAAGCGGTTTATATATTCATACGGGTATTTGAAGTTAAAAATTCGTTCGATCAAGCCGGAAACCGGGGAACGCAGCTTTGTTACCGCGCCCGCACCGCAGGCAAGAACCGTGTGGCACTCCTCCATCATATAGACATTATAGCGGCATTCATATCCGCTTTTTGCCCATCCGACGTTTTCAAGGTTGCCGAGGCACTTGCTTTGGCGATACATATAATAAGGCTCATAGCCGTTACTTGTAAGTTTTTCAAAGGCGAAAGAAAGCATTTTCTGCGCTTCGGCAGCACTGCCTTTTTCTTTTTCTTCCGTAACAAGCGTTGAAGAACGCTTGAGCGCAAGAGTGTGAACCGTGATGTTTTCAGGCTCAAATGAAAGTGTTTTTGAAAGCGTTGTTTGAAAGCTTTCAAAAGTATCTGTCGGAAGTCCGGCAATAAGATCCATGTTGATGTTCTTAAAACCGTGTTCACGCGCCATGAGCATTGCCTTTTCGGTCATGGCGGAAGTGTGCTTTCTTCCGATTGCTTCAAGAACGCTGTCGGAAAACGTTTGGGGGTTAATGCTGATTCTTTTTGCCCCGCTTTGTTTTATTACTTCAAGCTTTTCGCCCGTAACGCTGTCCGGACGTCCCGCTTCAATAGTATATTCGCAGTTTTCGGTAATATTAAAGTTTTTGCCGATTGCGTCGGTAACGTCTTTTAAATATTCGGCGGTGAGTGCAGTGGGTGTTCCGCCGCCGATATACACGCTTTCAAGATTCAGCGAAAGCGATTTTGCGATTTTTCCCGTTTCCTCAATCTCTTTGCAAAGGAGCTTCACATAATCGGGCATAAGCTTTTTTGCGCTTTCGTTTGAGTGAGAGACAAACGAGCAATAGCTACACCTTGTCGGGCAAAACGGAATCGAAACATAAAGACTGAACGAATTTTTTTTGCTTTTTCCTATAATAGGCTGTTCCTTTTTTGCAACGGAAGAGGCAAGGCTGATTTTTTCTTCACTGACAAAAAGTTCTTTTGAAAAATACTCTTTCGCACGTT
>DKDD01000050.1:7679-8035 GCA_002451715.1 Ruminococcaceae bacterium UBA6857 | reverse complement strand
GCCGCTGGGCAAGGGAACTTCTTTTGCCTTATGTATATTTGATTCCCGAACCGCCGTTCAAAAAACTTCTCAACATGCTCAAAGAGCAGCTCCCGTCTTCGGTTGCGGAAGCGGTTGTGACGTTTTTGCCGCTTTATTTCATACTCAAAACGCCGCCGCTCATGATAGTCGGTTTTATAATCGCAAAAATCAGCTTTAACTTCCTCTTTGTCGGTGTAAACCTTATTCTGCAGCGCTTTTTCGGCAACGGCGGAAACAAGGCATTGTTGATTTTTCTTTACTTTCTGCTTGCTTTTGCTGCGGCAATTCCGGGTGTTGCGGCGGGAGCGGGACTCGGTTTCCTTTTTCCGGCTTTT
>DKDD01000050.1:0-7627 GCA_002451715.1 Ruminococcaceae bacterium UBA6857 | reverse complement strand
AATAATGTTCTTTGTTATGGCGGTCGTGAACATAATAATCGGTACAATAATTATTTTTTGCAGCAGAAATATTCTCACAACGGCGGAATACAACAACAAATAAAAGCACTCAATATATTTAAAAAGGAGAAAATTTATGAAAGGAATCATACTTGCCGGCGGCAGCGGAACAAGGCTTTATCCGATTACGATGGTAACATCAAAACAGCTTCTTCCCGTCTATGACAAGCCGATGATTTATTATCCGCTTTCGGTTCTCATGATGGCAGAAATTCGCGATATTCTTATCATTTCGACACCGGAAGACATCGGTAATTTTGAAAAACTTCTCGGTGACGGAAGCGATTTCGGAATCAAGCTCAGCTATGCCGTTCAGCCTTCGCCGGACGGGCTTGCGCAGGCATTCATAATCGGCGAAGAGTTCATCAAAAACGACAGCTGTGCAATGATACTCGGCGACAATATCTTTTACGGCAACGGACTCGGAAAACTTTTGAAAGAGGCAAAAGACAACGCCGAAAAGGGAAAAGCAACCGTTTTCGGATATTACGTTGACGACCCGGAACGTTTCGGTGTTGTTGAATTTGATGAAAACGAAAAAGTGATTTCAATCGAAGAAAAGCCGAAAGAGCCGAAGTCGAATTACTGCGTCACGGGACTTTATTTTTACGACAACACGGTTTGCGAAAAAGCAAAAAAAGTGAAGCCATCCGCGCGCGGAGAGCTTGAAATCACAGACCTCAACCTGATGTTCTTGAAAGAAGAAAAGCTTGCGGTCAAACTTCTCGGTCGCGGCTTTGCGTGGCTTGATACGGGAACGGTTGAAAGTCTTAACGAGGCTGCAAATTTTGTTCGCATTGTTGAGGGCAGGCAGTCAATCATGATTTCCGCTCCGGAAGAAATTGCGTTCAAAAACGGCTGGATTGAAAAGGAAACGCTTCTTCTTTCTGCCGAAAGATACGGCAAGTCGCCTTACGGTGCACATTTAAAACAGGTTGCAAACGGAAAAGTTAAGTATTAAAAAGCTTTGTAAAAAAATTGCCGCATGGACTACTTTTATCCATGCGGCAACGTTTTTTATTTAATCTGCGTGATTTTATGCTTTTTAACCATGAATACACGCTTTGCAAACGGAAAAAGAAATTCGTCATTCACGGAATCGGTGTAAAAATCATCAATCACACCGTCCGGAAACATCTCTCGAAAGCAAGGGATTTTACCCTCTCGGAAACACGCTTTTTTGACTTCGCCGGTTTTGATGTCAAAATCCGTTGCGATAAGATGTTTCACACCTATGCGTTCGCAAATGTCGTGCATCATAAATTCCGGCGAAGCGGTGATGATTACGTCATCGTCGCGGTGAACATGAGCATAAAACGGCTTGATTTGCTTTTCGTGTCTGTCCCAAAAATCTTTGACAAGCGGCATAAGATCAACATTGTTTTGGCTGAAAAAGTCTGTGATTTTTGAAGCATAATTGTTCAGAAAGTCATCAAAAGTAACCTGTCCTTTCTGATATTCTATCATTGCTTTTGTCATTCCGGGAATAAACTTCAGAATTTTAATGTCATGTTTCAGATATTCAAGAATAAATTCAACAGAGCTTTCTCCGTCATAGATAGTCCCGTCAAAATCATAAACGTTCATTGCGTTTCTCCTTAATCGACTTTTTCAAGTCTGAGATATTGGTCTTTTACCAAACCAATCTTTTTGAAAAGAAGGTGGAAAAGAATTGAAAGTACTGCCGGGGCGATAAAATGCATAACAATAATCAGAATAATCGACTTTGCCGCGCCGAAACTTTCGCTCATTGAGCTGAATGCGCCGAACTGACCGACAAGACCGCTTGTTCCCATTCCGGCGCCGGTTGCCGTGTTAGTCATTTTCAAAACGCAGGTTGAAACCGGGCCGAGGATTGCGCCGGCAAGAGTTGGCGCAAGAAGAATCTGCGGGCGTTTCATGATGTTTCCGAACTGGAGCATACTTGTTCCGAGTCCCTGCGAAAGCAGACCGCCGACACCGTTTTCTTTATAGCTTGTCACCGCAAACCCAACCATCTGTGCCGCGCAGCCGACAGCGGCGGCACCTGCGGCAATTCCGTCGATTCCGAGCATTATGCAAAGCGCGGCGGAACTTATCGGGGCGGTGAGTGCAAGACCGACAAGGGTTGCAACGGCAATTCCCATCGGGAACGGATGAAGCTGAGTTGCCGCATTGATTACCGAACCGAGCCAGTTCATGAATTGCGAAAGATAAGGACCGACAAACATGCTCACAACTCCGCCGGAGATAATTGTGACAATCGGAGTGACAACAATGTCGATTTTTGTTTTTCCCGCAACGAGCGAGCCGATCTCATTTGCAACGATTGCGCCGACAAAAGCACCGACCGGTCCGCCGAGCGAATATCCGTATGCGCCGACGGCAATGCAGGAGAAAATTACAAGCGGCTTTGATTTGAGTCCGTATGCGATTGCTGCACCGATTGCGCCGCCGACAACGGGTGAAGAAGCCGAAAGAACCTCGCTGAATTTTGAAAGAAATTCAAGGTGCGGAATTTTTGCAAATTGGCTGATGATGAGACCGACGATAAGCGAAGAAAAAAGGCCGAGTGCCATTTCGCTCATCCCGTCAACAAAATACCTTTTGAAATATTTTTTTACGATTTTCATTTTATCAATCCCTTTTGAATGTCTTTACGTCTGTACATTTGCTTTCGTCAATTATAAACTATGCGGGAGAATAAATCAAGTCTCGGCGGCGAGTTCTTGACAGATGAAGAATATTAACTTATAATTAAGGCTATGATACTTTAATATGATGAAAACAGATAGATTCGGAGAATAAAAGTATGAACAGATTTCGTCAGTTTATGTACGGAAGATACGGCGCAGACCAGCTCGGCGTTGCTCTTATTATACTCGGCTGCGTTGTGACATTTTCACTTTCGTTTGTAAGAGTGCCTTATTACCGTCTTTTGGGTTTTATACCGTATCTTTTCTTCCTTCTTCGTGCGCTTTCAAAAAACATTGAAAAAAGAAGAGCGGAAAACGAAAAGTTTTTGAAAGTTTGGTATCCATGCCGCGACTTTTTTCAAAAAAAATCGTCGCAGTTTAAGGATAAAGACCACAAATATTATAAGTGCCCCGGTTGTTCGCGTACATTGCGCGTTCCGAAAGGCAAGGGGAAAATTGAAATCAGCTGTCCGCATTGCGGACGAAAGTTCAAAAAAAGAACGTGAGGAAATAATCAATGAAAACAATTCTTGTAACCGGCGGCGCAGGTTTTATCGGCTCGAATTTTGTTTATTACGAACTTGAAAAGCACCCTGACCGCCGCATAGTCTGCCTTGATGCGCTGACCTATGCCGGAAACCTTGAAACGCTTGAAAAGGCAATGCAAAACAAAAACTTCCGCTTTGTCAAAGGCGATATTACCGACCGAAAAGCCGTTGAAAAACTTTTTGATGAAGAGACTTTCGACGCTGTTGTTAACTTTGCCGCGGAATCGCACGTTGACCGTTCGATTGAAGAACCCGAAGTTTTTCTCAAAACAAATATTCTCGGCACGCAGGTTTTGCTTGACGCTTGCAGAAAAAGGAATATACGCTTTCACCAGATTTCGACCGACGAGGTTTACGGCGACCTTCCGCTTGACAGACCCGATCTCTTTTTCACCGAAGAAACGCCGATTCATACTTCTTCGCCCTATTCCGCAAGCAAGGCGAGTGCGGNNACGCGGATTTGCTTGTGATGGCTTATCACAGAACCTACGGCGCAAAAGTCACGATCAGCCGCTGTTCAAATAATTACGGGCCCTATCATTTTCCAGAAAAGCTGATTCCGCTTATGATTGCGAATGCGCTTGAGGAAAAGGAACTTCCCGTCTACGGCGAAGGCGCAAATGTACGCGACTGGCTTTATGTTAAAGACCACTGCAAGGCAATTGATATGATTCTTGAAAACGGAAAAATCGGCGAAGTTTATAACATCGGCGGACACAACGAAAAAACCAACCTTGAAGTTGTTAAAACCGTTTTGAAGATTCTCGGAAAAAGCGAAAGTCTTATAAAATTTGTCAAGGATCGTCCGGGTCACGATATGCGGTATGCAATTGATCCGACGAAAATTAAGAATGAGCTTGGTTGGTATCCCGAAACAAACTTTGAAGACGGAATCAAAAAAACCGTTGATTGGTACTTAAATAACCGCTCGTGGTGGGAAAACATCAGAAGCGGCGATTACATGAAGTACTATGAAAAAATGTATAAGAACCGATAATAAAACACCGCCGCAAAAGGATTGTTCCGATTGCGGCGGCTTGATTTTTTATTTTCAGATTACGGCGATAAGGCTGAGCAGACGTTTTATGAAGACGATGATGAGCTGAATTATGTTCATTGAACCTCTGTCGTCTTCTTCCTGAATACCGTGGCTTGAAAGCCACGAAATTACGCCGTTCGGAAAAGCAAGATTAACGGTTTTTCCTGTTGCGTCAACGGTTTCGCTTGCATAGTAGACTTCGCCGCTTTTCATGAACATGTCATAAGTCACGGCGTCCCAAGTGTTGTGAACGTCGCTTGTGTTTTCAACGCCCTCTGCGTGATAGAAAGCGGAAAACACCGTGATTCGGCACTTTTCGGGATTTTTGGCGTGGTTTGAAAAATATCTCCAATTGGGTTTTACAACTGTGTTGTAATCAAGCGAAACATAGCGGTCGTTTTTGTTGACGAAAAGCCAAACCGGCATGTTACCCATTGCTTCAAGTTCGCCGTTTGTCGGAATGTATACCGGAGACATCGGAAAAGCCGCGGCAAAAAATTCCGGATAGCTGCTTGCCATAATGATTGTCATTTTTCCGCCCATGGAGTAGCCGCCGATGTAGATTCGGGAAGTGTCGATTGAATCTTTGTTTGCCGAAATGAACGAATCAATTGTTCTTTTGAGCGGAAGTTTTCTTTCAATGCCCCAGGCAACGGGAGCGTTTTTTGTTGGGCAACGCGGAAGAAGAAGGTATGCACCTTCGGTACCCTTGAAACGCTTTTGATATTCTTCGCTCGACCAGTTATATATGCAACTGTTTCTGACCTGGTGACCGGGATAATCGCCGGAGGAATTGCCGTGAAGCCAAACAACAAGCGGATATTTTGTTTTGTCGCCGTCGCTTTTTTTCGGCGAATAGAAAACGTAATCAAGGCTTGATTTTCCGTCTTCAAACTGATTGACCATTGCGTCCATTCCGTCGTTTATGCTGACAGCCGAACCGGCAAAGCAGAAGCACGCAAAAAGAGCCGAAACAGTGAGCAAAAAAATTAAAATCTTTTTCATGAGACTTTCTCCTTTATGAACAATGTATGAACTGATTGTACCTTATTATTACCGTTTTGTCAACACAGTCGGCTGACATTAAACGGCCATTTTTTCTGATTTTGTAAAAGCTGTCAAAATCGTCAATCTGCACAAATCGTAATATTGTGCTTTTTCTCACTTGACCTTAGTGGCATAATATTGTATTATATAAATAGATAATTATGTTTTTATTTGAGATTCGAAAGGATTATATAGATTATGGAAAATGTTTTCTCCGGAGAGATTCTTAATATTACGCCGTTCAAAAAAGGCTTTGTTTTTGCCGCAAAAGGTCAGTCCGCCGACGGAAGACTTGTTGCGAATTTTTACGGTTACGACGCTGTTAACGACAAGTTTACCCACATCAAAAAAAGCGTTTTTTTGAAAGTTAAGTTCGGCTTTGAATATGAAGAAATCGCAAAACAGCTCGGCGACTATGTTTCCTGCGACGTCGGTGTGCTCAACGACAACAAAATCATGGCTGTTTTCCCGAACGGTGAATACAACATTTTTAACACCGACGGAACGGTCAACGTGTCTTCGCTTTTAACCTATCACGGCTCTCCCGTTTGCGACATTGCGGTTGACAATTCCTATGTTTGGTGTGCCGTTCCGGGCGAAAACGCAATCATTAAATATTCGCCGCGCGAGGGAAGAATACTTCTTCGTGTTGGCGGCGGAGAAACAACCGCTTTTGAACGTCCATGCGCCGTAACATTAATCGGCAGCACGCTTTACATCTGCAATCAGGCTTCGAAAAAAATAAGAACGCTCAACATCACGACGAACTCCGTCAGAGATTACCGTGTGTTCAACGAAAAGGTTTATAAATACATCAACATCGGTTCAAGAGAATTTGTGTGGCTTCAGTCAGGGCTTTATATTCTTGATTAACCCAAAATAAAAACTGCCGCAAGAGGTTTGATCCTTTTGCGGCAGTTTTTTTGTCAGTCTTTTTCTTTGTTTACAAAAAGGTTGATAAAAACAAAATAGGCAAGCTTAAAAATATAGGTTGTTGAAAGTTCGTGGTCATAAAACGGTTCAAAAAGCATACCCCATGTGCAGTAGCAGACAAAGGAGAAAGCTGTTTTTGCTTCAAACTTACAGTTATAATCTTTTTCAATAAACTTGAAAAACGAATCAATAAAAAGTTTCGGATAGCTGAAAAAAATATGGTATCCCTTAGCTGAAGTAAAAACCTTAAAAAACTTTTTACTTTTATCAATATAAGTAATCAAGTCCTTGATTTTGAGCTTGTCTTCACCCATGTGGGCGTAAATCGCCTTTGCAATTTCATAAAAGCCCTCAAGCGTTTCATCAAGAATGCTTTTTGCATAATCATCAATGCTGTCGTAATGCGTGTAGAAAGTTGAATTGCAGACTTCGGCTTTTTCGCAAAGTTCCGAAACACCGATTTTGTCTCCGGCATGTTTTTTGATAAGTTCCAAAAACGCTTTTTGAAGGCTGCGCTTTGTCTTTTTTACGTTCAAACGTTCTTTCTTTTCCGGAAGTGAAAGATCTTCTTCCTCTGAAATCGGAAGTTCGCCGAACGGCTCATGATTGTTGAAGTGATTCAAAAAGATTTTGAAAGAATAAAACGCAATGAATGAAGCTTGATAGATTGTTTCCGCATCTTCGCTTGGTGAAGCTTCGGCGCAAAGTTGAATCGTGCCCGTGACAATAAAGCAATAGATTGATTTTAACTGAGCAATTTCTTCCTTGGTGGAATCGTCTTTGATAAAAATCGGAAAAATTTCAAGAATACGGTTGAAAAGCTTTTGAGAAAGATTCCGTGAACGACCCATTGCGTGAATTGCACCAATTGCAATTTCGTCATTAAAGTGCGGAATTTCAGGAACATAGTTTTCGTTTTCAACTTCCTTTGCAAAATAAGGATAGTTCAAATTGCAGCAAAAGTTAAAAACAGTGTTTATGCAGTAATCTTCGATTTTTTCTTCAAGGTCAAAAATATCGTAATAATTGCGATAAAAGGTTGAACGGTTGACGTGGGATTCTTTGCAAAGCTCAACCACCGTGATTTTTTCTGTTGGCTTTTCTTTCCTTAATTCGATGAATTTTTTGTAAAGTTTAATCTGCGTGCTGCTGAGCGACGGAACAAAAACCGTTGGTTTGCTCAAATGAACACATCCTCTCCCCAAAATGTTAATCAAATAATAAATTTTCTTAAATTATTTTACCAAACTGTTAATACAAAGTCAAGGAATGAAGTCTAACTCCGTACAAACTTTGCAAATTTGTCCCATTCTTTTTTTTTTTTT
>DKDD01000171.1 GCA_002451715.1 Ruminococcaceae bacterium UBA6857 | reverse complement strand
GTGAATTACTGTGTTGAAGATTCCGACGGCAACATTGCAAAAAAGAGCGTCCGTTTGGTTTACACCGACTATCAAAAGCCGACTTTTGTTTTGAACGATGACCTTGTTTTTGCCGAGGGTGCGGTTGCAAATCTTTCCGGCGCGGCAAAGGTTACCGACAAATTTGACGGCGATATTACGGGCCGCGTCTATACGATTTTTGAAAACGATAAAACTTCCTCTTCGCCGCAGGTGCTTTTTAAAGTTACAAACAGCAAAGGCTACACCTATGAATGGAAGTTCGCGATTGCAAGACTTCCTGCCGAAGAAATCGGTGCGGCATATAAAATAAAACTTTCAAATAATCTTCTGACTCTTCCCGTTAAGGCGAAAAAACCGAATTTTAAAAGCTTTGTGACCGGTGTTTTTTACAACGGAAAACCGTTTTCCGAGGGAAAAGTTGTTGTTGACGATTTCGAATTTTCAACCGAAAAAGACGGCACTTTCAGCATTTGGTTCCGCCTTTATACGGGAAGCGGAAAAAGCCGCCGCCTTTTGGCAACGGAAAGGCTTATCGTTGTTTGCGGGGGTGGCGAGTGATGGAAAAAACAAAGTATCCCGGCTTCAATCTTTATATTGTTCTTCGTGACCTTTTTTATAATTTTTGGGTTCTTGTTCTTGCCTTTTTAATCGGTTTTATCGGTGTTAATACTTACTATGACTTTGTCTATGTACCGCGATACAGAAGCAGCATGACCGTTGCCGTGAACGTTTCCGGTTCGAATACAACGCAAAATATTTCAAAGACGATTGAAATTGCGGGAATTTTTCAAAATGTTTTTCAAAGTGATGTCATGAAAAAAATCATTCGCGAAAACGTTACTGATTTTGAAGTTGCAAACGTTTCCGCGTCGGTTGTTGAACAGACAAACCTTTTGAAAATCAGTGCAGACGGCGCAAACGCCGTTGACGCATATAAAACGCTCAAAGCGGTTTACGACAACTATGAAAACGTCTTTGCCGAAAACCTTTTTGAAGACGTTTATATTGACGAAATCACTTATCCGACGGTTCCGACTGCGCCGTATAACACAGTAAGTTCAAAGAAAAAAGCAATTTTGCTCGGTACCGCACTTTCGCTTGCCTGCGCGGCGCTGATCGTTTTGTTTTCTTCGCTTCGCGAAACGGTGAAGCAGGAAAGCGACATTGAAAAGAACATTGACGCTCCGCTTTTCGGCGAGGTATATCATCAGCACCTCAGCCGCGCAATGCTCAAAAAAGCCAAGAAAGAAAAGTCGGACGTAAAAATCAGTATTCAAAACCCGATGATGGGCTATGCTTTTTGCGAAAGTATCAATCGCGTTGCAACAAAAATCGAATATCTTAAAAATTCACGCGAGGCAAGAACTTTCATCATTACGAGCGTTGACGAGCACGAGGGCAAAACAACTGTTTCGGTCAACGCGGCGATGAACGTTGCCTCAAAGGGATATAAAACGCTTATTGTTGACGCCGACCTGAGAAGACCGTCGGTATATGCGTTTTTCCCGCCCGAACTTTTCGGTTCATACAGCGAACTCGGCGATTATCTTCTCGGAAAAGTTTCGCTTGAAGACATTGTTTTGCACGACGAAAAAAGCAAGCTTGACATAATCGGCGGAAAAAACAGCTATCGGTTTGCTTTTGAACTTTTGAGCTCCGAACGCTTTAAGGAGCTTTTGAAAACACTTTATAACGAATACGATTATATAATTATCGACACGCCGCCGACGTCGCTCACCGCCGATACGGAAAGTATCGCAGACATTGTTGACGTTACGCTGCTTGTCATTCGCCAGGATTCAACGCCGGTTCCGCAAATTAACGACGCGGCAGACGTGCTTTCAAGCGCACAGTCGTTTTTTGCCGGCTGTATACTCAACGATTACCGCGATATTTACTCTTCGGTTTTCAAAGGAAGAATGAGCGAAAGCCGAACTTACGGAACATCATATTACTACGGCTGATTTTTTCGGCCGGTACGGACAAAGGGGTGAAGCAAAAGTGGAAGAAAAAGAAGAAATATCCGAAAGTACGGAAAAACAGGACGGGCTTTATTTCGGTGACCTTATAAAACTTGACGTTCTTGCCGTTGATTTTTGGAAAGGGTTCAAAAAGCTTTGGTGGCTTGCCGTGCTCATCATCACGGCGCTTTCGCTTTTTGCTTTTTATAACTGCAAGAAAAATTATGTTCCGCAGTATATGGCGCAGGCTTCGTTTTCAATTTCAACCGTCGGTTCAAGTTCGGGCGCTTCCGGCGCGTCGTCATATTCTTCGTATTACAATTCGGCTCTTGCCGAACAGCTTTCAAAAACGTTCGGCTATATTATCAACAGCGCAACAATGAAGCAGATCCTTACCGAACGGCTCGGTGTGAGCGGACTCAACGGAACAATTTCCGCAAGCAACGACGTTGCAAATGCTCCGCTTTTCACAATTACCGTAACAAGTACTTCGCCCGAAGACGCGTATAACATTCTTTGCGCCGTGATTGAAAACTATCCGCGCCTTGCGCAGTACGTTCTCGGCGAAACTTCAATGTCGATCTACTCTCCGGCGCAGTATCCCGAAAAACCGTATACCGTTTTTTCATATAAAAAGGAAGTTGCCGTTGCCTCTTTTGCCGGTGTGCTTATTTCGTGCCTTATTTTTGCCCTTTACGCTTTTTCAAAAAAGACGGTTCGAAAAAAGGACGATATAAAAGAACGCCTCAACCAAAAATGCCTCGGAGAAATTCCTTGGGTAGACGTCAAAAAACGCGGCAAACGTTCGGCAGGCTTTGTCACGATTTCCGAACGCAATGCCGACTTTTCGGAAAGCTTTCGCTATCTTAAGCGCCGCGTTGTGAAACGGCTTGACGAAGAGGAAAAAACAGTGCTTGCCGTAACAAGCTCTTTCCCGGGCGAGGGCAAGACAACAGTTTCATATAATCTTGCGCTTGCAATTGCAAACAGCGGAAAAAAGGTTGCCGTTGTTGACGCCGATTTTGCAAGAAAAAGCATTCAAAAATATCTTGGTATAACGCTTCTTGACCGAGGAATCACCGATTATATAAACGGCGACTGTATTCTTGAAAACCTTGCCGTCAAATGCGAAACGGAAAATCTTCACATTTATTTTGCCGGAACAAAAAAGTTCAAAAAAATCCCTAATGAACCGCTTTTTCGTCTTTTTGATTATCTTCGCGAAAGCTATGATTATGTTGTTGTTGACGTTCCGCCGTGCGGAGTTGTTTCCGACGCGGCGCAGATTATCAATCTTTCAGACAAAACGCTTTTCGTAATCAAGCAGGACGGCATTCCGGTTTCAAAAATCCGCCGTTCGCTTCGATATGTATATGACCTCAACGCAAGCGTGATCGGCGTTGCTTTCAACGCGGTCAAAACCGGATTTTCCGGTTATAAGGGTAATTATTACTCATACGGCTATAGCGGAAAATACGGTTACTACGGCAAAAGATACGGCTATTACGGAAACAAAAAGTACGGTTATTACGGCGGAAAAACAGGCTATGGCTACGGCGGTTACGGCTCAAAAAGAACGGGGCGCGGCTATGGCTACGGAAATTATGATTACGGCTACGGTTATTCTTCCGGCGGAAAGCGCGTGACCGAAAACATCACAGACAAAAAGGAGAAGTGAACATGGATAACGAAGTGATCGTTCCGCGCCTTGATTGGCTCATCGGCGGTTCAAGAATCGGCGGAACCTATAACAAATATTTCGGTTCGCTCGGAACCGATCCGCAAAAAGGCTGCTTTTCAAACGACCTTTTTAATTACGCAATCTTTATTGAAAAAACCGAAGACGGAAACGAATATATCAAAGCTGCCGTCTATCGCGGAACAAAATGCTTTTCCGCGCGGACGGAAGACGAATATGAAGCCGAAACTTTTGAAGCGGAAGAAAACAGTCTTCCCGTGATAAAAGCGTGGATCGAAAGCAAAAGATAATTTTGCCCAAAAATAAAGCTGTAATTCACAGTGTTCTGTGAGCTACAGCTTTTTGCTTTTTTGAAAAGGGTTAATTGCTCTTTTTTGTTTTTGCTTCGTCCCAGACCGATAGGGTAACGGTTGTGCCTTTTTCAAATTCAAGCCCCGCAACAAGCGACATTGTGTATACCGTTCCGGCAACCCTTGTTCCGTTGTTTTTGATAAGTACTTTTTGAACCTTAAAACCGTCTTTTGTCAAAAGGTCATACGCGTCCTCATATTTCATTCCCATAACGTCTCGAAGAACTACATACGGCTTTCCGCTGCTGACAACGATCGTAATCTGCGTACCCTGCGGAACGCTTTCACCGGCAGGTATGCTTTGCGAAATAATCGAGTTTTTTTCAACCTCGTTGCTCGGCTCAAAAGTGAATTCGATTTTGAAGTTTTTGTTGAACGTTTCGTTGCTCAAAATGTCGCGGTAAGTCAGCTGGGTAAAATTTGCAACAACAACGTTTTTTGCCGCCTTGGTTGAAGATGAACTTTCGCTTTTCGTTGTTTTCGGCTTTGTTGTGTGCTCTTTTGTTTCGCCGTTCATGGGCAAAAACGTCATTGCAGAAAGGGCTTTGTCAAGAAACGGAACATCAAAATATCTGTATAGCAATGTGGAATATGCCGTCACAAAAACCATTGCGGCAATCAGCAGCGCGGCAACAACAATTTTGAAAGTCAGCGCCGAACCGGACTCTTCGTGAGTTTCTGCCGCAGCAGGTTTTGTCTCTTCCGGCTTTTCTTCTGCTTTCGGCTTGTCCGCTTCTTTTGGCGGTACGGGTTGCGGCTTCGGCAAATTTTGAACGGGAAGTATGCCTGACTGAACCGGAGACTGATAAAGGAGCGAATAAAGCTCGTCAACGGTTTTTATTCTTGCTTCGGGATAGACTTGAAGCGCCGAAAGAATCGTTTCAATCGTTTTTTTGTCAAGGTCTTTTGCAATTTCATATGGAATAACCATCATATCGTTGACCGCGCGGTCGGCGGCATTTTGCGGCTTCAAACCGGTCAGTACGGTGTACATCACTGCCATGACGGAATAAACATCGGTATAAGTTCCGATTCTGAGTCTGCGGTCGGAAAGTTCAAGAGGGGAGTATCCGACTGCGGACGGAGCACGAAGCTCAATCACATCCGATTTTGTCTGCGAAATCGAGGGGCCCGAAAGATGAAGTTTTCCGTCTGCGCCGACAAGAACGGTTGACGGTGAAACGGCGGCGTGAACAATTCCGCGCGAACCCAAAGCTTTCAAAGCTTCAAGCACAGGTTTAAAAACGGTTTTGATTCGCGGCCAATCAAGCTTTTTCTCTGACGATTTGAAGTATTCTTCAAGCGAGATACATTCAACCGTTTCAAAAACGGCATAGGCCGTTGAATTTGCGGAAAAAACTTCTTTTATTCGCGGAAGCGCGGTCATGCCGTTCAGCGAGCCGAGAGTTTTCCAAAGTGTTGCAAAGCTTTGAATACACGCGGTGTACATTGGGTCATAGCCGACGCGGATTCGAACGCGCGATTCGCCCTCGCCGCGGACGATGAGATTTTTCGGAAGAAATTCACAGATTGAAACTCTTCGGCCGCTTTTGAGGTCGAGACCCGAATAAACAACCGAGTCGGGCGATGAAGAAAGGCACAGACCGATAAGATATCTTTCGTCAAGAACAAATCTTTTTGCAAGCAGGGGTGCGTGCTGCGGTTCTCTTGTGCTTTTTGAACAATTCGGGCAAACTTCTGCCCCAAGCGGAAGCTCGTGCATACAGCCGAGACAAAGATTTTGAAAATCCACCGAATAACACCTCCGTCAAAAACGTGCAAGCTCAAAAATCGCTTTTGCACACTTAAATACAATATGTAATATATTACCCGTTATAAGCAAAAAAGTCAATATTACTTAATCGACTCTATATTACAATTGTTTTAAGATTACCTTAATTTTCGGCTTTGTTCGGTGAAAAAGGATGTAAGACGCAAAAAATCAGTCTGTTTTTTGCCGCCCGCTTTTTTCAAACATCACTCTGAGGTTTTCAATCGCCTTTTTTTCAATTCTCGAAACGTATGAGCGCGAAATCGAAAGTTTTTTTGCAACTTCACGCTGAGCAAGACAGCGTTCGCCGTTCAGCCCGTAGCGTTCGATAATTATTTCGCGTTCGCGGTCGTCTTCAAGCGCATTGATAAATTCATAAAGCTTTTTTGTTTTTTGCTTGAGGTCAATGTCGTCGGTTATCGTGTCTTCAACATAGATGATGTCAATTAGCGTCAGCGGATTGCCCTCGCTGTCGGTGTCAATCGGTTCGTTTATCGACATTACACCGGCGTTCTTCTTGTTCTGGCGAAAATGCATCAAAACTTCGTTTTCAACGCAGCGTGCCGCATAGGTTGCAAGGCGGATCCCTTTTTCGGGTTTAAATGAGTCAATGGCTTTTATAAGCCCTATGGTTCCGATTGAAATTAAGTCTTCCTGTTCGGAACAGGCGGAGTAGTACTTTTTGATTATGTGGGCAACAAGACGAAGATTGTGTTCAATGAGTTCGCTTCGCGCTTTGGAATCGCCGTTTTTCATTTTTTCAAGCACCTCTTTTTCTTTTGCGGCCGAAAGCGGCTTAGGAAAAGAACTTGCTGAACCGAGATGAAGAAACGAAAAAACAAGGTTTTG
>DKDD01000060.1:1561-4216 GCA_002451715.1 Ruminococcaceae bacterium UBA6857 | reverse complement strand
TTTCTTTCTGTTGAAGAAATTCCTCTCGCCGACGCGGTAAAGCTTGTTATGAACGGCGAAATTTCAGACAGCAAAACCGTTGCCCTCGTTCTCAAAACCGCAAAACTTTTTGAGGAGGGCAAAATATGAAACGCTTTGTTGTTGCGTCCGGTTCGCCGCGGCGAAAAGAGCTGCTTTCTTTTGCCGGCTATGTTTTTGAAGTGATACCCTCCGACGCAGACGAAACGCTTGAATATGGAACACATGCCTTTGACGCGGTTAAAGAGCTTTCAAAAAGAAAAGCGCTTTCGGTTTCAAAAGAAAATCCCGGTGCGGTTGTTCTCGGCTGCGATACCGTGGTTTCGCTCGGCGGAAAAATCCTCGGCAAACCGCACAGCGAAAAAGAGGCTTTTTCAATGCTCTCTTCCCTTTCCGGAAAAGAACACGAAGTTTATACCGGTGTTTATATAACCGACGGCGAAAAAAGCGAAAGCTTTGTTTCCTGCACAAAGGTTGAGTTTTACGCTCTTTCAAAGGAAACCGTCGAATCATACATTGCAACCGGCGAACCCATGGACAAAGCCGGGGCATACGGCATACAGGGACTCGGAAGCGTACTCGTCAAAAAATTAAACGGCGATTACTTTACCGTTATGGGACTTCCGATGAGTGAATGTGCGCGCGTTCTTTCGCACTTCGGTATTAAAGGAAAAGTCAAAATATAGAACCCGTGCCCGTTTCGGCGCAAAATCGGTTTTCAAATGTGCTTTTGAAAAAAAGCGCAAACGTTTTTGCGGCAAGCGGGCTTTTTCAATGAATAAAAAACAAGAAAAAATAAATTATTTTTCAAAAACCTGTCCGATTTTGTCTTTTGGTTTCGTATATATTTATGAAGGGAGGGAGAAACCCGATGAAAGACGATATCTTGCTTTCCGAAATTAAAAAGAATCCGTCAAAGGGTTTTTGTCTTCTTTTGAAAGAGTATTCGCCCCTTGTTTTTAAAATCTGCCGCGCCGTTTTGCTCCCCGTCGGAACAAACGAAGACGCGCAGGAATGTGCTTCCGATGTTTTTTCGGCGTTTTATAAAAACATTGAAAAAGTCGATCTTTCAAAAGGAAGCATAAAAGGCTTTCTTGCTTTCGGCGCAAAAACCGCAGCGATTGACCGCTATCGAAAGCTGAAAAAAGAAAGCGGACGCATTGTTTCGCTTGAAAGCGCAGAAGAGGTTTCCTCTTTGGAAACGGCGTTTGATGAAAGCGAAAAAAAGGAGCGAAGCCGTCTTGTGAAAGACGCAATCCGTTCGCTCGGCGAACCCGACAGCACCATAATCGTTCGAAAATATTTCTTCGGTGAAACCGCCGCGGAAATCGGCGAACAGGTTTCGCTTTCGGCCGAGGCGGTTCAAAAACGGTCGCGCCGTGCGCTCGAAAAACTCAAAGAATTGCTTGAAAAGGCTCCGGGAGGTGTTTTGCTTGACTGATTTTGAAGATTTTCTTTCTGCTCTTACTCTTGAAGACACGGAAGAACTCGTTGACAAAGTTGATGTCGCGATAGATTTTGAAGACGAAAAAAAGATTTCCGAGCTTGCGTTCAAAAAAGCCGGAATCAAAAAGCCTTCAAAAAAAAGAACGGCGGTTCTTCGTTTTCTTGCGGCGTCAGCCTGCCTTTGCGTTGTTTCGGTCGGCGCGTTTTTCGGTGTAAAAACTTTTTCAAAACCGACACCCGAACCAACCACCACCGCTCCGACTTCGAATTCGCTTTCCCTTGCCGGCGAAAAAGCGCTCATGCTTGCAATTTCAAACGGTGATGAGGGACTGATTGAAAAGCTTTTGAAAAGCGGCGTCCTTGTCAGCCGCGAAATTCTTGATTACGCGGTTAACTGCACTTCGTTTTTGTCATACGGCGTGATAAGCGACATTGCAAAATCGGTTGAAGACGTTTTCGGAACAACGGGACTTGACCCGCTTTTGGAAAGTACGCTTATAGGCAATTCAAAAAAAGCACTTGAAGAACTTCAAAAACGCGACGGAATGCTTATGACTCCGACGGAAAAACTTGCGTTCTTCTTCTCGGTTGCTTTTTGCAACAGCGACGTTGTTGAAGCGTTCAAAGAAAAGGGCGCGGATATTTCGGCAACAGACGCTGCAGGCAACAACATTCTTCAGATTGCCGAAAAATACGGCAACGAACAAAACATCGAATACGCAAAAGAACAGGGAATAAAATAATTCTTTTGAAAGGACGGTTTTATTATGACAACAGGTTTGGCAGTAATTTTCTTCGGCTGGGCAGGTGTTATTTATGAAATACTTCGTATATTTAAAGGAGACGGACCCGCCGAAAAGTTTATGAACAATGTTTTTGACACATATGGCGCATTTGTTCAGGATTTGCTTATGAAAATTTTCGGCTGATTAATACAAAAAGAAAGGTGATTTATCATGAAAAAAAGAACAGCTTTGATTACGGCAATTTTTCTTGTTTTGAGCATTGTTTGCGCTGTTGCGGTTTCCGCCGCGGACACTGCCGCAACGCCGACTGTTCCCGTTGAAAAGGACAGAACATACTATGCCTATTACAACACCAAAAGCGGAAAAGGCGCAATTTCGTTCTGCCTCAATAACAAATTCACTTCGTTCGGAAAATCGACCGATAACCTTTCCGTTTGCACCGAAA
>DKDD01000060.1:0-1536 GCA_002451715.1 Ruminococcaceae bacterium UBA6857 | reverse complement strand
CACCGAAAACCCGGACGGAACTTTCAGCGTGCTTTATTCAATCGACAAAAGCGCGGTTGACGTTTGGTTTGCCGGAACAACCGATTTGAAAATTCAAACAAGCGAAAATGTCTCTTCGCTTCTCGGCGGACTTTCGGGTCTCGGAATCACGGCAGACATGGAAAAAACCAACCTTGCGCTGACTCTTTCCGGCCAAAGCATTGAAAAAGACGGACAATACTATGTATATATCCCGGCATATTACTTCCTTGACGAAAACGGAAAAGGAAACGCCGGAGCATATATCCCGATTGAAAAAGAAAAGATTAATTCATATACCGGCGATCTTCTTTCCGATGTTAAAAACGCCGCAGATGACGTTTATGATTTTGCAATCAGAGGTTATGAGACCGTTGCGGGACTTATCGGAAGATAAGTTACCGAAAAAAAGCTGCCGCATTCGGTTTACGTTTGCGGCGGCCTTTTCTTTTTTGCAAAGTTATTTTATAATAATTAACAAATTATAAAAGTTGCGTCTAATAATAGACAAATACTTGACCGATTGTTTGTAAATTGATATACTTTTGTCGAGAAAAACACGCAAAGAAAACATTATAAAGAAAGACGAGAGTTGAAATGATCGGTTATATTGAACATGAAGCCGCGCCTTTTGAACGCTTTGAAAACAAATTTGTGAAACTTGCTCTTCTTGCGCGCGGAAGCAAAAGGCTTTTTTCAAATGAACAAAAAGCCGAAAAATATCTTGAAAAAGTGAAAGAAGAAAGTTTTTCTTTTCCGTTGCGCGGCCGTTTTCCGTGCAATTTTGAAAAGAAAAAAATTCTTGATACGGAGTATGTTGTTTTTGAACCCAAAGGCGGCGCAAAAACGGTTGTTTTTTATCTTCACGGCGGCGCGTATGTGCGGCACATCACAAAGCTGCATTTGAAAACCGTTTCTCGCCTTTGCGCCGAAAGCGGCGTGCGTTTTGTTGTTCCGGCATATCTCACTGCGCCGAAGTACGGCTTTTCAAAAAGTGCCGAACAGCTGCTGGCGATTTTTGAAAAGGAGATTAAAAAAGACGAAACCGCAATTCTTGCCGGCGATTCCTGCGGTTGTGCAATTGCCGTCTGCCTTTTGCCGCAAATTGCGAAAAGCGGTTTGTCGGAAGTCAAAAAGCTTCTTCTTTTTTCGCCGCTTTTGCGCCATGATATAACAGATTGCGAAAAAACAAAAACGCTTTCAAAAACCGACCCGATGTTCGGCGGAACACGCGGACTGGAACTTTTTATTGAAAGCTGGTGCCGAAACGAAAAGTGTGCCGACCCGATGAGCATTGATTTTTCTCTGCTTAAAAAGACGTACATTTTCACGTCGAAAGGGGATATGCTCCATGCAGGCTGTCTTGATTTTTGTGAAAAAGCAAAACTTTGCGGTGCGGATGTTTCTCTTGAAGTTTGGGACGATATGTTCCATGATTTTGTTCTGTATCCGCTTCCGTCTTCAAAAGCTCTTTTGAAAAGAGCGGCAAAAATTATAGGTGAATAATAAAAAAAGGAC
>DKDD01000026.1 GCA_002451715.1 Ruminococcaceae bacterium UBA6857 | reverse complement strand
CCAAAAAATTCGGCAAGTGTTTTTAATTCTTCGTCCTTTATTGTGTTCACCCGTGAAAGATGCGCAGTCAACATATAAATTTGCGCTGCCTTTTCAACGGTTTCAATCAAGCCGAAAGTTTCGTCCAGCGTTTTTCCTGCGCCGTAAATTCCGTGCATTCCCCAAACAACAAGGCGAAATTCTTCCATCTTTTTCGCCGTTGCTTCGCCGATTTCGTTTGTTCCGCAAAGCATCCACGGAAGGACACCGACTCCGTCCGGGAAAACAACAATACATTCGGTACACATTTCCCAAAGTGTATGAGTAAACTTTTTTTCGTCAAGCTCGTGAACATAATTCATCGCAAGTGTGTTTGTCGGGTGGGAGTGCATAACAACCCTGTTTTCCGGGTCAACCTTGAGTCTTGCCATGTGGCTCATAAGATGCGACGGAAGTTCGGATGTAAACTTTCCGCCGTCGCTGTAGCCCCAGAGAAGCTCTGCTGTTGTTCCATCATTTGCAATGCGAATGATGCCGAGGTTGTTTTCCGGGTCTTTTTCAACATTTTTGAAGTACTTTCCGGTTCCTGTAACAATAAAAATTTTTCCGATTAAGTCTTTGGCTTTAAAGCCCGTCGGGATAGTTCGGACTACGTTATTAAGGTCGAGATACTCTGAAACTTCGCTTTCGTCAAGTAAGTAGCTGATGTTTCCGCCGTTGCGCTCGTCCCAACCAAGACGATACATATTAGCCGTTGTTTCGCACATTTCTTTTAAAAACGGTGCAGTTAAAATGTCCTTCATTTTCTTTGCTCCAATACTTCTTTTTCATATTTCTTAACCTCTGTCAGATAATCGGCAGGAGTATTTGTTCTTCTGAGGTACTCTTCCCAAACATCACCGAACGGCATTGTTTTAAGCTCTTCGTGCATCACCATAAGTGAAGTAAAATCTGCGTTTTTCTGAAGTGTTTTCATCTTGGCACTTGGTTCAAGCAGTGCATAGAGCAACGCCTTGCGAACACTTCTTATGCCCGTCACCCACGCAGAAATGCGATTAATAGATGCGTCAAAATAATCCGTTGCAATGAATACGCGGTCAAGTGCGTCTGCCCTGGCGATCTCTTTCGCAATCTCTTTTGTTTCGTCGTCGAAAATAACAACGTGGTCGCTATCCCAGCGAACGCCGCGTGTTATATGAAGAGCAATCCTTTCATTGAACAACAGCATTGATGAAATTTTATCGCTGACAACCTCTGTCGGGTGATAATGTCCGTTGTCCATGAGCGGCGTGATACCGTTTTGAGCAACATAGTTCATGCAGAATTCGGCAGATCCGACAGTATAACTTTCAAGTCCTATTCCGAAAACCTTTGATTCAAGCGTTACGAAAACCTTGCTTTTATCATACGGCACAGAAAGAATTTCGTCAAGGCTCTTTTTGAACCTTGCTCTCGGCGAAAGTCTGTCGGCCGGAATATCCTTGTATCCGTCGGGAATCCATATGTTCATCACGCAGGGAATGCCTGTCTCGTTTGCAAAGTATTCCGCAATTTCAAGACAGCGTTTTCCATGCTCGACCCAAAAGGAGCGAACCGCTTCGTCCGGCGAAGAAAGTGTAAGATTATCTTTAACCATCGGGTGAGAAAAGAAAGTCGGGTTAAAGTCGATTCCCATTTCTCGTTCTTTTGCAAATTCGACCCACTTTGAAAAATGTTTCGGCAAAAGCTTGTTTCTGTCGGCAAACTTTCCTTCTTCAAAAATCGCATATGAAGCGTGAAGATTAAGTTTGCTTTTTCCGGGGACAAGGGTAATCACCTTGTCAATATCCTGCATAAGTTCCTGCGGCGTTTGCGCTCTGCCGGGATAGTTACCCGTGGTCTGGATTCCTCCGGAAAGAGCGCCCTTTTGGTAAAAGCCCACAACGTCGTCGCCCTGCCAGCAATGGAGGGAGACAGGAACATTTTTCAGTGTTTCAATCGCTTTTTCGGTGTCAACGCCAAACGATGCGTATTTTTCTTTTGCTTCTTTGTAGGACATTTTAAATCTCCTTTATATCGAATGAATTAATAACAATTCTTCTCGCTTCTTCGAGCGTGATTTTCTCATCATAAATTATCTGCGAAATAATATTACCGGTTGCGGTAGCTTCTATCGGACCGGCAGTTACTTTTTTGCCTGTGTATTTGGCGGTAAGACGGTTGAGGTATTTATCGCGGCAACCTCCGCCGACAATATGAATTGCAAAAAAGCTTTTTTCGGTTATACTTTCGATTTCATCAACCGCGTCCTTATAGGATTTTGCAAGCGAATGATAAACCGAATTAAGAACATAACCGAGGGTTGCTTCCGGCATTTTGAGATATGCTTTAACTGCTTCAATCATATTTTCGGGTGCAACAAACGAACTGTCGTTAACATCAACATATGAAAAACTTTTCGTACTTTCGGCAAGGCTCATCATCTCGTCATAAGTCATTGACTTGTTGAGATTTTTGCGGATATTTTGAAAAAGCCACATACCCATATAGTTTTTTAGAAAGCGAAACCTAAAGTTAACTCCGCCCTCATTGGTAAAATTCGCTTTTCTTGCCTTTTCGGTGAGTATCGGCTCTGCTGTTTCCGTTCCGATAAGTGACCACGTACCGGATGAAACATATAAATCGTTTTCACCCATCGGACAAGCGACAACCGCTGAAGCGGTGTCATGGCTCGGTGCAAAAAGAACAACCGAATTGAAACCGACCTCGTTTTGAACCTCCTTTGAAAATTCGCCGATAACGTTTGAAGGTGCACAGAGTGTATCAAACAGTTTTCTCGGCAATCCAAGCTTACTTATTATGTCTTCATCCCAAGTTTTGCTCTTTGCGTTCACCAAACCCGTTGTAGTTGCGTTTGTATACTCATTTTTAATTTTTCCGGTAAGCTTGAATGAAAGATATGACGGCATCATCAAAAAGTGTTCGGCTTGATTAAGCCTGCTACTTTTTTTATCCGCATAAAGCTGATAAACAGTGTTGAAATTTTGCTTTTGAATACCTGTCGCAGCGTACAGTTCAATCGGCGAAATTATATGTTCAACTTCGTCGATAACGCATTTTGTCCTTTCGTCGCGGTAGCAAAAACACGGCATGATTTCCTTTTGGTCTCCATTAAGTAAAACGTAATCAACGCCCCAAGTGTCAATTGCAACACTTTTTGGAATTTTACCGATTCTTTTACATTTGGCAAGACCGTTTTTGACTTCATTTAAAAGGTGCGAAAAATTCCAAACGAGACTTCCGTTTTCGTTTTCAATAAAATTTTCAAAACGGTAAATTTCTTCAAGTTTCAGTTTTCCGTTTTCAAGACTGCCTAAAATGTGCCGTCCCGAAGATGCGCCGATGTCGATTGCAAGATAATACTTTTTCAAAATGATTCCGCCTTAATACTGAATTGAGAAGTTTTCTTCCGAAGCGAGCGCAAGCTTTGCGTCAACTGCACTGAAAACTACTTTTACATTGAGTTTTAGAATATCGGTGTTTCTGAACGTGATTTCCGTAACTCTTTGAGAGGCTTTGTCAATTGTGCAGGAAACCGAACCGTTTATTCCGTTAACATCAACTGTGTTGAATGTCACAGTCGGAATGTTAACGCTTGTGATTGACGAAGCGGTAACAGTATTGAAAACGCCGGCATAACCCTGACCTTTTTCGGGGCTTGTGAGTTTATCGTCATAAAGCTTCAATTCAATCTGATATGTATTTCCGTTATCGGTACAGGTTGCGCTTTCAACCATATCTGCGGTTAAATGAGAAGTATAATCGGTTCCTCCGACAGGAAAAATAATCTGCATATCCTCCTTTGAAGTCCATGATTCCGGTGTATCACTGCCCTTAACAAACTGTCCGATTGCCGCTGAGCCGATGCTTTGAATTGCGGACGGAAGTTCAAGATATTCAGGAAGACTTTCAAGCTTCTTATAATTTCTTGTGAGTGTTGTCGCTTCGGTTTTGACTTTATTTGCGGCAGTGTTATAAAGCTCAACGATTTTTTCGGTACTCATGCTCGATGAATCAGACGATGCCGGCATGCTTTCGGTTTTTTCGGCCGGTTTTGATTCAGCAGGTTTAGATTCCGTCAAAGCAGCTGAAACTGCCTGCGTTGTTTCCGGAGCAACTGTAGCAACAACCGTCGAAGCAGTTTGACCCTGAACAAGATTTGTGTTAGCCGCACCGCCGTTAACCTTTACACTGATGTTAATCCCTTTTGTAATACTGAGAAAATAGCCGCAAAAAAAGATTGCAATTGCAACCGCAACGGCGATTATTGCTTTTTTATATTTTCCGTTCATAATAAAAGTCCTTTCAAATAGTTATATACATTAAAATATATGTTTTCCGCTTCTTACCGCTTTGGTTATTCCGTTCGGAAGAACGATATCTGCGGTACAGTTTGACGGAATTTCAACAGTGAAAACCATTTTCCCGTCTTTTCTTTCCCAACCGGATTTTACAGTGCCGAAAATGCTTTTATATTTTGCTTTCGCAAAGGTGAAGTGTCCGCCTGGCTGCGGTTTAATCATAAAATGATTTTCGCCGCAAACATTGATTCCGCACATTGAAGCGAAAAGCCATTCGCAAACAGCTCCCTTTGAATAATGGTTGAGCGAAGCTATACCACCTTGCGCCGCCGTTCCTTCCCATGATTCCCAAACGGTTGTTGCTCCGTTTTTCGTCATAAAGAGCCAGCCGGGCATTTCTTCGTTTTCAAGAAGTTTATATGCAGCTTCAACATCAATATCGGCAAGGACATATAGTATGAGTGGGGTTGAAAGGAAACCTGTTCCGAGCCGCCAGCCGTAATTTTCGAGCGCTTTGATAAGGCGCTTTTTTGCGTACTCATTTTGGTCTTTATCAAGCATATCAAAATATAACGCTCTGACAAGTTGAGACTGCCTGTCGGTGTCAAGCGAATACTGCTTTGTTTTCATAAGTGCGCGGTACGATTCCTTGCAGCCGTTTGAAAAGGCTTTGTATTCTTTTGCTTCGTCCGTTTTTCCAAGCGCACTTGCAATTTCCGCCATACATTCCATTACATAACTTGTATAGGCAGTTGCGGTTTCGGGATGAGTGATTATGCAAGTCCAAACGCTTTGAGGAACAACGTCTTTCGGCTCTGCCCATTCGCCGTATGCCTGACCGAAATTGTTAAGATACTTGCGGTACTTTCGTTCAAGCGTAAGCGGCTTTGCGGTAGGATAAAACTTTCCGCAGCGACTTTGCATGAACGAAGCATACTTTTTCATTTTATAATAGTACTTTTCAAGTATGCCTTTATCGCCGTACTGCTTCCAGAGTCTATAAGGAATCAGCACACCGGCATCTGCCCAACCGACAGAACCGTTCATTGCGGACATATAAAAGTCCACTCCTCCCGGCGGAACAATCTGCGGAAGTTTTCCGTTCTTCTTCTGCCAGTCATAGACATCAGTGAGATACTTTTCGGAAAAAGCCGCATAATCAAACAGATAGGTTGCCGTTTTGAAAAAAATCTGCGCGTCGCCCGTCCAGCCGTGACGTTCACGCGTCGGGCAATCGGTCGGAAGGTCGGCACTGTTGCTTTTTGTTGACCACTTTGTTGCTTCGACAAATTTATTGAGGAGTTCATTTGAACTTTCAAAAAATCCTGTTTCCTCCATGTCGGAATAGACGGCGATTGCCGTAAAATCTTCGGCAGACAGGTCAATATCCGTTTCAATTTCCATGTGTTTAAAGCCGAAAATCGCAAAGGTCGTCTTATATTCGTTTATGCCGTCTTTGCAGGTGTATTCGATTTTTTGAAGCGGCGTTGTTTTTTTCTTGCCCACGCACTGAATGTTTTTCAGCGTGAGTTCACCGTTTTTGTCAAGCATTTCGCCAAAGCGAAGAACCATTTTTTGTCCTGCATTTGCTTTGACTTTAAATGACACATAGCCCGCAATATTTTGACCGAAATCAATCAGTCTTTTGCCTGATGGGGTTACTGAAAGTTTTCCTTTGAACGTCTCCTTCTCCGCAATCGGAATGTTGTTTGACGCAGTCGGAACAACGGTGCAAACGGTTTCTTTTGCCTTGCCTAAATAGCTTGGACTTTTTCTTGCGTCAACAATTTCGCCGTCTTTGTTATCGGCAAAAAGAATCGCTCCGTCGTTTGACCAATCCCATGTTTTATCGGAAAGTATGCTTTCGGTTTTTCCGTTTTTATATGTAATTTCAAGCTGAAGAAAAAGCTTTGTTTCCGTTCCGTATTGATTACGGATTCCCCATGCGCCGACAGAACCTCTGTACCAGCCGTCCGCAAGGAAGCAGGAAATCACGTTCTCTTTTTTTAAAAGCTTTGTCACGTCATATATCTGATATTGAATTCGTTTTTTATAGTCGGTTATTCCCGGCGCAAACGGAAAAGAAACCTTTTTTCCGTTAACCGAACAGGAATAAATTCCACAGGCAGTTATGTAAAGTCGCGCGCTTAAAACTTCGTCCGAAAGGGAAAAGGTCTTTTTGAAACAATCAACCGGATAGCGTTCGTTTTTATTGACGGTATAATTCCCGGTTATCCACTTTGCTTTAAAGTCTTCGGCTTTTCTGAGTCCTGTTTCAAAGAATGCGGTTTCAGACCATTCGCCCTCATTGTTGTTTTCATCCCAGAGTTTTACCTTCCAGTATATTCTGTCTCTTGACTTGCAACGTATCGGGTAACGGATAAAGGTCATTTTTGAAGAATTTACTTTTCCGCTGTTCCAAAGGAGTCTGCCGTCAGGTGCAACAGCTTCGATTAAGTAAGCCGTCTGAGTAACACCGTCCTCGCAGTTCCACATAAGACGGGGATGCTCAAAATCAATTCCCAAAGGGTTTTTAAGGTATTCTGTTTTTAAATTTATTGCTTTCATGACTTTTCTCCGTAAGTTATTTTGAAGCGACTTCGCCGTTGTTTTCTTTCCTTGCTTTGATTTCATCCTGTTCTTTATTGATGTTCTTTTCAACGTTCAAAAAAGCGAGAATGACAACAAGAATAATCGCTGTGATTGTTTCAAGGCCGACAAAAGAGAACGTGATTGCGCTTTTTGTTGCGGCGTTTTGAACAGCGGCAACGGTTTCGCCGTTAACAAGTGTCGGAGCAATATATCCGCATTTTGAAAGCATCAGGTTAAAAAGACCGGTAACGATGCCTACACTCGTTACGGCAATGATGTTATAAATTGACATTGCACCGCCGTCGCAGCGAAAATTATGCTTCCATTCCATGTGATCGAGAACGTCCGCAAACATCGCCATAAAAACATATGAGCACGGCAAACCACCGATATTTTTGATAAACTGACCGACAAGAACAACCACCATATTTGTAGGGCATATCCAACAAATCGCGCTGCCGATTGCGTAAAGCACAAAACCCGCCATTGTGAGATTTCGTTTTCCAAACTTTTTTGCAAGCGGCCAAACCGCAAATATACCGATACCCATAGGGATACCGCCGATAACGGAAATCATTGTTTGTGTTTTGCCATCATTGTAAGTGCCGAGAACATAGTTGCAGAAATATACAAGACCGAGGTTTTTAAATTGCGCACCGGTTGTATAAATCAAAAAATAGAGCAAAATTAGAACCATATATTTATCGGTAAAAATTGCTTTTATCATGTTTTTATATGGAATTTTCTCTCTTTCCGAAACGTCTGCGTCTTCAAGGGTGACTCGCTCTTTTGTAAAGTAATATTCAAGAAGTGTGAGTGGAAGAGCAAGCACCGAAAGTACACTCATTGTTACAATCCACTTTGACTTGTCAACGCCGAGCATCGGCATAACTACCATAGGGAAAATGAGTGCAACAATAATTCCACTCATCATGATTGTTGCAATCTGATTGAAGACAGAAAGCGAACCTCTCTGCTCGGTATTTCTTGTTGAAAGCGGAACCATAAGGTTGTGACTCATATTGAAAATTGTATACGCAAAAGAGTAGAAAAGGTTATAGGAAAGCATGACCCAAATGACCTGAACTGTTTCGTTGCCGCTCGGAACAACTAACAAGAGCACTCCCGTAACAGCCATAAGCGGAGCGGAAAGCAAAAGCCACGGTCTTGCTTTTCCTTCTTTTGTTTTTGTTCTGTCAATTATGTATCCCATTATTACGTTTGTGACTGCATCAATAATTTTTGAGATGATTGGAAAAATCGTAAGGAAGGCACCGCCCCAAATCGTTGTCAAATTAAGCACATCGGTATAATAGACATTAAGATAAGTTGCAAGCACCGCATTAAGAAGCAGTGCGCCTGCGGGACCGAGAAGATAGCCGAGCCATTTTTCACTCTTTGTTACATCAGGCGATTTGATTTTGGAATGAAATACCTTTTTTTCAAAGAAATCTGTTTTCTCCATATTAATTGAACTCCTTTTAGCCACCCATGCCGGCATCCGCTTTTTTCAAATTCGGGCTTGACATTTGAGCAGTTTTTGTTTACACTTTTATTATATCAACAAGTTGTCGGCTTAACAATCATCAGTTTGCATAATTGTTGCTTTTAAACCGACAGATTAACCAAAAAATGGTGGGATAATATGAATACAAAAAACAACCAAAGAACGCGGCTTTCAAAAATGCTTTTTAAAAATGCGCTTATGGATCTCCTCAACGAAAAAGGCTCTGTCAGCAAAGTCTCCGTAAGAGAGCTTTGCAACAGAGCAGAGCTTAACCGTTCAACATTTTACGCACACTACAACGAGCCGAAAGATTTGCTTCTTGAAATTGAAAATGAGCTTCTTGAAGCAACCGAAGAACACCTCAAAAAAATCGGTGCAGAAAACGATGCCGGCGCACACAAGTATATTTTATCGTTTCTTCAATACATCAAAGAAAACGATAAACCTTTCCGCACCCTTTTGGTCAGCAGTGCCGACCCTGATTTTCGTTCGCGCTTTATGCAACGGTCGATCATTCAATTTGTTGAAAATCTGAGAATGGAGTTTTCTAAGGAGCTTGAGCAATACATCATATCGTATGTTTTAAACGGCAACACGGGAATTATAATTCAGTGGATACGTTCCGGTTACTCGGTTGACGAAACCACAATTGTTGACCTGCTTTTTTCAATCAATCAAAGTGCACTTTTGAATTTGAATATTATTTAAGCAAAACCGAACGCAAACAGTTTCATGTTTGACGTCCGGTTTTACTTATGTGTAAAAGATAAAAATACGGAATTATTGCCAAAGAAAGACTATACTTTTACAACCGCTTAATATGTCTCAGACAACAAAAAATCAGTCAAGTGTACAATTTTCACACCGTTGACATTGCCGCCAGCGAGATCGTCAAGCGTAACAACATATTTGGGATAGTGATCCTTAATCTCAAGCAAATTAGCAACCTCTCTGTCGGATTCTTCGGGCAGATTGCGGCAGACCTGAACATAGATTCGCTCGTCTCGGCATACGGCAACAAAATCGATTTCTTTTGTATCTTTCTTTCCGATATAAACGTCATATCCTTTTCTGCGAAGCTCAAAGTATACAATATTTTCAAGCATAGCCGCAACGGATTTCGGATTGAACCCCATTATGCAGTATTTAAGGGAGGCATCGGCAAGATAAAACTTTTCCTGTGTTTTCAAAACAGACTTACCTTGCAAATCATATCGTTGACAGCGATAAATAACAAACGCTTTTTCAAGCCACTCTAAATAGTTATATACCGTTTCCACCGAAAGAGAACGGCCTTCGCTTTTGAGAAATTTAACAATCGCATTAGCGGAAAAGGTTCTTCCGACATTTTCAACAATGTACTTCACTACACGATTAAACAAATCAAAATTCGTTATATTGTGCCGTCTTGTAATGTCGTTTGTAACAACAGAATTGTAAATACCTTCTATGATCTGATATGCGGAACGCTCATCAAAATTACCCAGCGCCACGATAGGGAAACCACCAATACGAATATACTCGTTTAAAAGATCTTTCGATGCGCTTCCGCTTTCCTTTTTGAACTCAATGAATTCGGAAAATGAAAGAGTGAACACAGGTATAGAAATATAGCGTCCCGTAAGATACGTAGAAATTTCACTTGACATCAGCTTTGAGTTTGAACCGGTTACATAAATATCAGTATCGGTATTTTCAAGCAGACTGTTTACAGCTTTTTCCCAACCGTTAATTTCCTGAACTTCATCGAGCAGAAGATAGTATCGACTACCATCGGTCATCTTATTTTTGATTCCGTTATACATATCCTTATCTGTCATACCGTCATCAAAATCCTCCGAGGTATAACGCATACTGATTACATGGTCGGCTGATATGCCGCTTTTTATCAAATCTTCCTTGAGCATTTCCAAAATCGTAGATTTACCGCAACGGCGTATACCGGCAAGTATCTTAACAAGCGGAACATCACGATACGTTTTAAGCAAATCCAAATAGTATGGTCTGACAATCATGTTACAACCCCCTTTTACTGTTATTATATCTAAAAACATTCGAGCAATCAAGAGTTTTTACTAAAAACAAGTAAAAAGTATAAAGTCAGAAGTGCTTTTTCTACTCTAAGGGATAGTGACAGCCTCCCATAACACACACCAAAGACTTCCTAATACAAAACTAAGGAGCGTACAAACCGCTTTTCGGCTCACACGCTCCGGCACCATTTTAAATTTTATATCATTAAGGTGTGTTTGCACAAAATTTGAGTGAGAACCTAAAATTCCCCCGACAGTGAACACCCTCACATTACCCTTTTCCACCGCCATCATAATCGAACCAAGATGTAATATACCCCCGTACACAAAAAGCAACGGCGTAAAAACCGTTGCTTTTCTTTTGCTCTCATGGATTATTTTCCGTATATTCCTTTGCAAGCTTGTAAAAAGTATTTCTTTTAAGATTAAGCATTTCCATAGCTTTACTTGCTGTGATTTTGACGTTTTCCCATTGATGATAAACTTCATTCCGGTTTGCCGGAAAAGCAGCTTTCGGTCTGCCGACAACATTTCCTGTTTTGCTACTGATTCGTTTTCCGTCAGCGGTTGTTTTCATTGCATCGTAACCTTCACGCTGTCGCTGTCTGATTGTTTGCCGCTCATTTTCAGCAACACTTGAAAGTACCTCAATGATGATGTCGTTAATCATGTCGATTATCCATTCCTGCCCCGGCTGAATATCTGCCATTGTGGTGGGAATATCAAGTATCTTGACCCTGACACCGATTTTTTGATAGTATTGCAACTCTTCTTTTGCCTGTTATTTGTTTCGGTAACAGATGAGCTTTCAAAAATGAGGGCGCTGTCTGTTTCGGCTGTTCAAAAAGCGGCAGGACATACAAGCCCGATAATGACTTTCAAACATTATGTTAACGGCAGGGGAACACCTGCCAAAACAACAGAAGCGGTTGAAGCGCTTTATGCCGTGTGAGTTGCAAAAAAAAGTTGCACAAAAGGTTGAATTTTGCCCTCATTTTCATTCCGAGATCTGGTTTTTTAGGGGAGCTGTTAGGTTAAAAGGCAAAAAAAAGAAACGCCCGAAACCCTTATAAATAAAGGCTTTGAGCGTTCTTGCGTTTGTGGAGCTGCTAACCAGATTTGAACTGGTGACCTCATCCTTGCCAAGGAAGAAAATTCACAAATTATACACACCTTATTAACAAATTTTGAGCGTATGGCTTGATGCTAAATATGGCACAATCGCAAATTGAATAATGCTATGTTGATAATATAACGTTATTGAGTGAACGATTGAAAAGGTTAATCAAAAAAGTTTTAAAATATGCTTTATAACTTTGAAAAATTGACAAATAATTTCAAAAGTTTTGCACGAAGTTTGAAAGTTGAGATAAAATTTCAAAAGTTTTTCAAAATATTTCAAAACTTGGTTGAATTTTTTGAAAAGTTGCATATAATATTAGTAACGAGGTGATGTTATGCAACCTAATGAACTTAAGGATTTAGTAAAACAAATTATGCTTGATAAACACGAATCGAATAATATCGAACTTAAGGCGGCTAAAGATGGTTGTCCAAAAAAATTATATGATACACTTTCAAGTTTTTCTAACCAGGATGACGGGGGAATAATAGTTTTTGGAATAGACGAAAAAAGTGATTATTCATTAGTTGGTGTTTATGATGCTCAGGATTTACAATCACAAATTAACAATCAATGCAAGAGTATGGAGCCGATTGTAAGACCGCTTATAACTATAAGTAAAATTGACGAAAAATTTGTTCTTTCTGCTGAAATACCAGGCATGGAAATTTCAGAAAGGCCATGCTATTATAAAGGCAAAGGAAGGATTACAGGTTCATATATTCGGTGCGGAGATGCAGATGAACAAATGACTGATTACGAAATTTACAGTTATGAAGCATATCGAAAAAAATATCAAGATGACGTAAGAACGATTGAGGGTGTTTCGTTTGATGTTATTAATATGGCTCTTTTTGAAGAATATAAAATAAATTGCAAAAGGGATAAGCCACATATTTCAACTGTTACCGATAAGCAGTTTAACGAACTGATGAGTATCACTAAAAATGGAAAATTGACAATTTCAAGCATAATAATGTTTGGTATATATCCACAGTCATTTTTTCCTCAGCTTTCAATAATAGCAACAGCAATTTACGGAACCGAAATGGGAGAACTCGGAAAGAACGGAGAACGGTTTGTTGATAATAAGCGTATTGAGGGTTCAATATCGGATATGATTGATTCGGCTATTCAGTTTGTAAGAAATAATATGAGGGTAAGTACGACCATTAATCCACAAACAGGAAAAAGAACTGATAGTTTTGAATATCCAATGACTGCTGTCAGAGAAGTAATTGTTAACGCTATAGTACACAGGGATTATAGTATGCACACAGAAGGAATGCCAATACAACTTACAATATACAGCAATCGGCTTGAAGTAAAAAATCCGGGAGGGCTGTATGGCAGACTTAAACTTGACCAACTCGGAAAAGTCCAACCTGATACGCGCAACCCTGTATTGGCAACAATGATGGAAACGATGAAACTTACCGAAAACAGGTATTCGGGAATTCCTACAATTCGTACAGAAATGAAAAAGGCCGGATTACCCGCTCCTGTTTTTGAGGATAGAAGAGGTAATTTCTGTGTAACGCTTTATAATGACAGAGAACACATCGAACACTCCGATAAAAGTACAGAAGGAATTTTGGAGTTTTGCCGTGTTCCGAAAACAAGAAGCGAAATTGCAGAATATTTAGGTGTTTCTACGGCTTCTTATGCAATAAAAAAATATATTAGGCCTCTTATCGAAAAAGGCGAAATAGATATTACAAATAAGGAAACACCAAACAGTCCCAAGCAAAAATATTACGCCAAAAATATTGATTGATTTCCGATAAACCTATTGACGCAATAAAATTTATCAATATACTTGCGTTAACAAAAATATGTTATATACAATGTAATCTTGACCTTTCAAAATGGTATGTAAAAAAGCTTAATATTAAACGGAAGTGAATATTAATGGATTGGAATTTATTTTGGACTGCTTTTGGAGCAATAGGGGGAACTATAGGCGCACTTGCAACCTTTGTAGTGGTTATTGTTGCATTATGGCAAACCAAGTTTAGTTATAGAAAAAAGATAAAATTATCTTTTGATGACAAAACAACTATTGTAATGGGTAACGGGAATAAATGTTATTATTGTGTTAGTATTACCGTTATAAACGAAGGTAACCGAGATGTAGTAATTAAAAACTGGGGTTTTAAACTTGATGACAATTCACAAATGTTAATTGTTGCCGACCCATTACTGTGCAGCATAGGAGTACAAGTCAACTTGCCGCATAAATTGCAAATTGAAGAATCAATCACCTTGTATTATAAAAGAAGTTTATTTTATAATGTTCTTTTGGATTGCAGAAAAAAGGGAACGCTTAAAGAAAATGAAAAGATAAAATTTTATGTTACTGATAGCACTAATCAAGAGCATTGTTTGTTGACTAATAAAACAGCATCAGAGTTGATAAATTATATAAGTTCAAAAAATGAAGGTTCTCCTTCAAATTTTGTGTAAACACACTTTGATGGTATAAAATTAAAAATTGTAACGGGGCGTGTGAGCCGAAAACCGGCTTACACGTCTTGATTGCATATTAGCGGAAATA
>DKDD01000032.1:1903-2587 GCA_002451715.1 Ruminococcaceae bacterium UBA6857 | reverse complement strand
GATGACCGAAAAAGGTCTTTCTTCAAAAGAACGCCTTGAGGGTATATATTTTGCAGAGAATCTTGACGAAATTAAAGAAATAATCATGACGCATAAAACGAAGGAGTAACACAATGCATATACCTCTCATGGAAACGCAGAAGGTAAAAATCGAACCCTTTGAAAAAGCACTTGAAGAATCAAAAATTCAAAACCATATTGAATATGATGTCCGAGACTGGATTTATGTTCCGAATCATTATGCGGAGTACCGATACATACTCGGAACAACGGGAAAAAAGCCGCTTATTTGTATCGGTATCAATCCGTCAACCGCTGCGCCGAATGACCTTGACAACACTCTTAAATCCGTTGAGCGTATTGCAAAAGGCAACGGCTTTGATTCATTCATTATGTTCAATGTTTATGCCGAACGTGCAACAAGGCCGCAGGATATGGATAAGGAACTCAACGAAGAACTTCATCGCGAAAACATGAAAGCGTTCGATTATGTGCTTTCACTTTATGAGGGCGAACACCCGGCGGTTTGGGCTGCTTGGGGAAACATTGTTGAAATGCGTCCTTATTTAAAAATCTGTCTTCGCGATATGGTGGAAATCGGCAAAAATCACGGCGCAATCTGGTACTCCTGTGGCGCAATCAGCAAAAAAGGACACCCTCATCATCCGCTTTATCTTCGAAAAA
>DKDD01000032.1:0-1854 GCA_002451715.1 Ruminococcaceae bacterium UBA6857 | reverse complement strand
GTGATATGGAAGATTACCTTGCTTTGAAATTATAAACTTTGTCATAATTCGTTCCCTTTGTAAATAAGTATTACTAACGCTTCTTATTTACGGAGGGATATTATTGAATGAACTTGTTGAAAAAAGGGCAGAGGCTCTTGCGAAATATATCATAGAAACAAAAGCCACCGTTCGGGCGGCGGCAAAACGTTTTGATGTGAGCAAATCAACCGTACATACCGATGTTTCAATGCGGCTGAAAGAAATTGACCATGATCTTTATGAGCGTGTTCGCCTTGTTCTTGACGAAAACAAAGCGCAGCGCCATATTCGCGGCGGAAACGCAACAAAAGAGAAATATAAACGCTGCCGTCTTGAAAAAGGTTGACATAAAAAACAAAAGTGACTATAATTATAATCAGTCAGTGTATAATACAATCGGAACAGTTTAATGAATAAAGAAGGCATAAAACCAATGGGAAAAACCGAAATGGGCTGCGATTGCAGCCATATTGATGAAGAGCTTGTTGAAATAACAAAAAAGAATATGCCCGACGACGAATTGATTTTTGACCTTGCGGAGTTTTTCAAGGTCTTTGCCGATTCAACAAGAATGAAAATTCTTTGGGCACTTCATGAAAACGAGCTTTGCGTTTGCGACATTGCCGTTGTTTTGAACATGACGAAATCTGCCGTGTCTCATCAGCTTAAATATCTTCGCGGAGCAAACCTTGTTAAAAACCGCAAAGAAGGAAAAATCGTTTATTATTCGCTTTCGGACGACCATGTCAAAGAAATTTTTGAAATGGCAGTTGAACATCTAAGTGAACTTTGAGTTATTGCACTTTTGTAACAGTCTCTTAAAGGGGACTGTTACTTGTTTTTTTATTAAAACTATGATACAATTGCATTAGAAAAGGGGAGTGACCGCGTGGAAAACATAAGCATTTTGAAAATGACAAAAAAAGACGTTCACGCCGTTGCTCAGCTTGAAAAAGAGTGCTTTTCTTCGCCTTGGAGCGAAACATCGCTGGTTGAAAGTCTTGAAAATGAAAATTCGGTTTTTCTCTGCGCAAAAACAGACGGTAAAATCGTCGGCTATATCGGCGCATCTTTTGTCCTTGACGAAGCGTATATTTCTGATATTGCCGTAACAAAAGAAAAAAGGCGAAAAGGAATCGGCGAAAAACTTCTTGAAGAGTGTGAAAAAGCCTGCCGCGAAAATGGATGTTCTTTTTTGAGCCTTGAAGTCAGAAAAAGCAACGAAGCGGCAAAAGCTCTTTATGAAAAACGCGGCTTTTCCGTTTTGGGCGAAAGAAAAAACTTTTATTCCGAACCGCGCGAAAACGCACTTATAATGACGAAATATTTTAAGGAATGATAACCATGAAAATTCTTGCAATCGAATCTTCTTGCGATGAAACGGCGGCCGCCGTTGTTGAAAACGGACGAAAGGTGCTTTCTTCCGTAATTGCGTCGCAGGTTGAAGAACATAAAATTTACGGCGGAGTTGTTCCGGAAATTGCTTCGCGCCGCCATGCGGAAGCCGTTTCGGGAGTGGTTCACAAGGCGCTTGAAGACGCCGGGTTGACCCTTGACGATATAGACGCCGTCGGCGTAACTTATGCGCCGGGTCTTATCGGCGCACTTCTTGTCGGTGTGAATTACGCAAAAAGCCTTGCTTATTCAAAGGGACTTCCGCTTGTTGCCGTTCATCATCTTCGTTCGCATATTGCGGCGAATTATATCACGCACCAAGAGCTTGAACCGCCGTTTTTTTGCCTTGTTGTCAGCGGCGGGCACAGCCATATGGTGATTGTCAAGGATTATACCGAATTTGAAGTCGTCGGAAAAACGCGCGACGACGCGGCGGGC
>DKDD01000147.1 GCA_002451715.1 Ruminococcaceae bacterium UBA6857 | reverse complement strand
CTCCTTAGTTAAATGGATATAATAAACCCCTCCTAAGGGTTAGTTGTGGGTTCGATTCCCGCAGGGGGTGCCAAGGGGCTTTCCGAAAGGTCGGAAAGTCTCTTTTTACATTCGGAAAAGGGACACGGCCTCCTTAGTTAAATGGATATAAGAACCTCAAACTTCGTTTGAGAACCTTGTTACTCGCTTCGGCTCGTTATAAGAACCTCAAGCATAGCTTGAGAACCTTGTTACTCACGTAGCTCGTAATAATAAACCCCTCCTAAGGGTCAGCCCCGGGTTCGATTCCCGCAGGGGGTGCCAAGAGACTTTCCGAAAGGTCGGAAAGTCTCTTTTTATATTCGGAAAAATGTTAAATTTTCCCTTGAAACTTGGGTGCAAATACACCTAAGTTTCAAGTGAATGCTTGATATTTTGCAAAAACGGTGGTATACTACACTTGAAAGTCAGGGGAAAACACCCGTAAGTTTTAAGCAAGCGGAGGACTGCGATGCAAAACATTATTAAGCGTGACGAATATCTTAGCAGAATTATTGACAGAAAAGAAAACGGACTGATTAAGGTCATTACCGGAATCAGAAGGTGCGGTAAGAGTTTTCTGCTGTTCAACCTGTTTTATGATTATCTGATCGAAAGCGGTGTAAAAGAAGAACAGATCATTACAATTGCCTTGGATGATGATACCTTCGTGAAGTACCGCGATCCCGATGAACTGTCAAAATATATTCGCGGAAAAATCGTGAACTCGGATATGTACTACATTCTCATTGATGAGGTGCAGTACGCAATCACAAAAGATGAACTTAAAAATCCCGAAAACATCAGGCTTTACAATGTGCTCAACGGCCTTATGCGGCTTCGCAATGTTGACATTTATGTAACGGGCAGTAATTCAAAAATGCTCACGAAAGATGTGCTGACCGCTTTTCGCGGCAGAGGTGATGAGGTTAGAGTTTATCCCATCTCTTTCAAAGAGTATTATTCCTTTGTTGGCGGAGATAAATCCGACGCCTATGAGGAATACGCTTTGTACGGCGGTATGCCGCTTGTTTTAACAAAAAAGAGCGATGCGGAGAAGATGAATTATTTGCGCACTCTTTTCACCGAGGTCTATTTCAAAGACATTGCGGAGCGTTATGATATTGAGTTGCCCGATGTGCTCAGCGAATTAACGGATGACCTTTGTTCTTCTGTCGGTTCGCTTACCAATGCAAGCAAAATATCAAATACCTTGCAGACGGTAAAAAATATCAAGGTTTCAAGTACGACCGTTACCAACTATCTGAATTATTTGATTGAGTCGTTCCTGTTCGGCAATGCGAAACGATACGATGTAAAAGGAAAGAAGTATTTTGAGTACCCGTCAAAGTATTATTGCACCGACATCGGACTTCGCAACGCAAGGCTTAACTTCAGGCAGCAGGAAGAAACGCACATAATGGAGAACATTATATACAATGAGCTTCTGTGCCGAGAGTATTCCGTTGATGTCGGTGTTATAGAGATCGTTGAAACGAATGACGGAAAAAGAACAAAAAAACAGTGCGAGATAGATTTTGTGGTAAACAAGGGTTCTAAAAAATACTATATTCAATCTGCACTGAATGTTTCTGACCCGTCAAAACTTGAAACCGAACTCAGACCTTTGAAGAACACAAAGGATTTTTTCAAGAAGATTATTATCAGCAAGACCTCAATGAAATCTTGGACGGATGAGGGCGGAATACTTCATCTCGGACTTTATGAGTTTCTGCTGAATGAAAATTCCCTTGAATTGTAAACTGATATATTTATGTTGATCCTCTGCGCTTGGTAACAAACCGAGCAGCAGGCGATTAAAAAGATGCATTTAACGGCACAATTTGACCGTTTTTCAAGAATCGAACTTCTTGCTGATTTACGTCCGATCACATGGTTAAAAACGGAGTAATTCGCATACGGTCTTAGAATTTAAAGGGCGAAAAAGCCTTGAAATACTGAATTATCGGACGCAGAAAGTGAATCGGCAACTGTATACCGCGGTCACTTTTAAGGGTTAGCCCCGGGTTCGATTTCCGCAGGGGGTGCCAAAAAAGCACTTCTTTGAGAGTGCTTTTTTTAATGAAATTCGCCTTTTGGCAAAAGAAGTATTGCTTTGCAATGTGAAGCGGCTTTGATATGAGTTTTTTGTTTTAAAACATAGGCGCAAAGGAGTTTTTCCATGAAAAAAACGTTTGTAACGGTTATGCCGAACCATATCGGCGCATTTTTGAAAGCGAGCCGCTGCTTTGCTGAAATCGGAGTAAACATCACCCGTGTAAGCTATAACAAGGCGGTGGATTCCCACATGCTTTTTATTGACGCGGACGGCACGCCCGAACAGCTTGCGCTTGCGGCGGAAAAACTTTCAAAAATAGGCTATCTTCAGGCCGACGACAACGGGAAAAATGTTATTTTGCTTGAATTTGCTCTTCGTGACGTTCCCGGAAGCGTTACCGACATTCTTGAACTTATCAGTGAATTTTCATTTAATATTTCATACATAAGTTCGCAGGAAAACGGCTCGGACTTTCAGTATTTCAAAATGGGAATCGTTGTTAGCGAAGAGGAAAAAATCAAAGAATTTCTTTCCGCCGCAAAAAAGCTTTGCGATGTTCGTGTAATCGACTATAACCACGCAGACAAAATTTATGACAACAGCCTTTTTTACATTCACTTTGTCAATGAACTTTCGTCGCTCATGCAAATTTCTGCCGATTCAAGAGAGGCACTTTTGGTCAACACGAACCTTGCAATGCAGCAGCTTGACGAATCCGGCGTTTCGCCGTACCGTACTTTTGACAGTATCAGCAGGTTTTGCGAACTTCTTTCAAAAGCACGCGGAGCTGATTTTTCGCCGCGGATTTCAAGACACAAAGTTACCGAAAAAACCGAAATTTTTCTGATTGAGCCGCCTTGCGGAAGCAATACCGCAATAATCAAAAGCGGCGAAGAATATCTTTTTGTTGATACGGGCTACGCTTATTGCAAAGACGAGATGAACCGCATTTTTCGCGAACTCATTCCAAAATTTGATAAAATTCAAAAGCGGGTTTTTGTCACTCATGCGGACGTTGACCATTGCGGTCTGCTTCCGGAATTTGACACGGTTTATGCAAGTGCGCAAAGTGCCCGGTGTCTTCGCCTTGAATATGAAAACGGCGACGGTTACCGCGAACAGAATCCGCTTCACAAACCGTATATTCAAATCTGCAAGATTTTGACATCATACACACCCGTTGACCCGAAAAAGATTAAAGTTGTCGGCGAAAAAGAAACCGCGGACGGTGTGCTTTCAAGAACGGGAACGTTTGATTTCGGCGACCTGCATTTTGAACTTTATCAGGGCGCAGGCGGACATCTTCGCGGCGAATCGGTTTTGATTGATTATGAAAACCGCCTTGTTTTCAGCGGAGACGTTTATGTCAACATGAAAGACATGACCGCCGCGCAGGCAAGGTATAATCATTATGCGCCTATCCTCATGACCTCGGTCGATACCGACCCTGCCCTTTGTGCCGCAGAGCGAAAGGCAATTTTTGCGCGGCTCGGCGCCGGAACATGGCAGATTTTCGGCGGCCACGGCGGAAAGAAAACATATACCGTTAAAACGGCGGAATGATCGGTTTTTGTTAAAAATAAAAACCGACCGCTTGACAAAGATCGGTCGGCTCGATATAATATAAACACAAAGAAGAGAACTGCATTAAGCGGTTGTTCTATAAAATGAGATTAAAAAAGTAATCGCTACTGTTTGGACGCCGGGCGGTTACTTTTTATTTTTGCAATCTTGATTTGTCATGCGTTATCCGCTATAATGTTCCAAACGGATTTCGACTTTATAGGTTGCATCGGAGATGTTAAAAATGGAAGGACTTTCAAAAAAAGAGCACAATCTCGGACGGCTTCTCATCGCCTCAACGGCGATTCTTTGGGGCCTTGCCGGTGTTTGTGTAAAATCAATCACATGGAGTTCGTTTTCGCTCATGGCGGCGCGAAGCTTGATTTCGCTTCTTATGCTTGTTGCTGTCAAAAAAAGCTTCAAAGCAAAGCTTTCAAAAGCGAATATTCTCGGTGCTGTAGCAATGAGTGCAACGGGGATTCTTTATGTTGAAGCAATCAAGCTCACAACGGCGGGAACGGCAATCGTTTTGCAATATATTGCACCGATTCTTGTTTTTCTTTATGCGGTCATCTTTCAAAAAAGAAAGGCAAAACTCAGCGAAGCGGTCATTACCCTTGCGGTTTTCGGCGGTTGCGTTCTTTCGTTTGCAGACAGCCTTGACCCGACAAGGATTGCCGGAAACGTTCTCGGCCTTTTGTCCGGCGTAACCTTTGCGGCGCAGATAATAATCATGAACGACGAAAACAGCGACAGCGACGACTGCCTTTATCTCAGCAATATCATGAGCCTTGTTTTTTGCTTTCCGTTTATGTTCTTCGACAAAAACCTTTCGTTCGACAAAACGAATATCATTTGGGTACTTGTTCTCGGAATTTTTCAGTATGGTCTTGCAAACATTTTGTTCAGCCGCGGAATCAAACGCGTTGACAAAGTTGAAGGTTCGCTTCTTCTCACAATCGAACCGATTTTTAATCCGATTCCCGTTGCAATTTTTTGCGGCGAAAAAATGGGCAAACTTGCAATTGCCGGTTTTGCCGTCGTTGTTGTTTTTGTAACGCTTTACGGTCTTCTTCCGACGATTGAAAAAAAGTTTAAAAAGCAAAGCACAAACTGACCGAAAGCAGAAAGAAAGATTTTTTTGCCCCGTTTCGCAAACAAAATTTCGGCATAACCCTTTAAAAACATAAATTAATGTGATATACTACAAAAAATAGGATATTTTAAAGTGCAAAGGAGATTTTTAACTATGCTTGATATAAAACTTATCAGAGAAAATCCTGACCTTGTTAAAAAGGCAATGAAAACAAGAAACAAGGATATGGATGCCCTTGTTGATGAAATTCTTGAAATCGACGCGCGCCGCCGCGAACTTTCCGCAAAAAGAGACCAGCTTAAAGCCCGCCAAAATGTTGCCGGAAAAATGATTCCGCAGCTCAAGAAAGAGGGCAAGGATGTCAGCGAAATTATGGCTGAAATGAATGCCGTTAAAGACGCAATCAAAGAGGACGACGACGAACTTACCGCTCTTGAAAACAAACAAAAGAGCATTATGTATGAGTTCCCGAATATCCCGAACGAGACAACCCCGATTGGAAAAGACGACAGCGAAAACGTTGAAATTCGCCGTTGGGGCGAACCGAGAAAGTTCGACTTTGAAGCCGAAGCTCATTGGGACATCGGCGCAAGACTCGGAATTCTTGACCCGGAAACCGCCGCAAAAGTTACCGGCGCACGTTTCCATTTCTACAAAGGACTCGGCGCAAGACTTGAACGTTCAATCATCAACTTCTTTCTCAACACCCATACCGCACACGGCTATACCGAAATTTTCCCGCCGTTCATGGTTAACCGCGCTTCGATGACCGGCACGGGTCAGCTCCCGAAGTTTGAGGACGACGCTTTCAAACTTACAAACGACTATTTCCTCATTCCGACCGCGGAAGTTCCAGTAACAAACATGCACCGCGACGAAATTCTTGACGGAGCAAAACTTCCGATCAAGTACTGCGCATATTCCGCATGTTTCAGAGCGGAAGCGGGTTCTGCCGGCCGCGACACAAGAGGTCTTATCAGACAGCATCAGTTCAACAAGGTTGAGCTTGTTAAATTCGTAAAGCCGGAAGAAAGCTATGCCGAGCTTGAAAAGCTTACCAACGACGCAGAAAGAGTGCTTCAGCTTCTCGGTCTTCCATACAGAGTTGTTGCGCTCAGTACCGGCGACATCGGTTTCTCTTCCGCAAAAACTTATGATATTGAAGTTTGGATGCCGTCTTACGGAAGATATGTTGAAATTTCTTCCTGCTCAAACTTTGAAGATTTCCAGGCTCGCCGCGCTTCGATACGTTACAAAGAAGACGCAAAGAGCAAGGCAAAGCTTGTTCACACGCTCAACGGTTCGGGCGTTGCAATCGGAAGAACCGTTGCGGCAATCCTTGAAAATTATCAGAATGCCGACGGAAGCATTACCGTTCCGGAAGTTCTTCGCGAATACATGGGTACGGATGTAATTAAATAAAGACAAAAAACTTTTTACGGCGGCGTTTTTTTCAAAACGCCACCGTAATTATATTTTATAATCCATAACCCGAAAGCACTCGGTGCAAAATCTTTTTTGGAGGTTACAGAATGTATCAAAACTTACTCGACAGCATTTCACTTATAAACGAAACCGACCCTGCCGTTGCCGAAGCAATGGCGCTTGAACTCAAAAGACAGCGCGAAAAGCTTGAACTTATCGCTTCGGAAAACATTGTTTCTCCGGCGGTTATGGCGGCGATGGGTAGCGTCCTCACAAACAAATATGCCGAAGGATACCCTTCAAAAAGGTATTACGGCGGCTGTGAATACGTCGATATTGTTGAAAACATCGCAATCGACAGGGCAAAAAAGCTTTTTTCTGCCGAATATGCAAACGTTCAGCCGCACTCGGGTTCTCAGGCGAACTTTGCCGTTTACTCTGCGTTTCTCAAGCCGGGCGACACGGTGCTCGGAATGAGTCTTTCAGACGGCGGCCACCTTACTCACGGCTCAAAGGTCAACAACAGCGGAAAGCTTTATAACTTCTTCTCATACGGCGTTGACGAAAACGGCTATATCGACTATGACGAACTTGAAAAAATTGCACTCGACTGCAAGCCGAAAATGATTGTTGCCGGCGCTTCGGCATATCCGAGAGAAATCGACTTCAAACGCATCGGCGAAATTGCAAAGAAAGTTGACGCAATCTTTTTTGTTGACATGGCGCATATTGCAGGTCTTGTTGCCGCAGGACTTCATATTTCTCCCGTCCCCTATGCGGACGTTGTCACAACAACGACCCACAAGACTCTCCGCGGACCGCGCGGCGGTTTGATTCTTGCAAAAGCTCAGTACGGCGCGGCGCTCAACAAAGCGGTTTTTCCCGGTTCGCAGGGCGGTCCTTTAATGCACGTCATTGCCGCAAAAGCGGTCTGCTTCGGCGAAGCGCTCAAAGATGATTTCAAGGAATATCAAAAGCAGCTTGTCAAAAACTGTGCCGCTCTTGCCAATGAACTTCTCAAAAACGGAGTTGATCTTGTTTCCGGCGGAACGGATAACCACCTTTGCTTGCTTGACCTTCGTTCACTCGGCGTTACGGGAAAAGAACTTGAAGAACGCCTTGACGCGGTCAATATCACAACCAACAAAAACTCGGTTCCGAACGATCCGCAAAAACCGTCGGTAACAAGCGGCGTTCGTCTCGGCTCGGCGGCGGTTACAACGCGCGGACTCAAAGAGGATGACATGCGCGAAATCGGACGCTTCATTGCCATTGCTGCAAAGGATTTTGAAAACAGCAAGGACGAAATTCTCAAAGGTGTTAACGCAATCTGCAAAAAATATCCGCTGTACGAATAAAAAACGAGGGGGCTGTTTTGACTGACTTCAAAACAGTCCCTTTTCATATGAACATATAAGTAAAACGGCCGCGTAACGGGTAAAGACCCGAACGGCTGCTTTAATTATTTTTCACCTTTGCCGAGGTTTTCTGTGCCAAAATCCGTGCTTTTTTGCGCTTCACTTTTCGTATAATGGAACTTTGTTCCGGATTTACCGTCTCTTCTAACAAACTGCACAATTTTTGTGGAAAACTTTTTGAAGGTTTCTAACAAAATAACAAAAACTACTTGTCTTTTTCTCGGTTAGGTGATATTATAAGCATAATAGGATAACCATATAAAAAAGAAGGTGTTTAAATGCCAGAAAGAATAAAAAAAGGCGATGAAACCGCCCTTTACTTCTTCCATTCGGGAAAAGGCTGCCGAGCGTATGATTATCTCGGTGCACACAAAACTCCCGGCGAAGACAGCGTAACCTTCCGCGTTTGGGCGCCGAATGCTTTTTCTGTCAGCGTTATCGGCGACTTTAACAATTGGAACGAAAACGAAAACAAAATGTATCGCCTTTCGGATAATCAAACATGGGAGTGCGTTGTTCCCGGCGTTAAGCAATTCGACAGCTATAAATTTCTTGTCACCTATCCCGACGGAAAAACAACCGCCGCAAAATGCGACCCATATGCGTTCCACAGCGAAACGCGCCCCGGTGACGCTTCAAAATTCTTTGAGCTTGACGGTTACGATTGGAAAGACGCCGATTGGAAAAAGACGCGCGAAAAAACCAATCCCTATGAAAGCCCGATGAACATCTATGAAGTTCATGCCGGCTCATGGCGAAGATATAAGGACGGCAGTCCGTTTTCCTATCTTGACCTTGCAAGGGAGCTTGTTCCCTATGTCAAAGAGATGGGATATACCCACATTGAAA
>DKDD01000097.1:3390-9046 GCA_002451715.1 Ruminococcaceae bacterium UBA6857 | reverse complement strand
GATGTACCTTTTATCTTTGCCCCGAAGAATCGGAAGAACTTCTTCGCATTGTTTAATAACATATTTCGGCGCTTTTTCCTGCCCTTTAACAACTCTTTCGCAATAAACAAGCGCCCTGTTCTTCTTTTTCTTAGCCATCTTCGAGCAATTTCAAAATCGGGTTTTGCTCCGGCTCCTTTGCGCCGGAAAGCGCAAGCTTCGCCCTCGATTGCGGCGTCAGCGAAAGTTCACTGCAACAGCGAAAAAACTCTGCCGAATATTGCTTTTTCGCCGCAATAATCTCTTTGTCAAACATTTTTTCCGGCTCTGCGTTGATTTTCTTTTCAATGCTTTGAAGTCTGTCAATCGCAACTGCGCATTGGTCAACAACATAGCAATCAATGTCCGCAAGAACCTTTTCCGCTTCCGAAACAATCTTTTTTCGAATCTTTTTTTGCTCACTTGTTAGCCATTTCGGCGCTTTTTTGATTGTTTTCGGCTCGCCTTTCAGCTCGTTTTCAATCCTTTTTCGCTGCTCCGTTTCCGCTTTCGTCGCCGCCCCTATTTTAGTATACGCGGAACTGCACGGTCGTCCCATGCGCTTCAACTCCTTTCAAAAAACTTTCATTTCTAAAAAAAAATGCGTTTTTGTGGCCGCGGTCGGTGGGGCAAGTTGCTTAAAAAGAAAAAATGAACAATAGGGGGCTATATCCACGCCCACCCATGCCTTTTTCAGCCCGTTCGCCCTCATTCCTTGCCGAACACATCTGCTCTCGCAAACTCGTGCAGCCTTGCTCTGCTCACTCTTCCACTCTCCGCAAGCTCGTGGTGATAGCCGCACAACGTGATAAGGTTATCATCGTCAAGCCGCCGTTCCCACGCTTCGCTAAGCGGTTCAATGTGGTGAACGCTAAGCCCACCAAAGCAAAAACCTTCGCGCGTCTGTGTCCCCTTGTCGGCCAAGCATAAGCGGCAAAGATAAAGGTCGCGCCGCTTAATCTGCTCTCTCTTCTTCTGCCAAGCCGAAGTGCTTCTGAAAGCGTCCTCGTCCATGCCTTCGCGCTTGCGCCATTTCTTTTGTGGGCAGCGCTCGCCGACGCGGTGAACCCTGCCGCAAATGCTGCAACTCTTATACACGCAATCACCCCCGCATAAGAAAAGCGGCTGACTCTCATCAACCGCAAACGCCTATAGTATTATTATAATTACAAAAGCCGAACAAAACGAACAACACTTTTTCTATTCGCCCACGTGAGTGTTTATTTCTTCAAGATAACGTTTACATGCCATGCGAACGCCATCCCCGGTGTTGCCGCCACCTATCTCCATAGCCACCCGAAACCACTTGTACCCCTCGACGAACCGAAGAATAAAAATCTGCTGAATAAGCACATCATCAATCCCGTTGATAAATTCCTCAACTTCAACTTTTTCACTGATATATTTTTCAAGGCGGTAAGCATAAATCCCCCGAAGCTTTTCAAGCCGTTCAACCGTTCTTTCCTGAACCGAAAGCATACTGCCGCCGCCTGGAACGCCGCCGAGCTTAACGCTTGATAAACTGCCGATTGAAGCGCACAGTTCATCAATCTGCCGCTTGCACCTTTCTACAGCCTTTTTCAGATATCTTAGATTTTCCAATCGTTGAAGATCCATAGATTTCCCCCTTGATGTACTTAATCAAAACATTCTTCGCTTCTTCAAAACCGTTGCACCGAACCGCAAGGTTGCCGGCTTTCAAAAGCTTTTCAAGCCATTGTTTTTGATTCGCGGAAAGCGTTCCGCCCTTTTGCCGTTTCAGTTCGATAAAAAGCGCGTTGTACCCGCATTTTGCAACCGGAAGGCAGATGTCCGGAACGCCGCTCGAAAGTCCTGCCGCTTTCAGCCGCGCCCCGGTCTGCTCCGTCCGTTTGCCCTCATTCGGAATATGAAATAACAAATCTAATTCCGGATAGGTGTGTTTTTGCATACTCACCCACGAAAAAAGCATGGTTTGTTCTTCTTCCTCGGTCGGAAGAAATTTGTACTCGCTTGCCCTCATCGGTTCGTTACCCACTTGATTTGGAACGCCCTTGTTCTGTGCAGCGCCCGAACAGCTTCTTTCGAAAGCCCGGTGTATTCGCAGCTGATTTTTTCCTTTTCGTTCATGCTTTTTCGGTTTCGCGCATTAAGCCTTGCCTGCGCCCGCATTTCTTCCTGCGATTTGAACGTACCGTCCGCCGCCCGCTTCGGCATTGCGGCAAACTCCGCTTCCGGCGGGATTTTTCGAACGTTGCTTCTGCCTAAGAGATAATCGGTTGAACAATCAAGTGCCGCCGCGAGTTTCAGTACCGAAGAAACAGTAGGCTCGCTTTTGTTCGAAAGATAGTTTTGAAGCGTCCCGACGCTGAGACCTATCTGCGCCGTAAGCTGCTTTTGCGTAATGTTTTTTCTTTCATAAGTGCCTTAACGCGCCCGGAAAATTTAGCAATCATTTTTTACTCTCCCTCAACTTCTTCGCGTTCGTAAACAAGGTCGCCCATCTCCTCACGAAAAGCGCAAAACTGGCAGTGCCATGGTTCGGTCGGTCTGCGGACTGCCACAATGTCAGAATCGACATTACGGTATTTGATTTCCGTCAAATCTTCGCCCACCCCATCAAGATAATCAAACCCGTCCGGAGAAATCAGAGTTTTCGTTTCAAGACAAACAATTTCAACTCTGCTGTCTCTTCTCAAAATTACGTCTCCGTTTTTCAAATCTGATTTAGTAAATTTCATTTTTAAAAAAATCCTTTCGCTTTTATTATTTTAAATTCACATTTCCGCACCGCAGTTCGGGCAATATCGGTATTTTCCAAGGAATATGTGCCACCATTCCATTGGCTGAATATCATCATACGCCGCTTCGCATATGTTGCGAACTTCCTTGCACACGCTGTGTTCGGCGTCGAATTTTTCTCCGCACATGCTGCACTCGGCAACGGAATAATCGCCGTAAAAATTTTCCCAATAGCCGCGCTTTTTTTCGCCCTTATCGGGTGTTTTAATCGCTTTGATTGCTTCTTCAATTATCGCGCAGCCATGAATCGAACAATTATGTTCGTGGCCACAACCTAAGCAAACAAGCGAACCGGTTTCAACTTTAAGCCTTTTAAGTGCCTTTAAAAGTTCATTCCTTTTCATACTTTTCCCCACCCTTAAAAGCTTCGTGCGTGCCGTTCATCAGCCGCATTTCTTCCGTGCTAATGTTGTACCCCAGCTCGGCCAAAACGTTGTATTCCGCTTGGAGTGCAACGTTGTTTTCATATTTCGGCATGTTTTCGCCGTATTGCTTCGTATAAAACCCGTTGCTTTTGCTGTCGCCGAACAGTGCCCGAAGTAACTGAATCTTTGCTTTTTTCCTGTTATCGTAAAACCATGCCCGAACATCCGAAATTGCGGCTGTGTAACCGTCGTTTTCTTTGAACGGTTTAACACATTCTTTCAAAAATTCGTAATCGTTTGGACTGAAAGAAACAACCTTATGCGCCGCAAAAACCATTATCGCTTCATCTATGATTTTTTCGTTCTGCGGCGTAAAAGCATTAAATTCATCAAGAAATGCCTTTCTCAATTCAAACGCCGTTTCTGTCAGCTCGGCAAGTCTTACCCTTGCCTTGTCGGCGGCAATTTCTTTCTTGCTTTTTTTAAGCGGCTCGGCTTTCTTTTGCTTGGGTCTTCTCTTGTAAATCGCAACATAATCGTTGCCCGCCCAAAAGAAATATTTCTCGTTTTCGTCGTAGCCCTCAAACAACGCTTCGCCTGCTTTCCATTCGGCGGCTTCAATGCGCTTAATTTGTTCGTTCTTGCCGTTCCAACGTTCGTTGTCGCTCTCAAACTTTTCGGCAATCTTTTCTGTTTCCGCAAGCAGTTCAGGCATATTCTGCCGCGCCTTTTGCGCACGCAAGGCATTTGAAAGATACCATTCAAAATCCCTCGTTCTGGCATATTTAAGGCATTTTTCCCGCGCTTCCTCATCTTTGATTTCCGTTATTCTGATGTACTGCGAAAGTGTCGCGCCCCTGTTTTCCGCTTCTTTCAGTTGTTCAAACGGCATTTTTGCGATTTTCGCCCTTTTTGCAATCGCACTTTTGGAAAAACCCGTTTTTTCCGCAATGTCGCTGACCGTTTCGCCGAGATCGATCATCATCTGAACGCCCTGCGCCTGTTCAATCGGAGTAAGGTCAACTCTTTGCATATTTTCCGAAAGCATCGTGGCGCACTGCTCTTTGTAGCTCATGTCAGCTACCATGCACGGAAGTTCCGTAAGTCCTGCCTTTTTCGCCGCCGCAAGCCTTCTGTGTCCGATAACAACCCTGTATCCGCCCTCATGCGGAACAACTGTAAGATTCTGCATAATTCCGCTGTGCTTAATGCTCTCGGCAAGTTCCGTAACGTCTCCGACGTCTTTTCTCGGGTTGTCCGGGTGCGGAAAAAGCCTTTCAATCGGAATCATTGTCAATTTGTTTTCTGTGCTCATAAAAAATACTCCTTCGTTTTTTATTCTTCATCAAGATATTTCAATCCGGCAATGTTCTTTTCAAATTCGCCTATGTCATACGACGCGTCAGAACCGAAAACGCTCTGCTTATTCACCGCTTTCGGCTTGTCCTTCTTTGCCCACGAACGTATTGTTGCAAGGTAATTTTTGTAACTTTTCCCGGTTGAAGCTATATATTCGCTCAACCGTTCAATTCGTTCTCCACAATCGCTCGGAAATTCGGCTTTCAACTTTTCAAATTCAGCGTCGGTCAAAAGCACATTTTGATATTCGCCGTATTTGTGCCGGACTTCTTTTTTTGAGCTTTTTTTCGCTTTCGGTGCGCCCTCATTAATTCTGTTGATGAGGGCCCGGAACTTCTCTTTCAGGATTTTTTCCTCAACCTCGTTGTAGTGGCAGTCTATATACTCAAGAAGAAATTCAAACCATTCCTCAAGACTCACCGTCTTTTCGTCGCAGTCGATGAGTTTTTTAAACGTCTGCCCTTGCCGCATATACCGTTCATGGTCTTTCTGAATAAGTTCACCGTGCCATTTTTCCGCGCGGCGGGCTTTGATGTAGTTGTTTTTTGCCCTATTCGCCATATCGGCAGAAATTTCTTTCGTATACATACCACTGCCGAATTTGTCAGCCGCGTCGCAAAGCGCACTGTAGCATTTTTCAACAACCTCACCCGAAAGGTCAGAGGGTAGCATCGTCCTCGGTGGAAGTGCCGCTTCGCGTATTCTTTCAAATTCCGCTTCAAGTTCCTCGCGCTCTTTTCCGCCGGGTGCATACGCCGTTTCGTTTTCCATGTGTCCCACCTTCTTCCTTTTCAGTATTTCAATATTTTCTAATACCTGCCGTTTTAATAAAAACGGTTCTAAAACTTTACATATTTACAAGGCTTCCGAAGCGCCCCTCTCGGGCGCTATTCGCGTTTGTGCTTCTTTCCCTCTTCGTCCGGGAAGAAAACATATTTAAAATTCATGTAGCCCCATTCCGTTGTATGAACGGAAACAAGCTTGTAGCCCGGCGGCGCTTTCGGCGGCTTTTTCTCGCTGTATCGCCGTTTAACCTCTTTCGGCGCTTCCTCGTCGGGTTCTTTGAGGTTTCGTGTCGCTTTCCACCTGTGCCCGCCCTGTTCCTTTGTCCAGTGATTCCAAAGGTAATCCGC
>DKDD01000097.1:0-3341 GCA_002451715.1 Ruminococcaceae bacterium UBA6857 | reverse complement strand
ACAAGCCCCGTGTAATCGCACCCGCAGTCCACGCCGTCATAGTAGTTGTGCGCCCGAAGGTGTCGGCAATGAAAAATGTCGCCCTCGTGCCATTTACCTTTAATAACGCTTTCCGGAATGCCATTCGAAAGCATGTGAAAATGGATCCTGCTTGTACCCTTTCCGCGGCCCATATAGATAAAGATCACCGCGTTCGGATATGCGCGAAGTAACCGCCGAAAGTAGTTGTCGCGGATTTTCCGCGCTTCCTTGAACGTGTGCACTTCCCATTCATCGGAGAATGTTAAGGTGCTGTAAAGCGTCGCGGGACTGCAATTCGCGTTAACAAGCTGCCTGTGCCGTTTTCTCGAAATGTTGTCGCGGTGCTGCTTTCTTTCCTCCGGTGTTTTGAATCGCGGCGGCCGCGGTTTCGCCTTTTTGGTTTCGGTGCGGTTGGAAACAGAAAAAACTTCCTGTTCGCAAACCGCACCGGAAAATGTTCTTTTTTTAACTGTTTTCATGCTTCAATTCTTCCTTAACAAAAGAAGCAGAAGCCGCCCCGAAAACCGATAAACCTTATCAAAACAACAAGCGCCGGAACAACCGGCAACGCGTAAAAAAAAATCGAAAGGAGAATGCAACCCGGCAGGAAAAATATATAGAGTGAAAACATGGAAAACAATTGTTTAAAAATCGAGAAATAATTCACATGCCGTTCGGCTTGCCGTCTGCCCCAACAGCCGAACAAGAGAGAAATTCTTCTAAGATAAGACTTGAATAATCAAATATTAAATTGTAGTTGCCGGATTGCTGAAAAAAAACCGCGTTGCCGGCTGTTCCGGCGCTTGTTGTTGACTTTTTCGCCAAAGATGATATAATATAGAAAGTGTTATTCGGCGATATTTAATATCGGCGTCGGGCGGCTTCGGTCGCCCTCTTTTTTATGTCTCGCTGCTGTAACTGAACGTCAGCGATTTTTTTATTCGGATTTTGCCGTCCCCGGCGGACTTCATAGAAGCTTTCCTATTCCCGGAATTTTCATGTCCACGCTCAAAACGTTGTCGTTCACTGTTTCTTCAATGAGTTTATAAAGAATTTCAAGCAAGTTCCCGTCCGTTTCCTGTGCGGCAGAACCGTCGCTCCCGGTAAATGAAAAACTGAATATCTCGGCAAGCTTTGCCTGCGCCTGCTGAATTTGGGTTTCTTTGACCCGAAACTGCCTTGCACTTCCGCAGTCGCAAACCGAAAGCGCATATTTTTTCGCTTGCTCTTCCGTTAATTCTTCCCGGAGCATGAATGCCTGTCCGCAAAACGGGCAAATCGCATTATTTGTCATTCTCTTTGTCCTTCGCTTTCTTCCTGATTTCCGGCTGAACTTCTTCTTTATTCGGATTCGAAAGGTCAATCCAAAAAGACCTGCCGTGCGCCGAAAACTCCGCGCCCTCATTCATTAATCCTTCAACCGCGTGGAGCAGAAAACCTTCGCGCCTTTTCTGTTCTTCGTCCTGCTTGTTGAGTTCTCTCACTGTCTCTCCCAAGAACGCAAGTCCAAAACAGCAATTGTCTTTGAACGACTTTTCTGTGCTGTCTTTCGCCGAAAGCTTCATTTCCGCCCTCTTGAGCCTTTCATTCAACTCGGCGTTTGCCTTTTTCAGCTTCTGATAGTTCATTTTGTCAAAGGTTGAAACTTCCTTTTCGCGAGGTTTCGCATTTTCTTTTGCGCGAAGCTTTGCGTTATCCCTTTCAAGAAAGTCGCACACGCCTTTCAACTGCCGAATTGTGCGATTAAGCTTTTTAATTTCATCGTCGCGTGCAACGCAACAGTTGCGCCATGCGTTGCGCTCCGCAACAACCTTTTGATATTCTTTTTTATAAAACATCTTTTTGTACCTCTTTTTTGGCTTGTTTTGCCTTCGTTTCGCTTTTTAAAGCAAAAACTGCCCTCATTTTTGTTTTGAGCTTCTGCTCAAACTCAATGAGCTTGTCCTCTTTGATAATGCCGATGATCGCAAGAATCACAAGCGGAATATACGCGGCAAAAAAGCCGCCGAATGTGCTGAACATGGTTTCATCTTCCTTTCTTATGCCGTTTCAAGAATAAGTGCGCTCATCAGTTTTACGATTTTTTTCTGTTGCTCGGCGTTTTCCTTGAGTAATGTAATCAAATCCGCATATTGCTGTTTGTTCACATCGTAGGTCCCGTGTTTAAAATCGTAAACCTGCTTTGCATAAATCGTGAAAACCGTCCTGCCGCCCCTTCCGGTAACGGCTGTCCCGAACGTATATGTCCCGTCTTTCAGTCCGTCGGCGAGATTCCACCACGAAATGCCTAAGTAGTCCGCGGCTTCGTGGCTCGTGAGTTTTTCTTTTGAAAGAACATATTCATCAGTAATTTCTTTCTTTGCCATTTCTGCACCATGCCCCTTTCTAATTGATTTTTAGCGGTGGATATCATTTGTTTATTTTGAATGTGTGCCTAACAACTTCCCTTGCGCATTCTTCAAGTTCTTCGTCGCTTGTGTCAACGCCCTTTTTATGTAGCAGTAAAAGAACCGCTTCCGCTTTCATTTCCGCAAGCTTCGCCCTGATGAAAAAAAGCACTGCGGTTAAGAACCAACCGAACATTGCAATTTGCGCAAATACCAATTTCATCTGCTCACCCCCTGCGCCGTTGCCGAAAGCTTTGTGGCAAGCTCGTTGGCAATCTCACCGACAATCTTATCGGTGTTAACAGCGTTACCGCTTGCTTCCCGCGCCGTTGCCGAAGCTTTTGGGCGGCCGTCTGCATTAACAGCACAGCCACTTGTTCTATATTCTTTTGAATATAAAACCTTGTAAATTTCAATCATTCGGTCAACAATTTCAAGCTGTCCTTCAATTCTTGCATGGCAGAACTTTTCAGAAAGATACTCGAAAATCTTTTTAAGCTTTTCTCTTTCGTTCATTCCTTTTACCTCACTTTCTTTTGTGAATATTTTTAACATTTCAAAGATAACCTTGTTTAGCGGTGGATATTGGGCTTCGCCCTCATTATTCTTGAATAATTTTCCTTTTCCTGCTATACTCACCTCGGAAAGGAGGTGAACACATGAAGCTTAATATTGATTGCGTTCGCGACGTTATGCTTACTCTTGAAGAAGCTGAATACTCTTATTTCTCAATACATGGGATTAAATCAACCGCTCAGTCCTTCTTAAACATCTTTTGCACTACCCAAGCCGAAAGACGCCGAATGTCTTCCTCTTCGGGTGGTGCATATTTGTTTTCTACAATCCAAGCTGAAAAAACAAGCGAACTTATGTAATACTTAAAAGCTTTCTCAACAGCAATAACGGATATAACCAGCAGAATAAAAATTGCTA
>DKDD01000159.1 GCA_002451715.1 Ruminococcaceae bacterium UBA6857 | reverse complement strand
TGCCGACGCCCGGCTCACCGATAAGGCAGGGATTGTTCTTTGAACGGCGGCAAAGAATTTGCGTAACTCGCGCAATTTCCTTGCTACGTCCTATGATATTGTCAATCTTACCTTCTCTTGCGCGTGCGGTAAGATCGGTGCAGTAAAGATTGAGGAATTTACGCTTTTTTGCGGCAGCTTTGCGCTGTTTGCGTGTCATCTTTTCGGTGTTTTGCGGCGGAGGGGTCCGCTCGGCATTTTCTGCTTTTTCACTCGGTTCGCCCTGAATATTTGCAAGACCGTTCTGAAGTCCGCTTTGAAGATCTCCCAAAAGGCCTTGCAAAAACGGCATGGTCGGAGAGCCGCCGGCTTCAAAGCCGCCGTCCTCTTCATCCGAATCCGGGAACATGTTGCTGAACTGTTCCGAAAGCGAATCAACGTCTTCTTCCGTAATTCCCATGCTGTCCATCATTTGCTTAATGGGACCGATGTTCATTTCCATGGCACATTGAAGGCAAAGTCCTTCCGGAACGGTTTTTCCGTCAATAATTTTTGAAATAAATATCACAGCAGGACGTTTTTTGCACCTGCTACAAACAACTTTTTTCATTGTGTACTCCTTGAAAACAATAATGCTGAATAAAAAGCCTGTTACTTTGAAACTTTTTGCGCCTTCTTTTCTCTGAAATGTTCTCTGAACTGTCTGTAGGTTACAGGCATATAGCTTGCAAAAGCGAAAACACAAGTGCAAGCGGCAATTACAACCAAGATACCGGTAAGAACGTCCGGCATTGTCCAAAGATTTGTGAGAACTCCCACGTCCGGACCGAATGCGATTACGAGAATCATAACACCGTAAAATGTGAACGTTGCAACCTTTCCGGGGATTTCTGCAGCGCCGGGACGAATATTCATAAGAAGCATTACAAGACCGCCGACAACCATAATTCCTTCCTTAATAAGGAAAACAAGGAAAACCCAACCGAAAGCGTTGATCATGCTGCTTGAAGAATTTCTGAAACAAATGAAAAGAATAACCGCGATTGTAATTTGAGTGAGCTTATCGGCAACCGGGTCAAGAATTTTTCCGAGTGCACTAACCTGATTAAAACGTCGTGCAATCTTTCCGTCAAAAAGGTCGGTAAGACCGGAAACGGCAAGAATCGCAATCGCGACAAGCTGATTTCCGCGAAGGTACATAACCGCAAAAACGGGAATGAGAGCAATTCTGATTACCGAAAGAAGATTCGGAATTGTGAGACAGCCTTTGAACAAATCTTTAATCATAAGTATTTCCCCCTGTAATCAAGCCGGAACATATCCGCTGATTGATTTTAAAAGTCCTTTTACTGTGTTTATTATAAGTGAATTATCCGCCGCATTGATGAATGTTTCGTTACCAGTAAGACCGGCAATAACACCAACCAAAAGCGCAACAATAATTACCACAAGAATACCCTTCACCGCGCCGAGAACAAAACCGAGGCCGGAATTAATCTGCTTGATTGCGGGAAGTTTTTTTATCACCTTATCAAGAAGGCGAACAACAATTTTTAAAACAAACGAAAAAGCAATTGTCAAAACGATGAACAAAATTGTTCTGATAACGGCATTGCCTATCGGTTCGGCGATATTTGTCATTATGTTTTTGACAAGGTTTTCGCCCGAAATATCGGCAGAAGAAACCTGAGAAACAAGCTGTTCTTTGTTTACGCCGATAAGTTCCATAACGCCGGAAAGCGAATCCGGAATCGAACTTATCGCTTCTTCAATCTGCTTTGAGTAATCCGCCGAAGCGACAGAGCCAAGCGAAGCAGTGACCCTTTCGCGTATATACGTTTCAAAATACTGCGTATAAATCTTTGGCGCGAACGAAGAAGAGAAAATCTTTGCAGCAACAAACGAAACAACATATCCGGCAAGGTCAAACAAAGTTGCAAAAAAACCGCGCTTTGCCGCAACAATTGCAACCAAAACCAAAACGGCAACAAGAAGTATATCAATAATATATGACATTTTTGTCCTCCGATCAGACAATTAATCTTCAAACAGACCACAAAACAATCCATTTTTATAAATCAGCGGTTATTTGACTTCTAACGATTATAGCATAGAAAATTATAATTAACAACAGCTAATCGGTTTTTTATCGGTATAAATTAAAAATAATCAGCCTTTATAAAGACTATTTAGGGAATAATAGTAAACATTTCCGCCGGAAAGACACATTCCGAGTCCCGCAGTTACAAGCTTAACTCGCTTGCTTTCGTTGCCGAAAGAGTTAATGCTGATAATTTCGGAATCAGTCAAAATATAGGTTCTCTTTCCGTTGCAAAGAACAGCAGTGACATTTTCGCTTGTTTCAAAAGCATAGTTTTCCGTGTTATTTGGAGAGTAATTCTTGATTTCATATCCGCCGAACGAACCGAATTTCGAAGTCAACGTTACTGAATATCCGTCACTGTCACTGTTAGAGGAGAGAAGCCCGGTTGAAAATTCATTGTTTGAAACAATACTGCCCTCGCCTTTTGAATTAAGCAGGATTCTTTTGTTGTTGCAAAGAAGCGAAAGTCTGTTTGCCGAGGCAAAATGAATGTCAATTGCGGCAGAACCTTTAAGCGTATACTCCCATTTGGTTTCATCAGAATATATGTTGAGTAGATATACCTTGGTTTCAATTTCACCGTCGGAAGCCGAAAGTGCGGCGCAAGCAAGATTTTGTCCGTTTGATGAAATTGCAACGGAAACGATATGATCTTTTGAGCATGCCCAACTGAATTTTTCTTTTCCGTTCTTATCATAGTATGTAAGAATACAAGCAGAATCGGTACTTCTTGAAGCGATTGCATAGCTTCCGTCAGAAGCAATCTGTGTCGCAATTATCTGCGACGAATCTATGCTTTGACCGGTGAAATTTATTTTTTTCTTTGAAACAACCATATATTTCCCGCTGAGACGATCAAATACAATACCGTAATTACCGCAGGATTTCATCACCGGTTCCGAATAATTGAGAACACGCGAAAAAACAAGCTTCCCCGAAGATGAAATACAAAACAAAACCTCGTTTGAAACAACATACACGTTGTTTCCCACAGATTTTATGTCAACAATGTCATTGCTTGAAAATGAAAGCGGAAAGCCCGAACCGCTTTGCAAAATTTCGCTTTCGTTTTTCAAAGCATTTTTTGTTGTTTCATTTTCGCTAACGGATACAGCGCTTGTTTCATCACTGTTTTGTGAACCACCCGGCGGAGAAAACTTTGAAACCAGCAACGCGGAAACAATGATAACAACGGCAAGAACGGCAACAATAATAATCAGTTTGTTGTTAGCGACATTTTTATTTTTTTTGCTTTGATTGGCGTTTTGCAAAACTACTCACCTCCGGATAGAAAACTTTGTTGAGATATAAGCCGTCCGGCTTTGCCGTTACACCGGCAAGTTCTCGGTTTTCGGACAATATAATTTTGTCTATTGAGTCTTTTTTGATTTTGCCTTCGTTAATCGAAAGAAGCGTTCCGACCATTATTCGAACCATATTATAAAGGAATCCGTTTCCGTGTACACTGAAAGTTACAAGTTCGCCATCGCGTTTAACCGAGCAGTCAAAGACGGTTCTTTCGGTTGTTTTTACCGACGAGCCGCTTGCGCAAAAAGCTTTAAAATCGTGTGTCCCGATAAAACTTTTTGCCTGTGAATCGAGCAGCTTTTCATCAAGCGAAAACGGATAGTGAAGCGCATAGCCTTCAAGAAAAGGATTGCGAACTTTCGCGTTCCAGATTTTATAGATATACTCTTTTCCGAGACAATCGTATCTTGAATGAAAGTGCTCCAGAACCTCTTCGCATTTTGTTACCGCAACACCGAGCGGCAACACCGCATTGAGCCCGCGAAGAAGCTTTTCGTTCTCGCGGTTATTTTCGGTTTTAAAGTTGCAGCAAAACTCATTGGCATGAACCCCTGCATCAGTACGACTGCATGAAACAAGTTTGACTTCTTCGCCCAAAAGGCGGCTCAAAGCTTTTTTAATTTCGCCTTCAACAGTAATAAGTCCGGGCTGGAACTGATATCCATGGAAATGCGTTCCGTCATACATGAGCGTAAGTTTTATATTTCTCATATTTTACCTTTCAGATGAGTCTTCCGAAATAACGATTAAGCAAAATTACGCCGACAAGAGAAACCGCAAAAATTCCGAGCGAAACGAAGTCTGAAACATGAAACTTCATTTGCTTCATTCTTGTTCTGCCCTCTCCGCCGTGATAGCAACGGCACGTCATTGCAAAAGAAAGCTCGTATGCACGTCTGAACGCAGAAACAAAAAGCGGAATCAAAATCGGTATCATAGCTTTGACTCTTGCCATGAATTTTCCGCTTTCAAAATCAGCTCCTCTCGCCTTTTGCGCATTCATAATTCGTTCGATTTCTTCAATAAGAGTCGGAATAAACCGAAGTGCAAGTGTCATCATCATTGCAAGTGAATGAACCGGAACATGAACAAGCGAAAGCGGAGAAAGAAGTTTTTCAATCGCATCGGTCAATGCCGTCGGAACGGTTGTGTATGTCAAAAGCGAGCTGCACATGATAAGGCATATTATTCGAATCGCCATAAAAATTGCGGTAAAAACACCTTTTGACGTGATTTCAATCTTCCAAAACGAAACGAGTGTTGTTCCGCCTTTTATATAAAACATATTGAGTATTACCGTGAACAAAATGATTACCAACAGCGGTTTTATGCTTTTGAAAAACATTTTGAACGGAACTTTTGAAAGCGCAATTGAAACAACTGTCAAAAGAAGCATAAGTCCGAGTGACAGAAAATTTTTGCAAAGAAAAATTATTACAATAAAAAGAATTGTAAGAATAATTTTCATTCGCGCGTCAAGTCTGTGAACAAGCGAATTGCCTTTGTAATACTGTCCGATTGTGATATCACTGAGCATTGTTACCCCTCCTTTTGAGAAGTTTCAAAAGCTCTTTTTCCGCGTCGGGAAAAGTATAAATATCGGTTCTGACATCATAGCCGGCATCCTTTAATTTGAGAAAAAGCTGAGTGATTTGCGGAACGTCAAGTCCCATTGAAAAAAGCTCGGCCGCATGTGAAAAAACGTTGTCAACCGTATCATAATAAGCAAGACGTGATTCGTTCATAACGAGAATCTTGGTTGCAATTTTTGAGATATCCTCCATGCTGTGCGAAACAACTATTACCGTGCTGCCGGTTTTTTTGCGATAGTTGACAATAAGGTCAAGCACCGTATTTCTTCCTATGGGATCAAGACCGGCACACGGTTCGTCAAGAACAAGAATTTCCGGGCGCATTGCCATTACTCCGGCAATTGCAACGCGCCTTTTTTCGCCGCCCGAAAGATCAAACGGTGACTTTTCAAGATAATTATCAGAAAGTCCGACAAAGGCAAGCGATTCGTGGACGCGGGAATTGATTTCATCTTCCGAAAGTCCCATGTTTTTCGGGCCGTATGCAATATCTTTTTCAACGGTATCTTCAAAAAGCTGATATTCGGGGTACTGAAAACATACGCCGACCTTGAAGCGAACGGAACGAATATTCTTTTTATCTGCCCAAATATCGTTTCCGTCAAGGTAAACGCTGCCGGAAGTCGGCTTTAAAATTGCATTAAAATGCTCAACAAGGGTACTTTTACCGGAGCCTGTGTGACCGATTATGCCGACAAGCTCGCCCTGTTCGATTTTAAGATTTATATCGTTGATTGCGGCAACCTGACTCGAAGTTCCCTTTGAGTAAAGATAGCCGAGATCTTTAGTTTCAAGAACAATAGGATTCATTATGCCTCCAAAACTGCCTTAATATTTTCAAACAGCTCATCAATATTGAGCGCGGTATCCGGTATTTTAATTCCGTCTTTCTTCAAAATTCTTGAAAGTTCGGTTGCCTGCGGAACATCAAGACCGACTCTTTTGAGCATTTCATCATTGGCAAAAACTCTTCGCGGCTCATCGTCAAGAATAATCTTTCCTTTATCCATAACAACAACGCGGTCGGCTTTTGCGGCTTCGTCCATATAGTGGGTGATAAAAATAACAGTAATTCCAAACTCTTTGTTGAGTCGTTTTACGGTTTTCATAACCTCTCGTCTTCCGCGCGGGTCAAGCATTGCCGTCGGCTCGTCAAGAACAATACATTCGGGTTTCATTGCAATTATTCCGGCAATTGCAACACGCTGCTTTTGTCCGCCGGAAAGTTTGTGCGGCTCAAAAGTTCGAAATTCATACATTCCGACATTTTTGAGTGCTTCGTCAACACGCTCACGAATCTCTTTCGGGTCAATGCCGAGGTTTTCCGGCCCGAAAGCAACATCATCTTCAACAATAGTTGCAACAATCTGATTATCGGGATTTTGAAAAACAACACCGACTCTTCTTCTGATATCGAGAACCTTTTCTTCGTCGGCAGTATCAAGACCGTCAACAAAAACTTTTCCCGAAAGAGGAACTTCAATCGCGTTGCAAAGCTTTGCAATTGTTGATTTTCCGCAGCCGTTATGACCGAGAACGGCAACAAAACTGCCTTTTTCAATGTTTAAATTGAAGTTTTCAATAACATCGCTCGTGACGTTTCCGTCGTCATCGGGATAGCCGAATGTTACATTTTGAAATTCAATATATGATGACATCTGTTAAATACTCCAAAATTATTTTTTCCAAAAAGCGGATGCGCCGCACGGTAAAACCATTTTGCTTTCCGATACCGGAAGACCGATTTCCGAAGACGAAACGCTTCCGCCAAATCGCGGAACAACAACAGAACCGAGAATGTACTGCATTACGGACGGTGAAAGTCCGGTTGTATAAGAATTAATCAAAACAGCAATTGAATCACTGTATAAAAGTCTGCTGCAAAGTTCAACAAAGCCGTAAATTTCGTCTTCAAGCTTCCACACTTCGCCGCCGGGACCTCTTCCGTATGATGGCGGATCCATGATGATTATATCATATTTATTTCCGCGGCGGATTTCGCGCTGAACAAACTTTATACAGTCGTCAACAATCCAGCGAACGCTTCTGTCGGCAACACCGCTTGAAACAGCGTTTTCCTTTGCCCAGGCGACCATGCCTTTTAAAGCGTCAACATGAACAACGCTTGCGCCCTCTTTAAGGCAGGCAATCGTTGCGCCGCCTGTATAGGCAAAAAGGTTCAGCACTTTTACAGGGCGGTTTGCTTCTTTTATCATTTTTCTGATTTCGTCCCAGTTAACCGCCTGCTCCGGAAAGATTCCGGTGTGCTTAAAGCCCATGTTTTTTACGTTGAACGTCAGGTCTTTATATTGAAGTGTCCAAAAAGGCGGAAGTTTTGTTCTGACTTCCCAATTACCGCCGCCGGTTTTTGAGCGGTGATAAAAAGCGTCTGCCTTTTTCCAAAGCGGATTTTTCTTTTCGGTTTTCCAAATCACCTGAGGGTCAGGACGAACAAGGATAATATCTTTCCAGCGTTCAAGTCTTTCGCCGTCCGAGCAGTCGATAAGCTCATAATCTTTCCAGTCAAAAGTATTTCTCATTTTAAATATCCTTAAATCAGTCGTAATTTTATAACTTCGGCAATCTCTTTTGCGAGAGTTTCGATTTGCTTTTTGTTTTCGCCCTCAAGCATTACTTGAACAAGCGGCTCGGTTCCCGAAACGCGAACAAGAACGCGTCCGGTATCGCCGAGCTGTTTTTCTGCCTGAGCGATTGCGTTTGCAACCTCTTCGTCATCGGCAAAACGTGCTTTGCCCATTTTTGAAACGCGAACGTTGATCATCGTCTGCGGATAAACTTTCATGCAGGAAGCGAGTTCGGAGAGCTTTTTGCCGGTCTTTTTCATGATTCTGAGAACCTGCAAAGCGGTAAGCTGACCGTCTCCGGTTGTTGCATAATCGAGAAAAATTACGTGGCCTGACTGTTCGCCACCTATTGAATAGCCGTTTTGAAGCATATTTTCAAGAACGTATCTGTCGCCGACTTTTGTTGAAACATAATTGATTCCGGCTTTGTCGCAATATTTATTGAAGCCCATGTTGGTCATAACCGTAACAACAGCGGTGTCCTTTTTGAGTTTTCCTTCCTCTTTCATATATGAAGCGCAGATTGCGATAATTCTATCGCCGTCAACAACTTCGCCGTTTTCGTCAACGGCGAGCATTCTGTCCGCATCGCCGTCAAAGGCAAAGCCTGCCATGAGTCCTTTTTCAAGCACTTCTTTTTGGAGCGCTTCAATGTGGGTTGAGCCGCAATCTTTGTTGATGTTCACACCGTTTGGCGATGCGGAAAGAACCGTGCAGTTTGCGCCGAGGTCGCAAAAGAGCTTTTCGGCAGAAACGCTGGCCGAACCGTTTGCACAGTCGAGAGCGATATTCATTCCCGAAAAATCGCAGTCGACTGTTCTTTCAAGATGTTCAATATAATCGTGAACCGTTTTTTCGCATACGGTGATTCGTCCGACATCTTTTCCGAGTTTTACGGGCGGTTTTGCGGCTTCATCAAGAATAATAGCTTCAATTTCTTCTTCAACTTCATCGGGAAGCG
>DKDD01000037.1 GCA_002451715.1 Ruminococcaceae bacterium UBA6857 | reverse complement strand
TGAAGCATATATCTTCCGAAAGAAAGAATACCCGAAAGAACAACAAGCATCAAGGGCTTGCAATGGAAAATTCTTGAAAGGGTCGACGGTTCGCCCGGTGCACGCTTTGTTGCGTTCGGGTGTTTAACTCGCTCTTTGATTCCGAATGATGACATGCAAAACAGCGGCATACCGATGACAGACATTGAAATTGCCATAACCGCATACTTGAGAAACTCGTCAGCAGTGAACATTGCAACAATAATCGGGAGTGCAACGGTAACAGCCGAGCCGATTCCGCCAACGGTTCTTCCGTATGAAATAACCCTTCCCCTTTCGGCCGGGTTCGGCGTCATAACATTGGGAAGACTCCAAAACGGAACGTCACTTGAGGTATAGACCATTCCCCAAAGCACATAAACGACGGCAACAAAAACATAGACATATGTCGGTGCCTGGCCGTTAGTGCCTGGCTGCGGAGCGTAGCCGAGCGGTTTTGTGAACATAAGGATTGTCAAAATCGCAATCGGAATTGCGGTAAAAATCGGATAATGACGCATTCTTCCCCAGCGTGAGGTATGGCGGTCAACAATCATACCCATAAGCGGGTCGTTGATTGCGTCCCAAACACGGGCAAGAAGCATGAGCAAAATGACAAACCACGAGCTGAGCTTCAAAACATTCTGATAAAAGTCCGTAACATAGCTTGACATGCAGCTATACACAAGACCCTGTCCGAGAGCGGCAAGGGCATAAATCACCGCTTCTTTTTTAGGCACATACTTTTTTTCTTCCATATAATATCTCCTTTTTAACCGCCCGAAAAAGTCGAGGCGGAATTTTTTACTTTTTAATGTTTTCTTTGAAGCTTTCTTCTTAAAGCCAAAAAGCCGTCTTTCCAAATTGACGGAGTAAACAGAACAAGAATCGGGAAATACTCAAGTCTTCCGGCGAGCATATCGAAAATCATGACGATTTTTGAAAGATTTGAAAACGCCGAAAAGTTACCGGTAGGTCCGACGAGAGCAAGACCCGGTCCGATGTTGTTCATCGTTGCGGCAACGGCAGTCATCGAAGTTGTCATATCAAACCCGTCAAGGCTGACGACAAAAACCGAAATTGAATAAATTATCATCGCAATGACAAAAAACGATGCTGTGTTTTTAACAACGGCCTCGTCAACTTTTTTGTTGTCAAGCTTGACCGCTTTGACCGAACGCGGATGAAGAATTGTTGAAATCTCTCTTATACTGCTTTTAAGGAGCAATATGAGCCTTGAAACTTTCAATCCGCCGCCGGTACTTCCCGCGCTTGCGCCGATGAACATCAGCACAAACAAAATGAATTGGGAAAACTGCGGCCATTTTGCAAAATCGGTTGTTGCGTAGCCGGTTGTTGAAATGACCGAAGCGACGGAAAACGCCGCGTGGTGAAACGCTTCATATGTTCTTCCGCCAAAGCACGCGTTTTTGATATTGAGCGTTATGCAAAAAACGGAAACGGCAACAATTCCGAGGAACCACCAAAGTTCTTCGTTTTTGAAAGCCTGCTTGAATTTTTTTGCAAGCAAAAGATAGTAAACCGTAAAATTCACGGCGAAAAGAATCATGAAAACGGTTACAACACCTTGAAGATAAAAGCTGTGGTAAAAACCAAGGCTTGCGTTTTTTATTGCGAAACCGCCCGTTCCGGCAGTACCGAACGCGGTGCAGATTGAATCGAACCAAGGCATTCCGCCGGCAAGAAGCAGAACAATTTCAAGAATTGTCATTGCAAAATAGATTGAATACAAAATAAACGCGGTTTGGCGCACTTTCGGAACGAATTTTCCGACCGAGGGGCCGGGACTTTCCGCACGCATGAGCTGCATTGTGTGGCCGCCCGTAAGCGGAACAACGGCAAGAAGAAAGACCAAAACGCCCATTCCGCCGATCCAATGCGTAAAACTTCGCCAAAAAAGCGAGGTTTGCGAAAGCGCTTCAACGTTTGTCAAAATGCTTGCGCCGGTTGTTGTAAAGCCCGAAGCGGCTTCAAAAACGGCGTCGACATAGGACGGAATCTCCTTTGTTAAAACAAACGGAACTGCACCGGAAAGACTTAAAACAATCCACGAAAGCGCAACGGTCACAAAGCCTTCTTTTGCATAAAAGACGTTCCTTTTGGGTTTTCTTATTGCAAGAGCAAGACCAATCACGAACGAAACGGCCGCAACAACGGCATAAGCTTTCCATTCATTTTCGCCGTAAAAAAGGCCGACCGCAACGGGAAGAAGCATTGAACACGCCTGAATAATGCAGACAAGCCCAAGCAAATACAATATCATAAAATAATTCATGGCACTTACCTTACAATATCCTTTAAATCGCCGAGCGTTCTGTCGGTTGTTACAACAACAACGCTGTCTCCGACCTGAATCATATCCTGACCGGAGGGAATGATGATTTTTCCGTGTCGGCTTATGCAGCAAAGAAGAATGTTCTTTTTAATGTTGAGGTCGCAAAGCGGAACACCGACGGCCTTGCTTTCGGTTCGAACGGTAAATTCAAGCGCCTGAACCTTTCCGGAAACAATGTTATAAAGCGTTTGAACGCCGCTTCCCGTTGAATTTTCAAGCGCACGAACATAGCTTATAATCATTTCGGAAGTGATATATTTCGGATAAATTACCGAACCGAGGGAAAGGCGGTCAATGATTCCCTCAAAGTTAAGTTTGTTGATTTTTGTCACGGTTTTCGCTTTGAAGTTTGCGTCAACATAAAGCGAAAGCATGATGTTTTCTTCGTCAATATCGGTTATCGAAGCAAAACCGTCCGCGTCGGCAATGCCCTCTTCAAGCAAAAGGCGCTGATCGCTGCCGTCGCCGTTGATGATTACAACGCCGCCCGGAAGCATTGAATTGAGAAATTCGCAATGTTCGCGGTTTTTTTCGATAATTTTGACACGAAAACCGTATTCGGAAAGTTTTTTTGCAAGATAGAACGTGATTTTTCCGCCGCCGACGATGATAATCGTTTTGATGTGGTTTTTTGCGATTCCGGCTTTTTTGAAGAATGCACCGGAGTCTTTGTGGGTGGCAACAAAGGAAATTTTGTCTCCCTCTTCCAAAATCGTGTCTCCGGTGGGGATAATCACGTCTTTTCCGCGTTCGATTGCGCAAATGAGGATTTTTCCGGAAAGTTTTCCCAAAGCGGATTTAATCGGTGAGCCCGCAATCGGCGAACCGATCGGAAGCCTTGTTTCAAGAAGTTCTATTCTGCCTCTTGCAAAGGTATCGACAGAGATTGCCGACGGAATTGTGAAAAGGCGCGTAATTTCGTTTGCGGCTTCCATTTCCGGATTGATTATCATTGAAATTCCGAGCTTTTCTTTGATAAAGCCGCGCTCGGTGAGATAGTCCGGGTTACGCACACGCGCGATTGTTCGGCAAGACGAAGATTTTTTTGCAATTAAGCAGCAAAGCAAATTGAGTTCATCCGAACCTGTCATCGCAATGAACATATCGGCATATTCGATTCCGGCTTCTTTTTGAACGTAATAAACAACGCCGTTGCCTTCAACGCCCATAACATCGGCAACTTCCGTTACGCGGGCGACGGCGTCGGGATTAGTATCAATAACGGTTATGTCGTGACCTTCGGACGCAAGCTGTTCCGCAAGGGTTGAACCGACCTTTCCGCAACCGACAATAATAATATTCATGACTTTTCCTCCGAATCAAACAGAAAGCTGTTTGTACGTCTGAATATTGTATCACATCGGGGAGATAAATTCCACAGATTTTTGTTTTAATTTCGGTTAAGGTTGATTCTTTGGGTGTAGAAAATTTTGCCTTCTTTTTGGTTGTTTTTGCCGAAAAACGGCATTCTTCTTGAAATGGTCGACTATTTATAGTATTATTGTTATCAGTATCTTTTACGCGAAAGCGAACGAAAGGAAAAATATTATGCAAGAACTTTCACCGTATTTTTCAAGCAAATTTTCTCAAAACTTTAAAAGCAAAACGCCCGATGAATTTGTTATTCAAAAGGGCGACTATCGTTTTTCGGTTCTTTCTTCAAGAATTTTGCGCATTGAAAAGGACAAAAAGCGTATTTTTACCGACGAAGCAACCCAAACGGTGATTTGCCGCGATTTTTCAAAGCCCGCTTTCAAAGTTACCGAAAGCAAAAGAAAGCTCAAAATTTCTACCGAAGACGCAATTTTTCTTTTTGACTTCACAAAAGAAAAAGTTGAAAGCATAACGCTCAAAGATTCACGAACCGTTACCGATTTCAAGTCCGGAAACCTCAAAGGTACTTACCGCACGCTTGACATGATTAACGGCAGTGTAAAGCTCGGCGAAGGACTCATGAGCAAAAACGGCGTTTCGGTTATTGACGATTCCAAAACCGTCATCATGTGTGAAGACGGAACGATGAAAGAAAGAAGAAAAGTTCAAAAGGACGAATACTACCTTGCTTTCGGCAACGATTTCAGAGGCTGCCTTAAAGAATTTTTCAAGCTTTGCGGCTCTGTTCCCCTTGTTCCGCGCTACTGTCTCGGTAACTGGTGGAGCAGATACAAAGATTACAGTCAGCAGGAATACGTTGACCTTATGCAAAACTTCCTTGACAAGGAGATTCCGATTTCTGTTGCAACAATCGACATGGACTGGCACTGGGTTGACGTTATTGAACGCTTCGGAAAAGAAAACGCATACTATCGCCGCGAAAACGGACTTCCTTATAAAAACATCGCCGAAATTTTCCAAAGTCAGGGCTGGACGGGATACAGCTGGAACACCGAACTTTTCCCGGATTACAAGGCACTTTGAAACTGGCTTCACGAAAAGAACTTCAAGGTTACCGTCAACCTTCACCCGGCACAGGGCGTTCGTCCGTTTGAAGATCAGTATGAAGAATTTGCAAAGTTTATGGGTATTGACCCGAAGACGAAAAAGCGCATTGCTTTTGACATCACCGACCCGAAATTCATCGAAGGCTACTTCAAATTTTTACACAAGCCTTATGAAAACGACGGCGTTGATTTTTGGTGGATTGACTGGCAGCAGGAGCGCGACACAAAAATTAAGGGCCTTGATCCCCTTTGGGCACTCAACCATTACCATACGCTCGACCTTGCTTCAAAAGACAAGCGTCCGCTGATTCTTTCGCGCTTTGCGGAAGTCGGCTCGCACCGCTATCCGCTCGGTTTTTCCGGCGACACAATCATCAGCTGGAAGAGTCTTGATTTTCAGCCGTACTTCACGGCGAACGCAACCAACGTTGGCTACACATGGTGGAGCCACGACATCGGCGGTCATCAGCTCGGCTCTCGAAACGATGAACTTTATGTGCGTTGGGTGCAGCTTGGCGAATTTAGTCCTATTATGCGGCTTCATTCAACAAAGGACGAATTCATGGGCAAAGAACCTTGGAAATACTGCTTTGCGGCGAACACCGCGGCAGTAAATGCACTCCGTGAACGTCACGCCCTCATTCCGTATATCTATTCAATTAACCGCCGCACGCATGAAGAGGGTCTTGCCCTTTGCGAACCGATGTATTATTCATATCCGACCGAAAAGGCGGCTTATGAAGTTCCGAATCAGTTCTTCTTCGGCAGTGAGCTTATGGTTTGCCCCGTAACAAAGCCGATGGACAAACGCACTTTCCTTGCGCCGACAAAGGTCTGGCTTCCGAAAGGCAGATGGACGGATTGGTACACGGGAAGAATTTATGAGGGCGGTCGCTTTGTGACAATGTACAGAGACATTGACGCGCTTCCCGTTCTTGCAAAAGAGGGCGCAATCGTTCCAATGTCGCAAAACGACAGAACGAACGACATTGCAAACCCAGAAAAGCTTTTGGTGCGCATTTTCCGCGGCACAAACGCTTTTACTCTTTATGAAGACGACGGCGAAACGATGAAGTTTGAAGACGGCGCATATGCCGAAACCGTTCTTTCCGTCAGAGAAGCAGGAAAAGACCTCCTTTTCAGAATTAACCCGGCAAAGGGCGACCTTTCGGTTATTCCCGAAAAGCGCGAATGGAAGCTTATCTTTGACGACATCAGCAGTGCAAAGGAGATCTCCGTCAAAGTCGGCGGAAGAAAAAAGAGTGTTGCGCCCGAACACAAAGAGGGCAAAACAACAATCACGCTCGCTTCCGTTCCGTCAAACACCGAAGTTGAAATTGAGTTCAAAGCTTTTGAGGCGAGACAGAGCAGAGACAAAAAAGAGTGCGTAATCGAACTTCTTTCAAAATATCAGCTTCCGACAATGCTCAAGCAGGCAACGCTCGGAAAATTCATCAAGGATATCTCCTCCCCGTTCCCGCTGAACGACGAAGCGTTCAAGGGTCCGATTGAGGAAGTATTACTGTAAGACTTAATAAAAAGACAAACTGTCGCATCGGTTTTCACCTTTGCGACAGTTTTTATATTGGTGTGATTTTTGTTTTTCCTTGGTCTTATAAAAAATACTGCTTTCATGAAAAACAACTGTGATTGTCCTTTTCACGGCAGTACCGCTTATTACGCATAACCTTGTGTATAAAGTACCCACGGGCTGCTTGCGTCTTTACGATAGAAAACAAAATTCCAGCCGGAAAAATATGAATACGGTTCCAATGACTGCGTTTCCTTTCCTGTCAGGTAATCCGCTCTGATTACAAGGATATTCTTCACATCGTCCACACCGTCAATCTGATTAAGGAATGACTTTGCGTCATCGAGCCATTTATCGCTGTAATAAATTTTTACAGGATAACGTTTAACTTCACCGGAATGAAAATCTTTTTCGGCAAGTTTTGCACATTCTTGAATATCCTCGTCGGAATAGACTGTACTCTTTTCAAGGTCATAGCCGGGTTTATATGTTCCGACAAATAGACCTGCAAAAAATACACCGACAATAAGAACCAAGACGAGAACAACTGCGATTGCTTTTTTCATTTTTTCACCTCCTCAGCTGCTGAACATACAGAGCAAAAAGTCCTTATTCCTTGCAAGTACCTCACGCAGTGACCAGATGATCTGCATCGGGTAAAACGGAAGATACGCCGTTACGCCGTAGGCTTCGATGCCGAGCTTGTTCGCAATGTACAGCGCGCGGTACATATGACAAGGCTGTGTGATTATGATTATCTTTTTTGCGGAAAAATTATTCTTCGCGTTATAAAGGCTTTCATAGGTTGAAAAGCCGAAATCGTCAATCACCATTTGTTCTTCTTTTACGCCGTTTTCAAGGCTGACGCGCTTCATTGCGGCAAGTTCGTTATAGCTTTCGCCGCTGTTGTCGCCTGTAAGCAGAAGCTTTGCGCCGTTCACATTTTCAAGAACTTCCGCTCCCCTTTTGAGCCGCTCATAAAGCATATGTGACGGTTCGCCGTCCTCCCGAACGCCGCAGCCGAGCACAAGAACATAATCAACTTTATCCATATGCGAGGCTTCTTCAAGACTGATTATGTTTTTCTTTTGCGAAAGTATCACATAAAAATTCACGCTGAGGACATAGCCGCCGCCGGCAAGAACAACGGCAAGAAAAAGGGCGATTATTCGTTTTGCGGTTTTTGAAAGCTTTCTTTTGTTTTTCTTTTTCATCTTTGACCGTCCTTTTCTTTTTTCTGAATTTATTATAA
>DKDD01000096.1:8517-15397 GCA_002451715.1 Ruminococcaceae bacterium UBA6857 | reverse complement strand
AAAATGAACCGCCATGAATTGAGTGAAGTTTTGAACCGCCGCTTTTGCCGCGGAGTAAGCCGGAATTTTTGTCAGCGGACGATAGGCATTCATTGATGTGATCATAACAATGCAGGTGTTCTTTTTCTTTGCCATATCCGGCGCAAAAACCTGGGTCGGAATGAGCGTTCCGAGAAAGTTAAGATTGAAAACGAACGAAATTCCGTCTGCGTCAAGGTCAAAAAATGTTTTGACGTCCGGATCTTTGTTCAAAAGGTCGCATTCTTCAAGCGTTTCTTTTGTTGTTGTACCCTTGGGGTTGTTGCCGCCGGCACCGTTGAGAAGGATATCACACGTTCCGTATTTTTCTGCGATTGCGTCGCGTGCTTTCTGCATACTTTCTTTTTGAAGAACGTTGCAGCCGAAAGCCGACGCTTCGCCGCCCTCGGCTTTGATTTCGTCGGCAACTTTTTGCGCCGCGGCTTCGTTGATGTCAAGAACGGCAACCTTTGCACCCTGGCGTGCAAGTGCTTTTGCAAAGTCTGAACACAAAACTCCGCCGCCGCCAGTAACGACCGCAACTCTGCCTTTAAGATTCTCATGAATAAACATAATGTATCAATCCTTTCCGAAAAATTTTACTGATAAGTAAACGGCAATTTCAGCCGAATAATAAGCGTTACTGGTTTTTGATTGCCTGCAAAACTTTGTTTGCGGCGGGAACAGCGTCGTTATAGCCAATTCCGCCGTTTTCAAGGCAGACAACAATTGCATAAGGAAAGCTTTCGTCAAGCGAAAAGCCGTAAAACCAAGCGTGGCTTTTTTTGCCCTCAACCTCCGCCGAACCTGTTTTTCCGCAAAAAGTCAAGCCGGGAAAACGGCTGTCACCGTAATAGTTTTCAACGTTTGAGCGAAGAAGCTTTTTCATTTTCTTTGCCGTGGTTTCGTTTATGGTAATGTTTTTGTTGACCGCCGCTTTGTTCGTCGGAATAAGCGAGGTCTGGGTTTCAACAACATAGGGGATCACGGCCTGTCCTCCGTTTGCAATTGCGCCGGCAATCATAAGCATGTGGCACGGGTTTGCAAGGGTGGTATACTGTCCGATACCCGCCCAGCCGAGGTCAAGCTTTGTTGCGTTTGAAATATCAAAATAGCTTTTTGCCGTGTTTGAACCGCTGACTTTGACGGATGTTCCGAAACCGAGTTGTTTTGCGGTTGCGGTCATTTTTTCGATTCCGAGTTTGTTTGCAAGATATGCAAAAGCGCTGTTGCAGGAAACATTGAGCGCACGTTCAAAACTGATTTTTCCGTGAACACCGTTGCAGATGACATACTGATTTTTTCCGCACTTATATTTTCCCGTGCAGTTAAATGTCATTTTGCTAAGGTTCGGAAGATTGTCGATTGCGCAGATCGCCGTAACAACTTTGAAAGTTGAGCCGGGTGTAAACACACCGGAAAGAAAACGGTTAAGATATATTCCGTCATATTTTCCGCTTGTGTCGGCGTCAATGTCGGTGGGCTTGTTTTCCGGGTCATAAGTCGGAGCGGAAACCATGCAGACTGTTTCGCCCGTTTTATAATTATAGGCGCAGATTGTGCCCTTGTTTCCGCCGAGTGCTTCATAAGCCGCGGCAGAAACCTCTGAGTCAATTGTAAGTTTAAGGTCGTTTCCCTTGTTGTTTTTCACCGCTTTATAAACGCCGTCAACAAAGTTATAACCGATAAGGTGAGAGCGGTAAATCGTTTGAACACCGGTTGAAATATATCCTTGCGAATCGCCGACAACATGAAGCGTTGCAAGGCGCGTTGTGTAATCGTCGCTGTAAGTTCTTTCGCCGTCCTTTGTTTGAACAAGAACTTCGCCGTCGCGGTCATAGATCGTTCCGGCGGTTGAAAGCTGGCGGTATTTATAGATGTGCTCGTTGAGCCTGCTTGAAGCCCAGTCGTCCGCGTTTGTGATGAACGAATACGCCATGAAACCGAGCCCGACAAAAAAAGCGGCAATGAGCGCAAATAAAACATAGGCGCGTTTTGTTGTGTTTTTCATTCACCGTACCTCCTTTACACCGTTTTGAAAACTTTCGGATATGTTCTGACATCGGCGGCTTTTATAAACGCAAAAAGCGCCCACGAACAAATCATGCTTGAACCACCTTGGCTCACGAACGGAAGCGTGACCCCCGTCAGCGGAAGAATGTCGGTGATTCCGAAAATGTTGAGGCAGGTTTGAAAAAGGAGCATGGCCGCCGCAGAACACGCCGCAATTGAATAAAACGTTGACGGTGCACTGCGCGAAGTTTTGATTGCATAAACAGTGATAATTGCAAACGCGATAACAATCGCAAAGGCAATAATCATGCCATACTCTTCGCAGACCATTCCGAAAATGAGGTCGGTTGTTGAAGCGGCAATGTAGCGAAGCCTGCCGTTACCGACACCGAGACCTTTAAGTCCGCCCGAAACGGAATAAATCAGCGTTCTGACCTGCTGATAGCCCGAAGTGTCATAGTTTTCCCAAACGTGGCGGTATACGGCAAAACGCTGTGCAACATAAGGCTTAAAGTAGATTATGAGCACCGCACCGAGAAGCGCCCCCGCACAAATAAAAATCAGCGAGCGGATATCGCCCGAGCGCATGAACGCAATTACAAGGAAAGTGAAGAAAAAGATGAGAGCCGTTCCGAAGTCTTTCATCAAAAACAGCACGCCGATACAGCTTATCGCAAAAGCGATATAAAGATAAATATTCTTGCTTGTGAGCAGTTTATCAAGCGAAGCCGCACCGACAAAGATGAATGCGATTTTTACAAATTCCGACGGCTGAAGCGAAATTTTTCCGCCGCCGAAAACAAGCCAGTTGTACGCACCGTTGATCGGCCCGACAACAACGCGTATAAACACAAACGAGCCGGCAAGAAAACAAAGCGCAAAAACCGCAAGCGGCATACGAACCGCCATCACTCTTTTAACGTCCTGCAAAAACCAAAGAAGAACATCATAAACAATGATTCCGAGAATTACCGCGGCAAGCTGTTTGATGTGGCTTGATTTTGAAACGCTCGCGGTCAGCGTCATTCCGATTCCGGAAAGGAAGAACGCAATGAATTCAAGTTCAAAGTTAACTTTTTTGAACGCAAGATGCATGACCGCAACATAAATCCATTCAAAAACCATGAACCCAAAAAAGCAAAGCGCATTGACGGAATAAAACTTTCCGCCCTCAAAAACAACGGGTATTGCGGAAAAAAATTGAAAAATACTGAGCATAAGAAGAATAAATCCGCGGTCAACATAGCGGTATTTTCTTCTCATTCTGTCTTCGCGCGAAAGAGCGTTTGTTCTTTTCATTTTTGTTCTTCACCTCCTCAATTTACACCTTTTTTGCAGGAATAATAAAGTTTTTCAGCTCCGAGAGTAATCACGTCTCCGTCAAAAAGCAACTGCGGTTCGGTAACTTTGTTGCCGGAAAGATAGGTTCCCGCGGCAGAACCGCAGTCTTCAATCGCCCAGCCGTCTTCATAAAGAACAAGCATTGCGTGTTTTCTTGAAACGGTCGGCGAAGAAAGTTCAATGTCCGCTCCGCGTCCGCGTCCGATTACAACGCGGTTGCCGGAAAGGACAAAAGTTTCGCCCGTTGCGCGGTTATAAAGAGTCGGGCGGAGAATCGTATACTTTTTCTCCCTCGGTGCGGCGGCGCGGTTCGGAGTGCTTATAACCTGCTGCCCTTCAAAACTTCTGTCAACGCGGTTTGAGTAAACATCCTTTTTTTCTTTTTCAGACGGCATTTGAGTGAAAATACCGTCCTGCTTTTTTTCAAAGTGAAGAGTCGGGCGGTGTTCGTCGTCATAATAATTCGTGCTGTATGTTGTTCCGCTTTGCGTCGGAATGTCATAGCCGTCAATGTTATAGGTGCCCTTTTCGCCGTCGTAATAAAAATCGGCCTGTGCGCCCTGCGGCGGCGTTTTTTGAACGGGTCTTTGCGCCTGCGGCGCAGGACGTTCGGCATAGCTTATCGGCGGTTTTTGGTTTTTGAGTTTGCCTTTCTTTTTTCCGACAAGCTGAACGGGGTCGTCCGCAATTTCAAAGCGATACTGAGCGTTTCCGAAAGTGAGCATATCTCCGCCCGAAATCATTGCTTTTTTATCAATTTTTTCACCGTTGACAAGGATTCCCGATTTTGAAAGCAAATCATAAATATACCACCCGTCGATTCTTCGGCTGATAACCGCCTGAAAACGCGAAACGGTGTCGTAACCGACAATTACATCGCAGGAATTGCTGCGGCCGATTGAGGTTTCCCACATGTTGAGCGGATAGCGTTCACCGTCAATCGAGTCGATTATATAGCCATAGGTTTTTTCTTTCGGGTGACCGAAAAGAAGCGAAAGCATACATTTTATAAGAATAACAAAAGTCAAAAACGGCAAAAGATATCGCGATATACCGATTACAAGATCCATATTTTCCTCCGTTTATATATCTTGGTTTTATGACGGCTTTGCCAAAAAAGCCGCTTGTCCCGTTCGGCCGAGCCAAACAAAAAGGTTGTTTTTTGAAATTATATCACATTTTTCCTTTTGGTTCAGCATTTTTTAAATAAAAGTTGAAAAAAAGTGTGAACAGTTATATAATGAGAGAAAGATTTCAGCTTGAAAGGCAGTTATATATGAAAAGAATTGAAATGATTGTCCCCTGCTATAACGAAAGCGACGTTCTTGAAATGTTTTATAACGAGGTCACACCCGTCATGCAGTCGCTTCAAAACCTTGATTACTCTTTTATTTTTGTCAACGACGGAAGTGCGGACAACACACTTGACATCATAAAATCCTTTGCCGAAAAGGACAGTCATGTAAAATACATTTCCTTTTCGCGCAATTTCGGAAAAGAAAGCGCGATGCTTGCGGGGCTCAAAAACAGCTCTGCGGATTACGTCGGTATTCTTGACGCCGATTTGCAGCACAGTCCTTCGCTTATTCCGGAAATGGTGCACGCCGTTACGGACGAGGGCTTTGACGTTGCCGCGGCAAAAAGAAGCGACAGAAAAGGCGAAAGCGGTTTCAAAAGTTTTCTTTCAAACGCGTTTTACAAGGTTGCAAACAAGATGACCGAAGTCAAAATTGACCCCGGCGCACAGGATTTCAGAATCATGAAACGCAAAGTTGTTCTTTCAATCGTTTCAATGGCAGAACACAACCGATTCACAAAGGGAATTTTCAGTTTTGTCGGTTTCAACACAAAGTGGTTCGCCCACGAAAACCGCGAACGTGCCGCCGGCGAAACAAAATGGAATCTTTTCAAGCTTCTCAAATACGCCATGGACGGCATACTCGGCTTTTCAAACGCACCGCTGAAACTTTCGTTCTGGTCGGGTGCATTGGTTTTTGCTTTCGGCTTTATTTACGGCATTGTTTTTGTGATTCGCCGTCTTGTCGGACACGAAAGACTGATTTCCGTCAATCTTATGATTGCGTTGCTTTGTGTCATCGGCGGACTTATCTTGGTCTGTCTCGGAATTATCGGCGAATATCTTGCAAGAATTTATACCGAAGTTAAGAACCGTCCGATATACATTATTGACGAAACCAATATAGGCGAATAAATATAAAAACACCCTAAAACGGACTGTCGCATTTGGCGCAGAACAAAAAGAAAAACAAAAATAAAAGGCTATATTCACGAAACTTATCAAATAAAAGTTTCAGATTGAATATAGCCTTTGCTTATTTGTTGATTTCAAGCGTTTTTTCCCTCTCGCGGTTCTACATCGGCTTCGGGCTTTTTATATCTAAACGCGACAGCTCAACCTGTTTTCAGAATCCCCAACGCTGACGGCGGAAATTCTTCTTGATTTGACTTTGTTTAATATCCTCACGAAGTTTGTCACCGGGAAAATCAATAAGCCTTTCACAATGTTCACAGCGAATTTCTTTAATGTCGGTCTGAAGGTGATTGTAAAATATAATCGACTTCATGGTGAGTCTTCTTTCGCAATAAGGGCAGTGTGCCATGCCGTGTTTGATGAGGTCGGCAAACATTTCGGCGCCCATGTTTTGATCTTCAATCATATACCTTTCAAAATTTTTCTTTTTTACATTTCGCTCCTCCTTTAATTCAGAGGAAAGTCCAACATAAATCAGCGCACCCCCGAAAAGAACGGGAGGAACAATAAATACAAGTCGAAGAACATAATCGGCAGTTTCACCACCATCGAAAGCATCACAAAAATAAAAAATGATAACAGCCAAAATCAAAATCACTACAATCGGAACTAACCACTTATCCGTAAAGGTTTTGTTACCGTCTTTTTTCTGTATATTCCGCCAAAGTTTAATTCTTGCCCTCTCGCCCTTGTCATCAAGCGGAAATCCACACTTTGGGCAAGTCTTGTCTTCAAGAGTAACTTTTTTTCCGCAATCGGGACAAATAAGACGGTCGGCAAGTTCTTCCTTTTTCTTTTGTTCTTCAAGTGCAAGTCTTCTTTTTTCGGCAAGTTCGGCTTCCTTGCGTTTCTTTTCCGCCTTAACTTCATTTTTATATTCCTCAATGTTGCAACCGCAATGAGGACAAACAACAGCTGCTTCGCTGACTTGCTCTTTGCATTTTGGACAAAATGCCATTTCTTTCCCCTCGATTCCGTTTTACTTCACAAACTTTTTCCTAAGCATTTCTTTTGCTTCGGCCTTTGAAAATCCGCCGGGCGAATAGATAAAGTTGTTCGGAACTTCGTTCCAGCGTTCGCACCACTGCGAAATTTCTTCGTCAGTCATAACAATGTCGCTTATGTCGCAAAGATTCATAATGACCTCAAAGAACTGTGCGCTGTTGGTTTTCATAAGGTTCATGAGCGTTCTTGATTTTGCGCGCTCATAGCGTACTCCGCGGCGAATAAGTTCCG
>DKDD01000096.1:226-8479 GCA_002451715.1 Ruminococcaceae bacterium UBA6857 | reverse complement strand
ATTCCGTGCGGCGTTTTGTAATGCTCGGTGAGAATATATCCGAGAGGATGCGGGAATGCTGTTCCGCAGTATGCAAGCGTGATTCCGGCGTAAAGAGAACCGTAATAGAGCTGCTCACGCATTTTTTCGTCCGGAACTTTCTTTTCACGGTCAAGATATTTGAGTCCTTCCCAAATCATCGGAATCGCTTTTTCCGCGAACATCGTGGGAATATCTGTGCACTTTTTGCTGTAAAATCCCTCAATTGCGTGGCAGAGCGCGTCAAGTGCAGTTGAAACCGTTACATTATACGGCATCGAGTGGGTATATGTCGGATCGGCAAAAGTGAGCGACGGAGCGCAGTCCGGTGCGCAAATGCTCCTTTTTCTTTCATCTTTTTTGTTTGAAAGAACCGCAACGGCGCCGACTTCGCTTCCCGTTCCGGCGGTTGTTCCGACAAGGACAAGCGGCAGCGCGATATTTCTTTCTTTGTTTTCATATATATCAAGCGGTAAAAAGTCTTCGTTTGCGGCATAAACGGCAACGGCTTTTGCCGCGTCAAGAGCCGAACCTCCGCCGATTCCGACGATAAATTCCGCTCCGAGTTCTCTTGCAAGCACACCTGCCGCGTGGCAGTCTTCGATGTACGGATTCGGCGTAATGCGGTCAAAAACCTCATAGCTTATTGCGTTTTTTTCAAGCGCGGCTTTCATATCGCCGAGCGCACCGCTCAAAACGGCGCTTTTGCCTCCGGTAACGATGAGGCAACTTTTGCCGAACGCAGAAAGCTTTTCTGCGTTTTCCTTAACGCAACCTTTTGAACTGATGACTTTTACAGGAATTGACAAATTGAAATCCATGTTTTTCTTCCTCCCGGATATAAAATTTTTGTATATTCGAAAAAGAGATTCTGCTGTTTGATCCAACTTCATTATACCAATAAAAGCTTTTTAAAGCAAGCACAATATTTGTCGCTTTATGCCACATTTTGGCTTGAAATTTTTCGCCGAATAGTATACAATAAAAAGAACGTGATATTGTGGAACAGTTTATGTTCAAGGCAAGGAGGTTTTTCCGTGAGCAAGAAAAAAAAGATTGTCCTTTCAGTTCTTTGCGTTCTTCTTGTTGCCGCCGTAACGGTCGGTGCAATTGTCTTTGCGGGCTATAAAAAAGAATATGACAGCCGTGAAAAAAGCGGCCTTTCAATGGGTAGCATTGTCACAATCAAACTTTACGGCGACGATACGTTCAAAAAGCTTGACGTTGTCAAAGATCTTATTGACAACCTTGACAAAGAAATTTCAAGAAAAATCGACACCTCTGCCGTCTCACAGCTCAACAAAAACGGCGAAGGCAAAAGCGCAACCGCTTCCGATATCATTTTAAAATGCAGAAAAATTTCAGAAATGACCGACGGTGCTTTCGATTTGACGGTCGGTTCGCTTTCCTCGCTTTGGGATTTTGACAACGACACGCAAAAAGTTCCGTCCGAGGATGAAATTAAAAAAGCGCTCTCTTCGGTAAATTACGAAAAAATCGCAATAAACGGCGCAAATATCGGCATTCAAAAAAATCAGATCGTTGACCTCGGAGCCGTCGGAAAAGGCGCGGCCTGCGACGCGGCTAAAGCTTATCTTCAAAAAAGCGGTGTAAAAGGTGCAGTGATTTCCGTCGGCGGAAGTATTCTCGCTTACGGAAAGCGTAACAAAATCGGTGACAAGTGGCGCATTGCCGTTCGTCATCCGCGTGAAGAAAACGCATACATCGGCGTTATCAACCTTTCCGAAGGTTTTGTTTCAACTTCCGGCGACTATGAAAAATACTTTGAAAAAGACGGAAAACGATATCACCATATTCTTGACGCAAACACCGGTTATCCCGCCGACAGCGGACTTATAAGCGTTACCGTTGTCTGCGACAGCGGAACGCTCAGCGATGCACTTTCAACCGCCTGCTTCATTCTCGGCGAGGAAAAGAGCAAGGCTCTTTTGGACGAATACTCGGCCGCCGCGGTTTTTGTTGACGAAAATCTCAATGTAACAACTTACGGCGACGTTGATTTTGAAAAAGTCAAATGAGACAAAAAATCGGTATTAAAAAAGGCGACGTTTTTATTATTGCCGTTCTTTCTTTGATATGTGTTCTTCTTTTTGTTTTTCCGCTTTTCACAGGTAACGGAAGCACCGTTGCCGCCGTTTGGCTCGACGGAAAAAAGGTGAAAGAAATCGAACTTTCCGACATTTCAAAAAGTTATGAGTTTTCGGTCGGAGACTGCGTGCTTTCGGTTGAAGAGGGAAAAATCCGCTTTGTTTCTTCAAACTGTCCGGATAAACTTTGCGTAAAAAGCGGCTATCTTTCAAAAAACGGAGACACCGCCGCGTGTCTTCCGAACAAGGTTGTTGTTAAGATTGAAAACAAAAAAGAAAAGCTTGATGCCGTTGCCTACTGATTTTTCAAAGGCAAAAACGGTTTGCGTTTTCGGCGTACTCGGTGCGCTTGCTTTGGCGCTCGGCGCTTTTGAAAATATAATCTTTCCCGAAATTCCGTTTCTCCCCGCCGGGGCGAAAGTCGGTCTTTCAAACATTGTTACAATGTTTGCCGGAAGTTTTTACGGCTTTTTCGGCGCGTTATACATTGCGCTTCTCAAAGCACTTTTTGCTTTTATTACACGGGGAGCGGTCGCGGGGGCAATGAGCCTTTGCGGCGGAATTTTCAGCGTTATTGCCCTTTCTCTGCTCATTAAAAAAGAGGGAAAAATGCTGAGCTTTATCGGAATCGGTGTTCTTTGCGCCGTTTTCCACAACCTCGGCCAGCTTTTGTGTTCCTGTGTTCTTTCGGGAACGGCAATGCTCGGCTACGGTAAATATCTTTTGGTTTTCGCAATCATCAGCGGCAGTCTCACCGGCGTTGTTCTCAACGCGGTTATGCCGAGGTTGACAAGACAAATAAAAAAAGAAACCGCCGAAACGGGAGTTTAACTCGCTTTCTGCGGTATCAAGTCATAAGAGATTTGGAGATGACAGAATGAAAAAATCAATTCCGAATGTCCTTTCCGCGCGCGGAAGAGGGCGCGGCGGCGTTAATGTTGCCCACAACAAAAACACTGCCGAAATGCCTGTTGAAAGAATGCCCGTTCCGAAAACGGTTGTTCTTCCGATGCAGCAGCACATCGGCGCACCGTGTGTTCCGACGGTTAAAGTCGGCGACACGGTTTCGGTCGGTCAGGTTATCGGCGACACCGACAAGTTTGTTTCCGCACCAATTCATGCAACAATTTCCGGAACGGTCAAAGCGGTCGGCGACGTTAAACTTGCAAACGGCATAATCACAAAAGGCGTCACGATTGAATCCGACGGCGAAATGCGCCTTTATGAGGGCATTAAACCGCCCGTTGTTACAAACCGCGACGAACTTTTGAAAGCGGTTCGCGCTTCGGGTCTTGTCGGTCTCGGCGGAGCAGGCTTCCCGACCCACGTCAAGCTCAATTACCCCGAAGACAAGAACGTTGACACGCTCATTATCAATGCCGCCGAATGTGAACCGTTCATCACGGTTGACTATCGCGAATGCATTGAAAATTCAAAGAACGTTATAAGCGGCGTTGTAAAGCTCAAAAAGATTCTCGGCTTCAAAGAAGTTGTAATTGCCGTTGAAGACAACAAGCCGAAAGCGATTGAACTTTTTCAGTCCGAAATTGACAAAATCGGCGACAGCGGCATAAAAATCATGGCGCTTAAATCGAAGTACCCCCAAGGCGCGGAAAAAATGATGGTTCTTTCCGCAACGGGAAGACGCGTTCCGCCCGGAAAACTTCCCGCGGATGTCGGCTGTGTTGTTATGAACGTTGCTTCGGTTGCTTTTATTGCAAGATATCTTGAAACCGGAAAGCCGCTCATCAGCCGCTCAATCACCGTTGACGGTTCGGCAATCAAAACGCCCAAGAATCTTCGCGTTCCGATCGGCGTCAACATTCAGGACATCATTGATTACTGCGGCGGCTTTAAAGAAGAACCGCGCAAAATTATCTCCGGCGGCCCGATGATGGGTATTGCAATTTGCGACACCAACGCGCCGATTTGCAAGCAGAACAACGCAATTCTTGCTTTCGCGGACAAAAAGGGCGGCGTAAAGCCCGAACGCGATTGCATTCGCTGCGGCCGCTGCGTTGAAGTTTGCCCGATGAGCCTTATGCCGACGCTCATTGAGCGCTTTGCAAGAATCAAGGACAAAGAGGGACTTGAAAAAAGCGGCGTTGCCGTTTGCATGGAATGCGGCTCCTGCGCATACTCCTGCCCGTCCGGCAGACCGCTTGTTCAATATATGAGACTTGCAAAGCAGGTACTCAGAGAGGAGAGTGCAAAACAATGACAAAAAAACTCACAGTCAGCGCTTCGCCGCATGTTCGCTCAAGCGAAACCACAACGGGTATTATGCTTGACGTAATCATCTCGCTCGTGCCTGCCCTCATCATGTCGATTGTATATTTCGGAACAAGAGCGCTTGCTCTTGCCGCAGTCACAATCGGTTCGGCGGTTCTTGCGGAGTATATCTCAAGAAAAGTTATGAAACGAAACGGTACTCTCGGCGACCTTTCAGCCGTTGTTACCGGTCTTATCCTTGCGCTCAACCTGCCGTCAACGCTTCCTTTGTGGATTGGCGCAATCGGTTCGGTTGTTGCGATTGTTGTTGTTAAGCAGATGTTCGGCGGAATCGGCCAGAACTTTGTTAACCCGGCAATGACCGCAAGAATTATACTTATGGTTTCTTTCCCGACCGCTATGGCAAAATGGGTTGCTCCGTTCACAAACGGCTGGGCTGCCGACGCGGTAACAACCGCAACTCCGATGGCTTCTCTTGCCGCGGCAAAAGGCGGCGATCTTTCGCTTGCCGGCGATCTCCCCTCGCTTACTCAAATGCTTATCGGCTATCACGGCGGTTCAATGGGCGAAGTTTGCTCGCTCGCTCTTCTTGCCGGTGCGCTTTATCTTCTTCTCAGGAGAGTTATCTCTCCAGCGATTCCGTTTTCATTCATCGGAACGGTTGCCGTTTGTATGCTCATTGCCGGCAAAGGCAACTTGGAGTTTGTTGCATATGAACTTCTCGGCGGCGGACTTTTCCTCGGCGCGTTCTTCATGGCAACCGACTACACAACGTCTCCGATCAATCTCAAAGGACGCATTGTTTTCGGAATCGGTTGCGGACTTATCACTTCGGTTATCCGCATTTTCGGCTCGCTTCCCGAAGGTGTGTCGTTCTCAATCATTCTCATGAACATTCTTGTTCCGCACATCGAACGTCTCACAACCTCAAAGCCTTTCGGTTTTGTTAAAGAGAAAAAGGAAAAGGAGGCGGCAAAAGCATGAAGAAAATAACTCCGAAAGCGATAATCGTTCCTGCCGCCGCACTTCTTATCATCTGCCTTGTTGCAACGGCGCTGCTTGCTTTCACAAACAACGTTACGGCAAGCAAAATTGCGGCGAATCAGGTTGAAAAAGAAAACAGCTCCCGCGCGCTCGTACTTCCCGAAGCTACCGAATTTTCAGACGTTACAACGCTTGAAAGCGGAATTACATACTGTGTCGGAACAAAGGATTCAAACGACGTCGGCTATGTTTTCACAAGCGGCGCAAAAGGATACGGCGGAACGGTTTCGGTCATGATCGGCATGGATACCGAAGGCGTAATCACCGGAATTGAAATTCTTTCTCACGATGAAACGCCCGGTCTCGGCGCAAACAGTACAAAGCCGGACTTCAAAAACCGCTTTATTGGAAAAAGCGGAGAACTGACGGTCAACAAAACGTCGAACGACGGTCAGAATATTCAGGCAATCACAGCCGCAACAATAACTTCAAAGGCTGTTGTTTCCGCGGTCAATGCCGCTTCTGCCGCATTTGAAACGATAAAGGGAGGTGCTTCCAATGGCTGAAAAAAGATCGCTCGGTAAAGAGTTCACAAAAGGTATTCTTGCCGAAAACCCGACATTGCGCCTTGTTCTCGGAACGTGTCCGACCCTTGCAACAACAACTTCGGTTCAGTCGGCGCTCGGAATGGGCGTTGCCGCTTCAATCGTTCTTGTTTGCTCAAACATTGCAATTTCGGCACTGAGAAAGGTTATCCCGGAAAAGGTTCGTATTCCGGCATACGTTGTTGTAATCGCTTCGTTCGTTACAATCGTTCAAATGCTTGTTAAAGCCTTTGCTCCCGACCTTGACGAACAGCTCGGCGTTTATCTTCCGCTTATTGTTGTTAACTGCATCATTCTCGGAAGAGCGGAAGCTTTCGCAAGCAAAAATCCTGTTCTTGCCTCTGCCGTTGACGGACTCGGAATGGGTGTCGGTTTCACAACCGCACTTTTCCTTATGAGCTCCGTTCGTGAAATCCTCGGCGCAGGCTCATTCCTCGGTCTCAGCATTCCGTTCCTTTCACAGAACCCGATGCTCATCTTCATTCTTCCTCCGGGAGGATTCTTCGTCTTCGGCGTTCTTATGGCAACGGTCAATAAGATTGCCGAAAGCAAAGGCAAGCCCAGAGCGGAACTTCGCGGCTGCGAAGCTTGTCCGATGGCTGCAACCTGCACACTCAATAAAAAGGAAAAAGAATCCGGAGACTTTTCCGGAGACGGCAAGGAGGGTATTGACTGATGGAAATGACAAAAGGACTTCTTGCAATACTCATGACGGCAATTCTTACCCAAAACTTTGTTCTTGCAAAGTTCCTCGGAATTTGTCCGTTCCTCGGTGTTTCAAAAAAGCTCAACACCGCAGTGGGAATGAGCGCGGCCGTAATTTTTGTTATGGCGCTTTCAACCGCCGTTTGCTATCCTATCAACACGCTGCTTGAAAGCAAAGGACTTTCCTATCTTCAAACAATCGTCTTCATTCTTGTTATTGCGGCGCTTGTTCAGCTTGTTGAAATCATCCTCAAAAAGTATATGCCGGCGCTTTACAACGCGCTCGGAATTTATCTTCCGCTCATCACAACAAACTGTGCGGTTCTCGGCGTTGTTATTCTTAACATCGACAACGGCTACAATTTTGCGCAGTCAATGTTCAACTCGGTTGGCGCAGGTCTCGGCTTCATGCTTGCAATGGTAATGTTTGCCGGTGTTCGCGAAAGAATGGAAAGCTGCGACATTCCGAAGTTCATGCGCGGACTTCCGATTACGCTTGTTGCCGCTTCGCTCGTTTCGGTGTCGTTCCTCGGCTTCACCGGAATCGTTGACAACATTTTCGGTTAAGGGGGTAGCGAAAAATGGATATAATTATTCCCGTTGTAATCGTTGCCGCAATCGGTCTTATTGCCGGCATCGGCCTTGCAGTTGCTTCGGCAGTCTTTGCCGTCCCCGTTGACGAAAAAGCGGAACAAGTTCGCGAATGTCTTCCCGGCGCAAACTGCGGTGCATGCGGTTTCACTGGTTGCGACGGTTATGCCGCCGCACTTTCAAAGGGTGAAACAAAAGAATGTAACCTTTGTATTCCCGGCGGAAACGACGTTGCCGTTCAGATAGGTAAAATCATGGGCCTTGACGCCGGAAAAATCACTCCGATGGTTGCGGCCGTCATGTGCCAAGGCAACAAAGAGAACACACCGGAAAAGCTTGAATACAGCGGCGTCCATTCCTGCAAAATGGCGACCCAGCTTTTCGGCGGACCAAAGAGCTGCGTTCACGGTTGTATCGGTTTTGGCGACTGCGTTGAAGTTTGCCCGTATGATGCAATTTTCATTTGCGACGGTGTTGCAAGAATCAACCCGAGCAAGTGCCGCGCCTGCAAAAAGTGCATCAAAACCTGCCCGAGACAGCTCATTGACCTTTTTCCGCTTGACACAATCAAAGCCGCGGTTCTTTGCAAAAACCACGACAAGGGTGCTCAAACAAGAAAACAGTGCAAAGCCGGCTGTATCGGCTGCATGAAGTGCGTTAAGGCGTGCGAAGAAGGCGCAGTTACGGTTGAAAACTTCTGCGCAAAGGTTGATTACGACAAGTGCATCGGTTGCGGAAAATGCCATGCCGTTTGCCCCATCGGTTGCATCGACCTTTATATGGTTAAAAAGTTGTTCTGATAAATCAATACGAAGAAACTGCTGCAACGGATTTTTGTCCGATGCAGCAGTTTTTTATCTATTATTTTACTTCAATTGCGCAATTTTTTGTTATATCACTTTGTGAAATACACAAGCTTGTAATCTTCAATTGACGCGTCAAGTTTTCCGTCCTCAATAAGCGCCTGCAAAAAACCTTTTACGGTTGTTAAAAGTTTGCCGTATTGGTCA
>DKDD01000096.1:0-184 GCA_002451715.1 Ruminococcaceae bacterium UBA6857 | reverse complement strand
ATTGTCAACTTTCAGCGCGAGGTCTTTTCCGCAAACGGCAAAAATTTCTTCAAGTGTTCTTTTGTTGCTGATTGAAAGGAAATAAGCTTTGAGCTTTTCAAGACATTTAGCATTATAAAGCGAAAGCTCGGCAATGGATTCGCCCGCTTCGGCGTGGGACGGAACAAAGAAATCCCCACGCCGA
>DKDD01000123.1:12120-13757 GCA_002451715.1 Ruminococcaceae bacterium UBA6857 | reverse complement strand
AACGCAGGCGAAGTCGGCGCGGTTATCGACCTGATTTTTTCCGGTTCGCTTTTTGTCAATGAAGTCTATTCTCTTTCGATTCATCAGTGCCTTGTCGCTCTTCCCGAAAGCGAAATATCGGATATCAAAACAGTAATCAGTCACCCGCAGGCTCTTGCCCAGTGCGACGAATACCTAAGAAAACTCGGCGCAGAGAAAAAAGAATGTGTCAACACCGCCGTTGCGGCAAAAACCGTTCTCAAAAACGGCGATAAAACCGTTGCCGCAATCGCAAGCAGAGACACCGCAGAACTTTACGGACTTAAAATACTCAAAGAAAACATCAATGAAAGCGAGACTAACACAACGCGATTTGCCGTTTTTTCAAGAGTCATGAACCAATCGAAAAGCGACGGTTCAATAATCGTTTTTACCGTTCCCGACGAAGCCGGTTCACTCGCCCACGCGATTAACATCATCGGCAACCACGGCTTCAATATGCGTTCAATCAAAAGCCGTGCGATGAAAGACCTTATGTGGACTTATTATTTTTATGTTGAAATTGACGGCGATCTCAAATCGCGAAGCGGTTCGTTCATGCTTGCCGAACTTTCGGACTGCTGTGACAAGCTCAAATTTGTTGGCTCGTTCAACAATGCAAAGGTTGTGAAATAACATGATTCTTCCTGTTTCTCTTCCCGGTCATTCATATGACATCGTAATTGAAAAAGGTTCGCTCAAAAAAGCGGGCGAACTTCTGAATATTAAAGGTAAAGCCCTTGTTGTGACCGACAGTGGCGTTCCGAAAAGTTACGCCGAAACGCTCCTTTCTCAGCTTGAAAACGCCGTTTTGTTCACTTTCCCCCAGGGTGAGGAAAACAAAAACGTGAACACGCTCCTTTCAATCTGCGAAAAATTGCTTTCTGAAAACTTTACCCGTTCGGACTGCGTAATTGCCCTCGGCGGCGGTGTAACGGGCGACATGGCAGGCTTTGCTTCCGCGATTTATATGCGCGGCATTGACTTTTATAATATACCGACAACGCTCCTTTCTCAGGTGGATTCCTCCGTCGGCGGAAAAACGGCGGTCGATTTTGAAAAGGCGAAAAACCTTCTCGGTGCTTTTCATCAACCGAAAAAGGTTATTATTGACCCCGAACTTCTTTCAACGCTCAGCGAACGCCAGATTTCAAACGGCTTTGCCGAAGCGGTAAAAATCTCCGTCACAAACGATAAAGAGCTTTTTGAAATTTTTGAAAACGGACAGGCGAAGGAAAAGCTTGAAGAAGTGATATACCGTGCCGTCAAAGCGAAGCGTGACGTTGTTGAACAGGACGAAAAGGAAACCTCGCTTCGGCGCGTACTCAATTTCGGCCACACGCTCGGTCACGCGATTGAAAGCAGCGCAGGACTTGACACGCTTTTTCACGGCGAATGTGTTGCACTCGGAATGATTCCGATGTGCTCCGAAACAATCCGCGAAAGAGTCAAAAACGCACTTCATTCAGTCGGACTCAAAACGGAATACGATTACGATAAAGAAAAGGTTAAGGAATTTTTGAAGCACGACAAAAAGGCGAGCGGAAAAACCGTTTGTATTGTCCGCTCGGACGAAATCGGCACATTCCGATTTGAAAACGTGAGCCTTTTGGAATTGG
>DKDD01000123.1:0-12081 GCA_002451715.1 Ruminococcaceae bacterium UBA6857 | reverse complement strand
CAACACATTCGGAAATTCGTTTTCGGTAACTCTTTTCGGCGAAAGTCACGGACAGGCAATCGGCGCCGTCCTTGACGGAGTGAAACCCGGAGAAGAGATTGACGAAGCAAAAATTTCTGCTCTTTTGAAAAGAAGAAAGGGCGAAGCCGCTTTTTCAACAAAACGCAACGAAAAAGACGAATTTAAAATTGTCAGCGGATATTTTAACGGAAAAACAACCGGCACTCCGCTTGCAATCATCATTGAAAACAACGACACAAAAAGCCGCGATTACGATAAAATGAAAAGCACCGCGCGTCCCTCGCACGCCGATTATACGGCGTTCCTCAAGTATCACGGCTTTGAAGATTACCGCGGCGGCGGACATTTTTCCGGAAGAATCACAGCCGCACTCACCGCGGCAGGCGGTATCGCACTTCAAATTCTTGAAAAGCGCGGAATCAAAATTTCAACCCACATTCTTTCCTGCGGCGGAATTTCGGACAGGCATTTTGAAAATTTTGAAAAAGACTTTGATAAGATTGAAAAAGCTTCAATGCCCATCCTTGACGAAAACGCAAAAACGGCGATTGAAGAAAAAATTACCGAAGCGCGAAAAAACGGCGATTCCGTCGGCGGAATACTTGAAACGTTTGTCACGGGTTTTCCCGCTTCTGTGGGCGAACCGTGGTTCGATACGGTTGAGGGCGTTCTTTCCCATATGCTTTTCAGCGTGCCTGCGGTCAAGGGCGTATCATTCGGAAGCGGCTTTGATTTCGGCAATATGTTAGGTTCTCAGGCGAACGACCCGATAAGAACCGAAAACGGAAAAGTCTTTACCGAAACAAACAACAACGGCGGAATTAACGGCGGAATCACAAACGGAATGCCGATTGTAATTAACTGCGCGGTCAAGCCCACTCCTTCGATTTATAAAACACAAAGAACAATTAATTTTGAAAAAAACGAAAACACCGAACTCCTCGTCGAAGGCAGGCACGACCCGGCGATTATTCATAAAGCCTCGGTTGTTGTTACGGCGGCAACTGCAATTGCACTTTTAGACATGCTTTCGGGAAGATTCGGAACGGATTTGAACGGTATAAACTGATGAGATACGGATTACTCGGAAAAACACTTGCCCACAGCTACTCAAAAACAATTCACGAAATGTTTGCGCCTTATGAGTATGAATTGATTCCGCTTTCGGAAGATGAGCTTGATGTGCTTTTAAAAGAAAAAAACTTTTCGGCGCTCAACGTCACGATTCCTTATAAGGAAACCGTGATGAAATATCTCGATTTCATTGACGACGCGGCAAAAAAAATCGGCGCAGTGAACACGGTAGTCAACAAAGACGGCGTGCTTTACGGCTATAACACCGACTTTTTCGGACTTCGCGGTTTGATTGAAAAAAACGGCTTTGATTTTAAAGATAAAAAGGTTCTTATTCTCGGCAGCGGCGGAACGTCAAAAACCGCGGTCACCGTTTCAAAGTCGCTCGGTGCGAGTGAGGTTATCGTTGTTTCGCGAAGCGGCAGTGTAAATTATCAAAATGTTCTTTCGCTCCATGGCGACGCTTCGTTTATCATCAACACAACGCCCTGCGGAATGTTCCCGAATAACGAAAACAAGGCGATGTCCCTTGACGGGTTTAATAACCTTGAGGGTGTTGCGGACGTTATTTATAATCCGCTTCGCACAAATCTTTTGCTTGAAGCAAAGGAAAGTGGGATACCTTTTTGCGGCGGACTTTATATGCTTGTTTTTCAGGCGGTTAAGGCGAGCGAACTTTTTCTTTCAACAACCTATCCCGAAAGTACCGGTGACGAGGTATATAAAAAATTACTTTTGGAAAAAGAGAACGTTGTTCTCACAGGTATGCCGGGAAGCGGAAAGTCAACAATCGGTTCGCTTGTTTCAAAAAAGCTTTCGCGTCCCTTTGTCGATACCGACGAGCTTATAATTGAAAAAGCTAAAATGCCGATTTCCGAAATTTTTGAAAAATACGGCGAAAAGTATTTTCGCGACCTTGAAGCTGAAGTTATCGCCGAGGTTTCAAAAAAAACGGGGCTTGTTGTTGCAACAGGCGGCGGAGCGGTACTAAGACGGGAAAACATCAAAAACCTTTCTCAAAACGGAAAAATCTTTTTCCTTGACCGTCCTCTTTCGCAAATTCTTCCAACCTCCGATCGTCCGCTTGCAAGCGACGAAAGCGCACTCAAAAAACGCTTTGAGGAACGATACGACATTTACTGCGGCACTTGCGACGTAAAAATCGACGTGGACGGAATTGCCGAACACGCGGCGAAAAAAATCACAGACACATTATAAATCTGAAAGGACAAACAGTCATGAAAATTCTTGTTCTCAACGGACCGAATATCAATATGCTCGGCATAAGAGAGCCGAATCTTTACGGAACGGAAACTTATGAAACTTTGGTTCAAAAAATCAAAACCTACTGCGACGAAAAGAAAATTGACTGCGAATTTTTTCAGTCCAATCATGAGGGCAGCCTTGTTGACAAAATTCAGGAAGCCTACGGCAAAATTGACGCAATCGTGATGAATCCTGCCGCATATACGCACACAAGCGTTGCGCTGCTCGACGCGCTCAAAGCGGTTTCGATTCCCTGCGTTGAAGTTCACATTTCAGACGTTTCTTCGCGTGAAGATTTCAGACAGGTATCATATGTCCGTGCGGCATGTTTCAAAACAATCAGCGGTCTCGGAACGGACGGCTATCTTCGCGCCGTTGACGCAATTATTGACCTTTTGGGTGAGAAAAAATGAAAGCAGTAATCGAAAAAAGCAAAGCTTCGGGCGCTGTTACCGCACCGCCCTCAAAAAGCGTTCTTCACCGAATGCTCATATGCGCTGCCCTTTCTTCGGGTGAAAGTACAATTCAAAACGTTGATTATAACGAAGATGTTTCTGCAACGCTCGATTGCCTTGAAGCGCTTGGCGCGAAGGTTGAAAAAGGGGAAAGCACTGTGAAAATCGGCGGTCTTAATCCCTTTGAAATTAAAGAAAACGCCGTTTTGCCCTGCCGCGAAAGCGGAAGCACACTTCGCTTTCTTGTTCCGCTTGCAATGCTTTCGGGAAAAAGCGTAACATTCAAGGGCAGTGAAAAGCTCCTTTCGCGTCCGCTTTCGGTCTATGAAAAAATTGCGGAAGAAAACGGATTTAACTTCATAAAAGAAAAAGACACGCTGACCGTTTGCGGAAAGCTCAAAGCCGGAGAATACTTTGTTCCCGGAAATGTCAGCAGTCAGTTTATCACGGGTCTTTTGTTCGCCTTGCCTTTTTGCGGCGGCGAATCAAGAATAAACATCACGTCAAATCTTCAAAGCAAAAGCTATGTTGACATCACTCTTTGGGTGATGAAGAAGTTCGGCGTCTCGGCAACATGGCAAAACGCCGGAACACTTTATTTAAGCTCAAAAGAAACTTTCAAATCTTTTGATTGCACCGCTGAGGGCGACTGCTCTGCCGCCGCTTTTCTCGATGCGTTCAATCTTTTCGGCGGCTCTGTTTCCGTTTTGGGTCTTGATTCAAACACGCTTCAGGGAGACAGAGTTTACAGAGAGTTTTTTGAAAAGCTGAATGAAGGTTCGCCGGTACTCGATATTGCCGACTGTCCTGACCTTGCGCCGATACTGATGACCGTTGCCGCCGCCAAAAACGGCGTAACGCTCAAAAACACTGCAAGGCTCAAAATGAAAGAGAGCGACCGCGGCGAAACGATGAAAGAGGAACTTTCCGCTTTCGGGGCGAGAATCGACGTTTTTGAAAACGAGATTGTTGTTCATAAAACACCGCTTCATGAACCGAATCGCGTACTTTGCGGTCACAACGACCATAGGGTTGTGATGTCGCTTGCCGTTCTTTCAAGCGTTTTTTCGGGCGAAATCGACGGCGCAGGGGCGGTTTCAAAAAGCTTTCCCGAATTTTTTGAAGCAATAAAAAATTTAGGAATAAGAGTTGAATTATTATGATGATAGATAAAAAAACACGATTTTTGGTTGTAGGTCTCGGTCTTATGGGCGGAAGCTATGCAAGGGGGCTTACTCAAAAAGGATATCACGTTGACGCAATTGTTAACGACGAAAAATCAAAAGACTTTGCGCTGAAACACGAAATTGTTCAAAAGTGTTCCGATTTTGTTGACTTTGACCTTATTGAAAATGCGGACGTACTCATTTTTGCGCTTTATCCGCATACGTTTATCGACTGGATCAAGGAAAACGGTTCGCATATCAAAAAGGGCGCAATCATCACCGATGTAACCGGCGTAAAGGGTTGCATTGTTGACAAAGTTCAGTCGCTTCTTCCGGACGGGGTTGAGTTTATTGCTGCTCACCCGATGGCGGGACGCGAGGTATACGGCGTTGAAAACAGCGATGAAAGAATGTTTTTCGGTGCAAACTATATTGTTGTTCCGACCGCAAAGAACACCGAAAACGGCATTGAATGCTGCAAGCGTATTGCGGAAATTCTCGGCTTTGGAAGAATCGTTGAACTTTCGCCGAAAGAGCATGACGATCTTATCGGTTTCGTCTCGCAGCTTACCCACTGCATTGCGGTTTCGCTCATGACGTGCTATGAAAACGAAAACCTTGAAAAATATACCGCAGACTCGTTCAGAGACCTTACAAGAATTGCAAACATCAACGAAACACTTTGGAGCGAGCTTTTCTTCCTCAACCGCGATTCGCTTCTTCGCCAGATGGAGCTTTTTGACGCACACTTCCACAAGCTTTATGAAAGCCTCAAAAACGGCGACAGAGACACGATGATTGAAATGATGAAAGAATCGACCGAAAGACGAAAACTTTTCAACAAATAATTTAGTAATAAAGAAAGAGCAAGGTGAAAAATTATGAATATGACTTTCAAATGCAAACTTCCGATTCCGATGGAAATCAAAGAGCAATATCCCGTTTCGGAAAAGGCGGCAAAAATAAAAGAAGAACGCGACGCAGAACTCAAAGCGATTTTTGAAGGCAAGGACAAACGTTTTATTCTTGTTATCGGTCCGTGCTCGGCGGACAACGAAGACAGCGTAATGGACTATGTTTCGCGCCTTGTTCCGCTTCAGGAAAAGGTTAAGGATAAGATTCTCATTGTTCCGAGAATTTACACAAACAAGCCGAGAACAACAGGCGACGGCTATAAAGGTATGCTTCATCAGCCCGACCCGAGCGGCGAAAGCAACCTGCTCAAAGGTATTGTTGCAATCCGCAAACTTCACATGCGCGCACTCAACGAAACCGGTCTTTCCTGCGCGGACGAAATGCTTTATCCGGAAAATTACCGTTACCTCAACGATCTTCTTTCCTATGTTGCAATCGGCGCAAGATCGGTTGAAAACCAGCAGCACCGTTTGACTTCGAGCGGACTTGATATACCCGTCGGAATGAAGAACCCGACCGGTGGCGACCTTTCGGTCATGATGAATTCAATCACTGCCGCACAGCATCCGCACGAATTTATCTACAGAGGATGGGAAGTTCAGTCGCACGGCAACCCGTATGCTCATGCAATTCTTCGCGGTTATGTTAACAAAAGGGGAGTCAGCCTTCCGAACTATCATTATGAGGATCTTATGAGAGTTTGCGAGCTTTATGCCGAAACCAACCTCAAAAATCCGGGAATCATTGTTGACACCAACCACGCGAACTCCGGCAAAAAGTTCCTTGAACAGCCGAGAATCGCAAAGGAAGTTCTTCATTGCTGCCGCCACAGCGAAGAAATTGCAAACACTGTTAAGGGTCTTATGATTGAAAGTTACATTGAAGACGGCTGCCAAAAAATCGGCGGCGGTGTTTACGGAAAGTCGATTACCGACCCGTGCCTCGGTTGGGAAAAGACTGAAAAGCTTGTTTTGGAACTTGCAGATTTGTATTGATAAAATTTACACAAGCCGCCGATTCGATTTTGATTCGGCGGCTTTTTTATACTTTTTTGAATACTGCCGTATTTCACACGTTGCGCACCGAAATTTCCGGTGTGATTTTTCAAAACAATCTTTAAAAATAGTATAACTAAAAATATCTATTATCTATTATCTGACTTTGAAAAACGCTTGTTAACCTGAAATGCACAACTTTAAAAATAAGAATTATATCGTAGGGGTCGGACCCGAGCCGACCCATGAAACCTAATCGTCTGTACGACGTAAATTTATAAAAAATCTGTTCGGTTTAATTCGTAGGGGAGTCTCGCGAGTCTTCCGTCTACTTTTTTGATTGCAGAACGTGACCTAATCGGCACAGCCTTCCTTGGCTCACTCCTGTGAGGGAGCCAATAAGCGTCTTCGCAAAATTAAAATTAAGCATAATTTTGTAGGGGTCGGACCCGAGCCGACCCGTTATACCTTGCACGTTGCGCAACATAAAAGATAAACCGAAAACGGTTAGGTTTCATGGGTCGGCACACCAAAGAAAGTACCGATATTTTATGAAATATTTATAACGCCGACGTAAACGCCGACCTATGTCCAAGTTTTTGGATTTAACTTCCTCAAAATTCAATTCCTTTGCCAACTGGAAAATTTAACCGCTGATTTTTTTGAAAAAGGCTTGACAATGTTCCTGTTCAAGCCTAAAATTATAACTATAAACCGAACAAATGTTCGGAAGTGATCCACGCTTTGCCAAAAAGACAAAGTAACCGACAAACGGCATTTGGCGAAAAACCTCTCTTTCGCTTTCTGCCGCCGCGGCAGAGTCGGAAAAACAAAAAAGAACAGAAAGGAAGACTATATTGGTTGAAAACAGTTTTACACAACTTGACCGCATTAAAGCACAGGAAGCTTTCATGCTTTGGCAGGCAGAAGAAAACGGAGACGTTGACGAATACATTCTCAGAGAGCGCAGACGTGAACTTCATCGCCTTGTCAAAAAGGTAATCAAAAACGAACTTGACGAAAAAGACAGACTTATTGTTTCATTGCACTGGTACAAAGGTTATTCAAAAGAAGAAATTGCAGAAATTGTCGGAGCAAATCGCTCAACAATTTTCAGACGCTTTGAAAAAATCAATGAAATAATTTATGAAAAGCTTAAATAGGCGCTTGAATATCGTTACGGCGACGATTTTTCGCAAAAGGCAATGCTGCTTGTTAAAAAGGACGTCTCTTCAAAATACGGAATCCGAAGCCTTGAAAGTATCGGCGAACGGCTCAATCGGCTGAGAAAAGAGCAGTACCTTTCTAAAGACGAGGTTTCCGCTTTGACCGGAATCGATTCAAAAAGACTTACCGAAATTGAAAAGAGCGGAAAGGAAATCACTATGACCGAACTTAAAAAACTCGCTTCGTTTTTCAAGGTTTCAAGCGATTATATCGTTTTCGGAAAGGAACGTATTTTGCGCGACAGAGTGACAGGAAAGCCGACCCTTGTTGCAACTTGAAAGGGGGACGGGCAATGAGATCTTTTGATGAGCTTTATTCCGAATATCAAAAGTCGATTGAGGTTCAAAAAGGCATCATCGGGCGATATCGAATCGAGCTTTCGAGGGCAATCAAAAAATCAAACATGAGTGAAGTCAAGCGGCTCAACAGCGTTCTTTGCGTTTTGTATGAAGAAAAAAGTGAACTTGAAGAACGCGCCGCCGAAATTGGAAAATATATTTTAAAAATTAAATAAATCAACGCCCGAAAAGAATGGCAAAAAGCAGGAGCTAACCGCTTTTTAATTTCTTTTCGGGCTTTTCGTTTTGCTTGTACTGTGATAAAATATAAAAAATATGCACAAAAGACAGGAGAGTAAAAATGCTCAAATTTAACCTTTTGGAATTGACTCTTGAAGCCGCAACTTCAACAACAAATCCGCTTCTTGACGATAACGGTCAGTTCGTCAAACCGGAAGAAGCAGTTCGAAATTTCAGCACGCTTTGGAAAGAATGGGATATCGTCGGAAAATTTTTTGAAAAACTCCCAACGCTCATCCTTGCCGTCGGTCTTGTAATCATCGGAATCTGGCTTTCGCGCGTTGCAAAAAAGCTTTCGGTGAAAGCGATGAAAGCCAAAAACGTTGATCCGACCGTTTATCAGTTTATTTCGCGCGTAATTTCCGCTTTTATCAAGCTTATTTTTATTCTCAGCGCACTTTCAATGTTCATCAAAATCACGTCTGTTCTTGCCGCGTTCAGTGCCGTCGGTGTTGCAATCGGTCTCGGTCTTCAAGACAGCGTTGCACAAATTGCCTCCGGCGTTCAAATTCTTCTCACGCGCCCGTTCAAAAACGGCGACTACGTTGAAGTCGGCGGTCTTTCCGGCTCAATCGTTGAAATCCGTTTCATGAATACCATTCTCATGACGCCGGACAACAAGCGTATAATTATTCCGAACTCCGATATGACGAAGAACCATATCGTGAACTATTCTGCGGAAGAAAACCGCCGCGTGGATCTCACGTTTTCAATCGGATATAACGATGATATCACAAAGGCAAAAGCAGTTGTTCTTGAAACTGCACTCGCCAATGCCGCCGTTTTGCAGGATCCCGCACCAATGGTTGTTGTCAGCAACCACGGTGCAAGCTCAATCGAGCTTTCGGCAAGACTTTGGTGCAAGAGCGCGGATTACTGGAACGTATATTTTGCAATGGAAGAAGCGGTTAAACTTGCTTTCGATAAAAACAATATCAATATACCTTACGATCAGCTTGACGTACATATTATTGAAAAGTAAGGTTGCTCAAACGGGGTGGCATAATGTTTAACGGTCTTGTAAAGCTGTTTGTAAAAGACAGCGAAAATACAAAAAGCGCGGTTGTTCGCGAACGATACGGAATACTCAGCGGCATTACCGGAATAATCGTCAACGTTATTCTTGCTTCTGCAAAATTCATCATCGGAAGCATGAGCAGAAGCATTGCAATCACCGGTGACGCGCTCAACAACCTTTCCGACGCGGGCTCAAACATTGTTACTCTTGTCGGCTTCAAAATGGCAAACGCAAAGCCCGACAAGGAGCATCCGTTCGGTCACGGAAGAATCGAATATGTTGCGGCGCTTGTTGTCGGCTTTATTGTTGAACTGATGGGCGTTGAACTTATCAAAACTTCCGTTCAAAAAATCAAAACGCCCGAACCGTCGGTACTTTCCGCGGCGGCGGTGGCAGTGCTTTTGATTTCCATGGCAGGCAAAATCTGGCTCGCGTTTTTCAATCGCTATCTCGGAAAAAGAATTGATTCGCCCGCAATGACGGCCGTTGCAAAAGACAGTATCAGCGACACTGCCGCAACCGCTTCAACGCTTCTTGCGCTTGTTCTTTCGCAGTTCACTTCACTTCCGGTCGACGGAATTTTCGGTATAGTTGTTGCTCTTTTCATCATGTATTCCGGTTTCGGAGTCCTCAAAGAATCGGTCGGAATTATTCTCGGAACGCCACCGTCAAAAGAGCTTGTCGATGAGCTTAAAAAGTTCATCATGAGCCACGACGGAATCATCGGAATGCATGACCTTGTTATTCATTCTTACGGTGCAACAAGAACATTTGCGTCGGTTCATGTTGAAGTTCCGTCAACTATTGACATTCTCAAAGCGCACGACACGATAGATCTTATCGAACGCGAAGTTCAAAAACGTTTTGGAATACAGCTTGTTATTCACCTTGATCCGCTTGTTGTTAACGACGAAAGGGTGGATGAGCTTCATTCGCTGGTTACCGCATATTGCCGTGAAATTGACCCGGCGCTCAGTATTCACGATTTCAGGGTTGTTGACGGACCGACGCACACGAATTTGATTTTTGATCTTGTTGTTCCTTTCGGTTTTAAGTTTTCCGAAAAACAGACGAAAGAGATGCTTAAAGAAAAGATTCAAAGTGAAAACGAAAACTATTACGCAGTTATCACCGCCGAGTCAAGCTATGTTTAAAACTAATCGCCGTGTTTTTATGCGGCGGTTATTTTTTGTGCTCTTTTTGATTTTGTTCCTTTATCATATTTGACGAATTTTATAAAAGCGGGATAATAATTGTCAAATGTCGACGTTTTGGCATTTGTTTGGCAGATAGTACTAAAAATAATTCCGAAACTCAAAATTATTTTATTGACAACTTTCGACATATCCCTTGCCAATACCGGAATAAAACAGTACAATTAATTTGTATATTAATGAGCGAAAAATTTTCGCTCAAGAGAGAATTTCCAGGGGGTATTTCAAAATGTCAGCATTGAACAGAGAAGAAGTGACCAGCGTTCCGCAGGGTCGTCTCGGCATTATCGCTTTGAAGGGCAGCGAAGCTTTGGCAAAAAAAATCAACGACTATATCGTTGGTTGTCGCAGAGACCTTAAATATGAACACAAAAATTCAATCCATTTCGAAGGATATCAAAAGGATTCATATCTGATTGATGTTACGCTTCCGCGCTTTTCAACCGGTGAAGGAAAAGGCGTTGTTTGCGAAACTATCAGAGGATATGATCTTTTTATTGTTGCCGATTGTTTCAATTACAGCGTAACTTATCAGATGTATGACCTCAAGGACGCTGACGGAAAGCCCCTCAACGTCCCGATGAGTCCGGATGACCATTTTGCCGACCTCAAGCGAATCATTTCCGCTTGCGCCGGAAAGGCAAGAAGAATTACAGTTATCATGCCGATGCTTTATGAGGGCAGACAGCATAAGCGTTCCGCAAGAGAATCGCTTGACTGCGCCCTTGCTTTGCAGGAGCTTGAGAATATGGGCGTTTCAAACATCATTACTTTTGACGCACATGACCCGCGCGTTCAAAACGCAATCAGAATCAGCTTTGAAAGTGTTTCACCGACCTATCAGATGATTAAAGCACTTGCAAAAAGCGTTAATAACGACATCAAGTTTGTTCCGGAAAAAACAATGATGATTTCTCCCGATGAGGGCGGAATGAGCCGTTGCGTATATTATTCGCAGGTTCTCGGAATCGAACTCGGAATGTTCTATAAGCGCCGCGACTATTCAAAAATCGTCAACGGACGCAACCCGATTCTTGCCCATGAATTTCTTGGCGACAACGTTGAAGGAAAAGACGTTATTGTTGTTGACGACATGATTTCAAGCGGCGACAGCATGATTGACGTTTGCCGCCAGCTCAAAGGACTTAAAGCAAAAAGAATCTTTGTTTTTTCAACTTTCGGCCTTTTCACGTCCGGACTTGAACGTTTTGACAAAGCATATGAAGAAGGTCTTTTCAACAAGATTTTCACAACGAACCTCATCTATACCCCCGATGAGCTTCTTAAAAGAGAGTGGCACGGAATGGTTGATATGTCGAAGTATTGCGCGTTCATCATCGACACTCTTAATCACGACGAATCGGTCAGCGTTTTCCTTGATCCCGTTCAAAAAATCAACGATTACATGGAAAAATACAACCTTAAATAAAAACAGGCAAAAATTAACACGCCGTCGCAGAATTTGCGACGGCGTTTTTGTTTTGCTTTTTTCTTACGGCTTGCAACGTTTGCAAGGTTCATAACCTTTGCTTCTTGCGTCTTTAATTGAAATTGCATGTTTTGATTTTGAAAGCGAGGAACAGCTTCCTCTGTGATATTTTGAACCGGAGTCGGTGATATATACCGTTGAAGAGTTTTCGCTTTTCTGTTTTTGTTCGGTTGTCGGTGCTTTTGTCGTTTGCGTTGTTTCGCGCTTTGTTGTGTCTTTCGGCTTTGAAGTTGTTGTCGGTTTGGCTGTTGCTTGGGTTTGAGTACGACTTTGAGCGTTTTTGTTTATCGTAACGTCAGATTTTGAGTCGGCGGTTTCTTTTGTTGTCTTTGCCGAAGCGGTTGTTGCGGATTTTTCGGTTGTTTCTTTTTCCGAGGTCGAATCGGTTGTGGTTTCAGACTTCTTGTTTTCGGTATAAACGTATGTTCCGTCGGAAGAAAGAAGAATGGTTCCGAAAACGTTTTTGATATAATCGTTTTCGTCAAGTGTGCAGTAAACTGCGGAAGTCGCGCAGTTTCCGGTGAAGACGATACCCGTTGAATCTTCAAATTTAACGGTCAGCCACGAATAAGGCGAACGGCTGATTTTTTGAAGGCAAAATTCACCGAACTGTGTTTGCGAAAGCGCTTTGATATTCTTCTTTTCCGCAGTGATGAGTCCGCG
>DKDD01000016.1:3742-3904 GCA_002451715.1 Ruminococcaceae bacterium UBA6857 | reverse complement strand
AAAAAACAAGGTTTTGCAAAACCGTCTTGATAAGTTCAAACATGATATCACCGCCGTATTTTTCTTTGTATTCTATGTCTATTATAAAAACGCGGCGTGTAGTCTTTTACACCTTGTACTTTATTTTTTTATAAGCGCAGAACGAAAAAACGGTACAAACTC
>DKDD01000016.1:0-3669 GCA_002451715.1 Ruminococcaceae bacterium UBA6857 | reverse complement strand
ATAGTTAACAATTTTGTTGACTTGACGATTTTTTGTTGAATTTTTGTGAGTTTATGGTATAATGAAATCAATCGGTCGAACAAAAAGCAAGATTTGTTCAAAAAATATTCCGATTAATAAAAGGAGGAAATCCAATTATGAAAAAACTTCTTGCAGTTTTACTCGCAGCAATCATGGTCTTTGCTCTTGCTGCCTGCGGCGGCAACGGCGGCGAAACAACAACCGCTCCGGACGGCAGCAGCACCGAAACCCCGGCAAACACGGATTACAAAGTTGCAATGATCACCGATTACGGCGACATCACCGACGAATCATTCAACCAGACAACCTATGAAGCATGCAAAGCTTTCTGCGATGAAAACAAAGTTGACTTCAGTTACTTCAAACCGGCAGGCGACTCGACCGCAGACCGCGTTGCAATGATCGACAAGGCTGTTGCAGAAGGCTATAACGTAATCGTTATGCCCGGTTATGCATTCGGCGGCGCAATTTTTGAGGCTGCTCCCAAGTACAAAGACGTTAAGTTCATTGCACTTGACGTAGGCAAGGGCGACATCCTTGAAACAGCTGTTCAGGCAAAGGGCGAAAAGTACAGCTATAACCCCGACGATTACAAGCTTGAAGATTACGCAGACATTTCGAACGTATACTGCGCAGTATACCAGGAAGAACTTTGCGGATACATGGCAGGTTATGCCGCTGTAAAGCTCGGCTATGAAAAGCTCGGCTTCCTCGGCGGAATGGCTGTTCCCGCTGTTGTTCGTTACGGTTTCGGCTTTGTTCAGGGCGTTGACGCTGCTGCAAAGGAACTTGACAAGAACGTTGACCTTAACTATGTTTACGGCGGCGTGTTTGCAGGCGATCCCGACGTTACCGCTGTTATGGACACATGGTATAAGAACGGCACCGAAGTTGTTTTCGCTTGCGGCGGCGGAATCTATACCTCTGCGGCAGAAGCAGCTAAGAAAGCCGGCGGCAAAGTTATCGGCGTTGACGTTGACCAGGCTGCTATCATCGACGGTAAATACGGCGAAGGCATCACCGTTACTTCCGCTATGAAGGGTCTTTATCCGGCAACATATGACACCCTCAAGGCTGTTATCATCGACGGCAAGTGGGCTGATTATGCAGGAAAGATTGAAACTCTCGGTCTTGTTTCCGGTGACGACGCAACAAAGAACTATGTTCAGATTCCGATGGAATCAACTCAGTTTGCAGACGGCAAGTTCACCAAGGACGATTATGCAAAGCTTGTTAAAGATATGTTCGACGGAAAGATCACCGTTTCAAACGACATTTCAAAAATGCCGACCGTTACAAACGTTAAGATTTCCGAACAGGATCAGATTAAATAATCAGGTTCTTTAAACAATCTGCAACTTACTGTGGGGTGTCTAAAACAGACACCCCGCATTTTTTAAATTTTCCGCTTTCTTATGTGCTGCAAAGCGTATCGCATAAGAAAACGAAAAACGTTTCAAAAATCTTTTTACCCGATGACTGAAGCTGACATTTGCGGCGCGGTATCATTACGCATTGAAGCCTCGGTCTGAAACAGGAGATGAAATAATGGAAGAAAAATATGCCATTGAGATGCTCGGGATAACAAAACGTTTTCCCGGAATCATCGCAAACGACAACATTACGCTCAGACTAAAGAAAGGCGAAATTCATGCTCTGCTCGGAGAAAACGGAGCCGGAAAATCAACTCTCATGTCGGTCCTTTTCGGCCTTTATCAGGCAGAGGAGGGTGAAATCAAAAAAGACGGAAAGGTTGTTCAAATCAAAGACCCGAACGACGCAACCGCACTCGGAATCGGAATGGTTCATCAGCACTTCAAGCTTGTTGAATGTTTTTCGGTTCTTGATAACATTATTCTTGGGGTTGAACCGAATAAACTCGGTTTTCTTCAAAAGAGCAAAGCGAGAAAAAAGGTTCTTGAACTTTCAAAAAAATACGGCCTTTCGGTTGACCTTGACGCACTTATTGAGGATATCAGTGTCGGTATGCAGCAGCGAACGGAAATTTTAAAAATGCTTTATCGCGAAAACGAAATCCTTATTTTTGACGAACCGACGGCGGTGCTCACCCCGCAAGAAATCGAAGAACTTATGCAAATTATGAAAAACCTTGCAAAAGAGGGAAAAAGCATTCTTTTCATTTCGCACAAGCTCAACGAAATTATGGAAGTTGCCGACCGTTGCACCGTTCTTAGAAAGGGAAAATACATCGGAACGGTTGACATCAAAGACACCACAAAAGAAGAACTTTCAAAAATGATGGTAGGTCGCGATGTTGATTTCGTTGTTCATAAAAAAGAGACAAAGCCCGGTGAAGTAATTCTTAACGTTCAAAACGTCAGCGTTGCAAGCAAGCTCCATAAAAACGACGCAGTCAAAAACGTTTCATTTTCCGTTCGCGCAGGCGAAATTGTTTGCCTTGCCGGAATCGACGGCAACGGTCAAACCGAATTTGTGTATGGCCTGACCGGTCTTGAACCCGTCAAAGGCGGAAAAATCACTTTACTCGGAAAAGACATCACAAAGTCGTCAATCAGAAAGCGCAATCTTTCCGGCCTTTGCCATATTCCGGAAGACCGCCATAAGCACGGTCTGGTGCTGGACTNNTCGCGGGCATCGACGGCAACGGACAGTCCGACATAATCTACGGAATAACGGGAATAAACCCCATAGTGAGCGGCACTATCAAGATGAACGGCAAGGATATAACCCATGCCTCCGTCAGGGAGAGAAACCTCTCCGGAATCGCGCATATCCCCGAGGACAGGCATAAATACGGACTCGTGCTGGATTATTCGCTTGAAAACAACATGGTTCTTGAACGGTATTTTGAACCGCAGTTTACAAACAAGTTCGGATTCCTTAAAAAGAAGAACATCCGCGAATATTCCGATAAGCTTATTGAACAATATGACGTCCGTTCGGGACAAGGCTCCGTAACCGTTGCGCGCAGCATGTCCGGCGGAAATCAGCAAAAAGCAATTGTTGCGCGCGAAATTGATCGCAACCCAGAACTTCTTGTTGCCGTTCAGCCGACAAGGGGACTTGATGTCGGCGCAATCGAATATATCCACAAACAGCTTGTTTCCTGCCGTGACGCGGGAAAGGGCGTTCTGCTTGTTTCTCTTGAACTTGACGAAGTTCTTTCCGTACCCGACAGAATCCTTGTCATGTATGAGGGAGAAATAGTCGGCGAGCTTGACCCGAAAAAAACAAATCCGCAGGAACTCGGTCTTTATATGGCCGGCGCAAAAAGAAAAGGAGGAAACGACTGATGAAAAAGAAATCCGGTTCATTTTTTAAAAACGACGCCGTTCAGTCCGTGCTTTCCTCTCTCATTTGCATTTTGCTCGGACTTTTGATTGGCTATATTGTCCTTTTGTTCATCAATCCGTCGGGTGCCGCAAAGGCCATCGGCGATATTATCAGAAACTTTTTCAACTACCCGAACCCAAAGGTTCAGCTTCAGTATTTCGGTAACACGCTTGTTAAAACCGCACCGCTCATCATGTGTTCGCTTTCGATTCTGTTTTGCTATAAAGTCGGACTTTTCAATATCGGCGCGGCAGGGCAGTACGCAATCGGAATCGGTCTTTCAATCTATGCCGCGGCGGCATGGGGACTTCCATGGTGGGTTTGTGTTTTGCT
>DKDD01000202.1:4041-20550 GCA_002451715.1 Ruminococcaceae bacterium UBA6857 | reverse complement strand
AGGTGAATTACCGCGTAACCGAGACTTTGCGGCCATCTGACGGCAAGCTGTGACGCATACGGCGCTCCCGAAATGAATGAAATCCAGTATGAATTGAGAAGAAACGAACAACAGACTTGAACCGAAACAACTGCACATACGGCTTTAACCGGCTTGATTTTTCCCTTTAAAAGCAGTCCCCAAATAATACCGGTGATAACCGCAGTGAGAGTAAAACCGGGGAAATAAGTACCTGTGGGAAAAAGCAGTGCGCCTATAAGGTCGCCTGCGCCGTAAACCGCCGCGGCGCCGAGCGGACCATAAAGATTTGCGGCAAGCATAACGGGAATAAATGAAAAGCCGTATTTCATATTCCACATTTGGACTGAAAGAAACCTCGACAAAACGACCTGCAATGCCGTAAGAATTGCAAGACAAACGAGAGTTTCAAGGGTGTTGATACTTCTTTTTTTCAAGAAAAAAACCTCCTTTTCCTCTCGCTGCGGGAATAAAGGAAGTTCTTGACCGAACGCCGAACGCAAAGCGAACACGGTGCGGCCATCTTTCGATTATGGCAACAGCGGGATGCGGTCGGTTTACCGCAGGGTGAAACCATTTCGTTTTCGGAACAACTCCCCGTTTCCGAAACACTGAAACGCAAAACGACCTACTCTGTTTATATTTTTTGTCGCCGCTTTCGGCAACGTGAGCAAACAATATCATATGTAACCGCCGCTGTCAATAAAACAAAAGAAATTTCGCAAAGAAAGTAAAAAATATGCTTGACAAATGCCTGAGAGTTTAGTATAATAGCAAAGCTGTAAAGCGAAATATCTTTACACACTCTCTGCGGGAGGGAAATATAATGGCTAAAAATCTTGACGTGACGCTCCTTTTCGATATTTACGGCGAAATGCTCACTGAAAAACAGCGCGATTTTATTGTTTATTATTATGAAGACGACCTCTCTCTTTCGGAGATTGCACAAAATGAAGGAATCACGCGCCAGGGTGTCCGAGATGCTATCAAGCGCGCGGAAAATCAGCTTTTCTTTTTCGAAGAAAAACTCGGACTAAAAAAACGTTTTGATGATCTTCGCGACGGCCTTGCCGAAATTAATAAAATGACCGAAATCATCAATGAAGTCAACATGAAAACCATCCTCTCACGCGAGATCAACGACGCAACAACGCGAATCGGCGTTATTACAAAGATGATCTCCGAATAAACAGAACAGCAAAGGACTGATATAATGGCATTTGAAGGTCTTTCGGAACGGCTTGAAGCCGCCTTTAAACGACTTAAAAGCAAAGGTTCGCTCACCGAAGCCGACGTAAAAGATGCCATGAGAGAAGTTCGTCTTGCTTTGCTTGAAGCAGACGTTAACTATAAAGTTGCGAGAGATTTCACAAAAACCGTTACCGAGCGTGCAATCGGCGCAAAGGTTATGGAAAGTCTCACGCCTTCTCAGATGGTCATCAAAATCGTTAATGAAGAATTGACGAACCTTATGGGCGGAACAAAAGCCCGCCTCAATACCGCGAATCATCCGCCGACAATCGTTATGATGTGCGGTCTTCAAGGTTCCGGTAAAACAACGCACAGCGCAAAACTTGCTCTTATGCTCAAAAACCAAGGTCACCGTCCGCTTCTTGTTGCCTGCGACGTTTATCGTCCGGCAGCAATCAAACAGCTTCAGGTTGTCGGCGAAAAGGCGGGGGTTCCGGTTTTTGAAATGGGACAGATCAATCCCGTTGAAATTGCAAAAAATGCTGTCTCGCTTGCAAAAGACCACGGTTACGACTATGTATTTCTTGACACAGCCGGACGTCTTCACGTTGATGAGGAACTCATGAACGAGCTGAAGAACATCAAAAGCGAAGTTAAACCGCACGAAATTCTGCTTGTTGTTGACTCAATGACCGGTCAGGACGCGGTTAACGTTGCTTCTTCGTTCAATGATGCACTCGGAATTGACGGTCTTATTCTGACAAAGCTTGACGGTGACACAAGAGGCGGTGCGGCGCTTTCGGCAAGAGCCGTTACCGGAAAACCGATTAAATTTGTCGGTACAGGCGAAAAGCTTGGCGATCTCGACGTTTTCCATCCGGATCGAATGGCTTCAAGAATCCTCGGAATGGGCGATATGCTTTCGCTCATTGAAAAAGCCGAACAGGAACTTGACGAAAAGAAAGCAAGAGAACTTGAGCAAAAACTTCGCAAAAACAAGTTTGATCTCAATGACCTTCTCGATCAGCTTCAGCAGATGAGAAAAATGGGTTCAATCAAAGATCTTCTCAAAATGATTCCCGGAATCGGAAGAAAAATTGATGATGTTGATGTTGACGAACGACAGTTTGACAGAATGCAGGCAATTATTCTTTCAATGACACCCGGAGAAAGAACAAAGCCGGACATTATCAATCCGTCAAGAAAGCGCAGAATTGCAGCCGGTTGCGGAATGCAGGTTGAAGATGTTAATCGCTTGCTTGCTCAGTATCGTCAAATGCAAAAAATGTTCAAGCAGTTCAATGGAAAAAGTAGCAAAAAAATGCGCCGCAAGATGATGAACATGCCGGGAATGAATGGCTTCGGCGGACCTGGAACACCAGGCTTCACGATGTAAACACATCATTTTATTTGTAAGTAAACAACACGCCTTAAAAAATCAAACATAATGCGTGTTCAATAAATTTTTATTTCATATATTTTTGGAGGTAACAAAAATGGCAGTTAAAATCAGACTTCGCCGTATGGGTGCAAAGAAGGCACCGTTTTATCGTGTAGTTGTTGCGGATTCAAGATATCCCCGTGACGGACGTTTTATCGAAGAAATCGGTTATTACAACCCGATGAAAGAGCCGGGTGAAATCAAAATCGACGCTGAGAAAGCTCAGAAGTGGATTGCTAACGGTGCTCAGCCCACAGATACTGTTAAGGCTCTTCTCAAAAAGTGCGACATCATTAAATAAGTTTGGAGGTACTCGCCTTGAAAGAGTTACTCGTTACAATCGCGGCCGGTCTCGTTGACGAGCCGGAAAAGGTAACTGTTGACGTTGACGATATCAACGATGAAGGCGTGATCGTTTATCACCTTCATGTTGCTGCCGACGATATGGGCAGAGTCATCGGAAAGCAGGGCAGAATTGCAAAGGCTATCCGAACTGTTATGCGCGCAACCGCCAACAGAAACGATCAAAAAATTATGGTCGAAATTGACTGATAAAAACGGGGACTGTTTTTGCAGCCCCTGTTTTTTGCTTTTTTCGCCCGGTTTTGATCTTTTGCGGCTATTGACAGAATATTGTAATAAGTGTTAAAATAACAGACGAAAATAACACGGAGGTATAATAATATGAATGATATAAATTCTCTTTATTCGCTTTGGTGCGAAAAAGCAGTTGCCGATCCCGATCTTCAAAAAGAACTTTCTGAAATCAGCGGAAAAGCCGATGAAATTAACGACAGATTTTATAGAAATCTTGAATTCGGAACTGCCGGACTTCGCGGTGTTATCGGCGCCGGAACAAACAGAATGAACGTCTATACCGTCAATCAGGCAACGCAGGGACTTGCATCATATCTTCTCAGTGAGTATAATTCACCGGCCGTTGCAATCGCTTATGACTCAAGAATTAAATCAACCGATTTTGCAAAAAGTGCAGCAGGCGTTCTTGCTGCAAACGGAATCAAAGTGTATATCTATCCCGAACTTGTTCCGACTCCGATGCTTTCGTTTGCTGTCAGAGAACTTCACTGCAAAGGCGGAATAATCATCACCGCAAGCCATAATCCCGCAGAATATAACGGTTATAAGTGCTATGACCCCGAAGGTTATCAGATGACGGACGAAGCTGCCGCAAAGACTTATGAGTTTATTCAGAAAACCGATATGTTCGCCGGTGTTAAGACAATGGATTTTGATGAGGCTGTTGAAAAAGGTCTTGTTGAATATATCGGTGATGATATCGTTCAAAAGTTCTATGACTGCGTTGAAAAATGCTGCCTTTCAAAGGATATTACCGCAAAAACAGACCTTAAAGTTATCTATACACCGCTCAACGGAACGGGCAACAAGCACGTTCGCGCAATGCTCAAAAGAATCGGAATTAAGAATGTCAGCGTAGTAAAAGAGCAGGAACTTCCGGACGGAAACTTCCCGACCTGTCCTTATCCGAACCCGGAAATCAAACAGGTTTTCGAATGTGCAATCAAAATGACGGAGCAGGAAAAGGCGGATTTGCTTCTTGCAACCGACCCGGACTGTGACAGAGTCGGCATCGCTGTTCTCTATAATGGTGAATACAAACTTATGAGCGGTAACGAAGTCGGCGTACTTCTCGCCGAATACCTTCTTTCAAGAAGAAAAGAACTTGGTATTTTGCCGAAAAATGCCGTTGTTGTCAAGTCCTTTGTTACAACCGATCTTGTTGACGTTGTCTGCAAAAAATACGGCGCATCGGTCAAAAAACTTCTTACCGGTTTCAAATATATCGGCGAATATATCACCGAACTTGAAGCAAAAGGCGAGGCTGGCCGCTTTGTTGTAGGCATGGAAGAAAGCTACGGCTACCTTTCGGGTATTCACGCGAGAGACAAGGATGCCGTTGTTGCTTCAACTCTTATTTGTGAAATGGCTGCATATTACAAAGAAAAAGGCATCAGCCTTTATGAAAAAATGCAGGAAATCTATGCAGAACACGGTTATTATCTTAACCGTGTTGAAAGTTTTGAGTTCAAGGGCGAAACCGGAATGGAAAAAATGGCTGCGATCATGGAAACGCTTCGAAACGACAGCATTACTTCAATTGCCAGCTACAAAGTTCTTTGCGCTTCGGACTATAAAAAAAGCGAAACCGTATGCCTTGAAAGCGGAAAAACAGAAAAAATTGAACTTCCTAAGTCAAATGTTCTTGCTTATACGCTTGAGGGTGCAAACGGAGTAATTATTCGTCCGAGCGGAACCGAACCGAAAATCAAAGTTTATTTCACAGCAAGAGGAAAGACAAAGGCCGATGCGGAAAAAATTTTCTCAGCGCTTTCCGATGATATGAAACAGTATTTGAAATAAAGACAAAGGAAGGTAAACTTCATGTTTCCTAAAAAAATGGTTAAAATCATCTGCATTGTTCTTGCCGGATTAATGATACTCAGCGGCGTTGCCGTTTTGATTCAGGTGTTCGCCGCCGATTCTTCGGTTATAGCCGCAGCGGTTCCGAACACAGGCGAAAACGACATGGATACAATTGTCCCAATTGCTCTTATTGCTGCTGCCGTAATGGCGATTGCAACCTGCCTTATTCTTCCTAAGGTCAAGAAAAAGAAGTGATTGACAACACAACCTAAAAATTTGCCGCCTTTTTGTAAGTTTTTTACAAAAGGACGGCAATATTTTTTCTATTGGCTTTAATTGTTTCGGACTTGTAAAAAAGTCTTTTCGGTGATAAAATTATGTGGTTTAGTAAACGGCTTAGCGCCGTGTTTATGGAGGAGTAATTAATGAAAAAACTTATTTCGGTTCTTCTTTGTTTTGTTTTGCTGTTTTCGTCGGTAACGATGGTTTCCGCAGCTTTTGACAAGGAAGAATACAACGGCTATCCCGTTATCGTTGTGCCCGGCTACAGTTCTTCGGGTCAATACAGAATTGACGAAAACGGAAACAAAGTTCATGTTTGGGGCGTTGACTTTGAAGAAATCATTGCCGCTTTGTTTAAGAACATTGTGCAAGTCGGAATGGATCTTGGCTCGCTTGCAACCGGTGATGGAAAAAAACTCGGTGAAACGGTCGGAAGAGAATTTGTAAAACTTTATTACGACATGGCTTGCAATCCGGACGGTTCAAGCGTATATCCGCTTCAAAGATATTGCGTGACCGCCGAAGAAAGCAACCGCGCCGAAATGCTCAAAAAATATGACGGCGACCTTATTTATCAGCACGAAACCGAAATAATGGGTGAATATGCCGAATATGTCGGTGATGAAAACATCTATAATTTTAACTGCGATTTCAGAATGGGTGCGCCTTTCTGCGCAAAACAGCTTGATGAGTTCATTCAGTCGGTCAAAGAGTATTCCGGAAAAGACAAAGTCAACATTTTTGCCGTTTCTCACGGCGGACAGGTCACCGGTACATATCTCACGCTTTACGGTGACAAGGGTGACGTTGCAAATGCTGTTATGACCGTTCCTGCTCTCGGCGGTGCGGGACTTGCATATAACATTCTTGCCGATAACATTGAATTTGACGAAGAAAACCTTATCCGTTTTATCGAACACGGAATGATGTTTGAAACCGATTTCAACTGGCTTGTTCGTGCAAACGAACTCGGTTTTCTTGATGAAGTTCTCAACACAATCACACCGTATGCGCGTCAAATTATCGGATACTGGGGCAGTATTTGGGATTTCTGTCCGACGGAATACTATGAAGAGCTTAAAGCAAAGCTTCTTGATCCGACCGAAAGTGCCGAACTTATCGCCAAAAGCGACTACATGCATTATCAGGTTATGACTGATTTTTCAAACGGTTTCAAGCGTGCGCAAAATGCCGGAACCGATGTTTATATCGTTGCAGGATATGACAACAAAATCGTAACTGGACTCAACGAAAGTTCGGACGGAATTATCACAATCGCCTGCTCAACCGGAGCAACGGCCGCACCGCTCGGTCAGCGCTTTGCTGATGGATATACTCAGAAAGTTGATACAGGCTTCTATCAGGTGTCACCGTCGATGACTGTTGACGCTTCAACGTCATATCTTCCCGAACACACATGGTTTTTTGAAAACTTTTATCACGGAATGATTTATAAAGATCCGTATACTGCCGAACTTCTCAAAACACTTCTTCTTACCGAAAAAATCAAAGACGTTCATTCGTCACCCGAATATCCGCAGTTCCATGCAACAACAAACAAGTCGCACTCGGTACATGCGATGTTCAACAACAGCGTTGAAGGCTACGTTGATTCAAAAGATACTTCAATTATCATTAAAAACCTTTCGGAAAAATACAAAATGAAGATTACCGGCGTGTCTGCACGCGGAGTTGACCTCAAATTTGCGGGCTCGGTATTTTCAAAAGTTCTTGCCCCGGGTGAAAGCACAGAAGTCAAATTCGCCGGTAAGATTCCGGAAGTTTCACGCGCAAACTTTGACCTTGTTGTTGATTATGTACTTATCGGCAGTGCAACTCCGATGGGTGAACGACTTTTCAACTTTACAATCATGAACGGCAGTGCACCGGAATATGACAGCGAAAACCCATACGTTTCGGCAAACCTTGTCAGCGATTTCAACAAGCTTCTTGACGAAGACAGCAAAAATATTCTTGACAAAACAGGAAGCAGAACATTTTTTGAAATGCTTTATAACATCATTTGGCCTTTTGCAAAGTATATTGTTGAACTTGTCAGAATGATCAAAGGTCACTAAAAACAATTTTATCCGACAGCCTTTTTCGGGTTGTCGGATTTTTCATTTGTTTCTGTTGATTTTAGGTACGAAAATATGTTACTATATATTTATTACGAGGCTGTAATTTGCCTATTAAGGAGAAAAAAGTATGATAACAAACAAAAACATTGTTCTTACCGGTTGTAACAGCGGAATCGGTCTGGAAGTTCTTCGGCTTCTTACCGAAGGAAACAACAGAATTTTGGCTGTTGACAAAAATATCGACCGCCTTTCGGGTTTCGATTCAAGAAAAGTTATAGCAATGCAGATTGACGTTTCTTCAAAAGAAGCTGTTGACGCGATTTTTGAAAAAGCTCTTGAAGAGCTTGGTTCAATTGATATTTTCTACGCGAATGCAGGCTATCCGTATTATGAAGAGTTTAACTATGTTGATTGGAACAGAGTTTCTGCAATGTTTGAAACAAATGTCTTTTCGCCGATTTATTCTTATCAAAAGTATGTTGACTATCTTAACGGAAGAAACGGAATTTTTGCAATAACAATTTCGGCAATCGGTAAAATGGCAATGCCGGGCTTTACCGTATATTCTGCTTCAAAATTCGCAATGCAGGGCTTCCAAGAAGGTATTCGGCTTGAAAAACCGAAAAATGTTCAGCTTACTTGCCTTTACCCCGTTGCAACCGATACGGGCTTTTTCAAAGCCGCAAATGAGATTGAGTTCAAAAAACCTTTCCCCGTTCAGCAGCCGACTGTTGTTGCAAAAAAGATGGTTGAAGGAATTGAAAAGGGTAAGGACACCGTGAGTCCGTGCTTGCTTTTCGGTTTTGCTCAACAGCTTATGAAGTTTGCTCCGTTCGTCAGAAATATTTACTGGGGTCTTGAAAAGAGAAAGTTCAACGAATTCAAGGAAACGGTAAAACGTTTAGGCAAAAATAAGTGAGGTTAACGATGGAATATAAGCTTCTTTCAAGTCCGATGAAAATCGGTAATGTTGAAATTAAAAACCGCGTTGTTCTTCCGCCGATGCTCATGGGCTTCGGACAATTTGACGGAAGACCGACCGAGAAAATGATGGATTATTACGAAGAACGCGCAAAAGGTGGCGCAGGTCTTATTATGACCGAAATCACGCGCGTCAACGACCAAACCGGCTCGGCCGCATTTGCTCAACTTGCTGTGAGTCATGACTATCATATCAAGCCACTCGCTGAAATGGCAAGGCGTATTCAGCGCCACGGAGCAAAATTCTTTGTTCAGCTTCATCATCCGGGAAGGCAGAATGTCGGTCTCCTTGTCGGAACAGTTCCGCTTTCAATCAAAGCCGAAGAACTCACAAAAGGCGCATACGGAAAACTTCTTTATAAGCTCACGCCGCTTGTCGGACCGACGCTTTTGAAACATGACATTGTTCCGTCGTCGGTTGCTCCGTCAAAGTGCGAACCTGCATATTTCGCCGGAGGAAGAGTAAGAGCACTCAGCCACAAAGAGATTAAAGAGCTTGAACAGCAGTTTGTTGACGGCGCAATACGCGTTTTCAAAGCCGGCTGTGATGGGGTTGAACTTCATTGTGCCCACGGATATCTTCTTCAGCAGTTTTTGAGTCCCGTAACCAACCGACGCACTGATGAATACGGCGGCTCGCTTGAAAACCGCATGAGGTTCATTCTCAATATCATTCACGGAATCAAAACCGAATGTGGAAAGAACTTTCCCATAATTGTCCGTCTTTCTGTTGACGAATGTTATGCAATGATAGGCGAAGAAGGCAAGGGATACGATCTTAAAACCGGTGTTGAAGTTGCAAAACGTCTTGAAAAAGCAGGCGTTGATGCCATTGATGTTTCTTCGGCAGGATACGATACATTCAATTATTGGCTTGAACCCGTTTCGTTTGATCCGGGTTGGAGAAAGTATATGGCAAAAGCAGTAAAAGAAGCTGTTTCAATTCCGGTTCTTGCCGCAAACCTTATCCGTTCGCCGGAACAGGCTGAAAAGCAGCTTGAAGAAGGGTATCAGGATTTTGTGTGTCTCGGACGCCCGCAGATTGCAGATCCGTATTGGACGGAAAAGGCTCTAAACGGTAAAACGATCAGACGCTGCATTTGTTGCCTCAACTGCATTCAGTCAATGCAGGATAATGCGTATATCGGCTCGCATGGTGAATGTTCGGTCAATCCTTTTGTAGGACACGAAAATGAAAAACTTGTTAAAAACGGCAATAAACTTAAAGTCCTTGTCGGCGGAGCCGGACCGGCAGGTCTCACTGCCGCAGATATTCTTGCAAAACGCGGCTTCGATGTAACCGTTTATGAAAAAAGCGACAGACCCGGCGGACAGCTTAACCTTGCCTGCGTACCGCCGAAAAAAGGTAAGACCGCATGGTTCACAGAGGATGCATATAAAATTTGCCAAGAAGACGGCGTAAAATTTGTGTTCAATACTGCCTTGACCGCAGAAATCGCAAAGAGCGAAAAGGCTTATGCCGTAATTTCCGCAGCCGGAAGCAACCCGATTAAACCGAAGTTCGGCGGTATTTATGACGAAAGCAATGTTTTCACATTCGAAGATATACTTTCAAAAAAAGCCAAGCTTGAAAATTGCAGTGTTGCTGTGATCGGTTCCGGTCTTACGGGACTTGAAACCGCGGAATATCTCACTGCGAACGGATGCAAAGTTACGGTTGTTGAAATGGCGCCGGAACTTGCGCCGGGAACATGGATGCAGCACAAAGATGATATTCTTCCGAAACTTAAAAAGGCTGGAACCGTTTTCAAAACAAACGAAAAACTGTGCGAAATTGAAAACGGATGTATTGTTACCGAAAACACGAAAACAAAAGCAAGAAGCAGAATAAAATGCGACAAAGTTGTTTTGTCGCTCGGTTCAAGACCGGATAAAATTCTTGAAGAATCGCTTAAAAACACCGATATCAGAGTTATCGCTGTCGGTGACTGCGATAAAGCGGGCAATATTGCCGCCGCAACAAAAGCGGCATACCTTGCTGCAACGTCTCTTTAAGCACTTCAAAACCGATAAAAATTATTCGCGGCTTTTGTTGACATAATCACACCGATGTGGTAAAATCTTTTAAATTAAACGCCGCGCTTTTGCTGTTTGGACTTGTTTCAAACAGCTAAGCTCGGCGATTTTGCAAATTTTTAACTATTTATAGGGGGAACGTTATGGCTATTTTTATTAATGAACCGTCTCATACTTTTAATGAATATCTTCTTATTCCGGGCTATTCGTCTGACAAATGCATACCCGCAAACGTCAGCCTTAAAACTCCGCTTGTAAAATTCAAAAAAGGTGAAGAACCGTCAATAACTATGAATATTCCTATGGTTTCCGCCATTATGCAGTCCGTTTCGGGCGACAGGCTTGCGGTCGCCCTTGCAAAAGAGGGCGGCGTTTCGTTTATTTACGGTTCTCAAAGCATTGAAGATGAAGCTGCAATGGTCTCAAAAGCAAAGAACCACAAAGCCGGCTTTGTAACAAGCGATTCAAACGTTTCGCCGAATGCAACACTCAACGATATTATTCTTCTTAAAGAAAAGACCGGTCACTCAACCGTTGCCGTTACCGAAGACGGAACCGAAAAAGGAAAACTTCTCGGAATTGTCACAAGCCGCGATTACAGAGTCAGCAGAATGGAACTTGATACACCTGTAAGTGCCTTTATGACTCCGTTTGAAAAACTTGTTGTTGCAAAAGAGGGTACAAGCCTTAAAGAAGCGAACGACATCATCTGGGACAACAAGCTTAATTCCCTCCCAATTATTGACGAAAATCAGCGTCTTTGTTACTTTGTTTTCAGAAAAGACTATGATTCGCATAAGCAGAATCCGAACGAACTTCTTGACGGTGAAAAGCGTTATGTTGTCGGTGCAGGTATCAATACTCGCGACTATGCCGAAAGAGTTCCGGCACTTATAGAAGCCGGCGCAGACGTTCTTTGCATCGACTCTTCCGAAGGATTTTCTGAATGGCAAAAGCTCACTATCGCATGGATAAGAGAGCATTACGGAGAAAAAGTCAAAGTCGGTGCAGGAAATGTTGTTGATGCGGACGGTTTTCGTTTTCTTGCCGATTGCGGAGCCGACTTCGTTAAAGTCGGAATCGGCGGCGGTTCAATTTGCATCACCCGCGAAACAAAAGGCATCGGAAGAGGACAGGCAACTGCGCTTATTGATGTTTGCAAAGCAAGAGACGAATACTTTGCAGAAACCGGTGTTTATGTTCCTGTTTGCTCGGACGGCGGAATTGTTTACGACCATCATATTACTCTTGCGCTTGCTATGGGTGCGGATTTTGTAATGCTCGGAAGATATTTCGCGCGTTTCGACGAAAGTCCGACAAATAAAATCAGCATCGGCGGAACTTACATGAAAGAATATTGGGGTGAAGGTTCGGCAAGAGCAAGAAACTGGCAGCGTTACGACCTCGGTGGTGACAAAAAGCTTTCGTTTGAAGAAGGCGTTGATTCCTATGTTCCCTATGCAGGAAGCCTCAAAGACAACGTTGCTCTTTCGCTTTCAAAAGTAAAATCAACAATGTGCAACTGCGGTGCGCTTTCAATTCCCGAACTTCAGCAAAAGGCAAAAATTACACTTGTTTCAGCAACAAGTATTGTTGAAGGCGGCGCACACGATGTTGTTCAAAAAGACAAAACAGGCGTTATAAAATAATTATTCCCGGTGAGACTATGAAAGTTATCAGTATTTTAAAAGATAAAAAGCCGTCGCTTTCTTTTGAGGTATTTCCTCCGAAAAAAGAAAGCTCGTTTGAATCCGTTGAACGCGCAGTCAAAAAAATTGCGGCAATCAAGCCTGCCTATATGAGTGTAACTTACGGAGCAGGCGGCGGAACAAGCAAATATACGCTTGAACTTGCAAAAGGCATTAAAGAAAAATACGGCGTTGAAACCGTTGAGCATTTAACCTGTGTTTCTTCAACCAAAGAGGTTGTGCATGAGCAAATCGAAAGAATCAAAGAAAGCGGTGTGCAGAACATTCTTGCACTTCGCGGCGATATTCCGAAAGATATGTTTGACTGCGACAGAAGTCTGTGGGCGTATAACCACGCGACCGAACTTATCCGCGAAATCAAAGAAGCCGACGAAAACTTTTGCGTCGGTGCGGCATGCTATCCCGAAGTTCACCCGGAAAGCAGAAACAGCAAGGAAGATATCAGCTTTCTTAAAGCAAAAGTTGACGCCGGCTGCGAATTTTTGACAACCCAAATGTTTTTTGACAACAATCTGCTCTACAGCTATCTTTACCAAATCCAGTCAAAAGGAATTCATGTCCCGGTTTTTGCAGGAATTATGCCGATTACAAAAGCCAATCAGGTTGAACGTGCAATTAATCTTTCAGGCTGTCATGTTCCGCAAAGATTCAAAAGTCTTGTCGACCGTTTCGGTTGTGACGAAGAAGCAATGAAGCAGGCCGGAATCGCTTATGCAACCGATCAGATTATTGACCTTTTTGCAAACGGGGTCAGCAACGTTCATGTTTATTCAATGAATAAACCGGACGTTGCCGAAAAAATATATTCAAATCTTTCTTCAATTCTCGGTAAAGACTATGAATGAGATAATTTTCAAAAACTATACGGAAATACCGTTAAACAGACGCGAAGCTTTCAGATATATGCGAGTTAAAGAACCGGACGAAACGCTTGAAAAACTTTTTGAAACCTGTCTTGAAGAAAGCAAACCGTTCTTGACATATAAAGTTTGCTTCCGTGAATTTTCTGTTATTAAAAACGGTGATGATCTTGACCTCGGTTTTGCAAAAACCAAAAGCAAAAATCTTGCGGTAAATCTCAAAGACTGCAACAAAATTGTTCTTTTTGCCGCAACCGTAGGACACGGAGTTGACAGACTGATTAAAAAAGAAGAACTTCTTTCACCGGCAAAAGCAGTGTGTCTTCAGGCAATCGGCAGTGAAAGAGTGGAAAGCCTTTGCGATTTTTTTAACGAAGAACTTAAAAATGAATACGCCGAGAAAGGCATTCTTTTGAAGCCGCGATTCAGTCCGGGTTACGGAGATTTTTCGCTTGAACTTCAAAAAGATATAATACCGGCACTCAATTGCACAAACCTTTTGGGAATCAGTCTCGGTGAAAATCTTATGATGTCGCCGTCAAAATCTGTTACGGCGATTATCGGAATATATAAGTAAAAAGCAGGTGAATACTTTGAACATACTTGAACTTCTTAAAAAGCAAATTATCATTCTTGACGGCGGATTCGGAACTTTTCTTCAAAAAGAAGGTCTGAAACCCGGTGAGCACACCGAAAGCTGGAATTTAAGCCATCCGGATGTTGTTCAAAGTGTTCATAAAAAATATTTTGATGCCGGCAGTAACGTTGTTTGTGCGAACACTTTCGGCGCAAACAGCTTTAACTTTTCTCATGATGAGTTGGAACAAATTATTAAGGCCGCAATTGATAATGCAAGAGTTGCCGCCGAAAAGTCAATAGGACTACAGGAAAAATTTGTTGCTCTTGATATCGGCCCGCTCGGAAAACTCCTTAAACCGTTTGGCGATCTTGACTTTGAAAAAGCCGTGTCTGTATTTGCCGAAACGGTAAAACTCGGTGTAAAATACGGTGCCGATCTTATTGTTATTGAAACAATGAACGACAGCTATGAAACGAAAGCCGCGCTCCTTGCGGCAAAAGAGAACAGCAGTCTTCCAGTGTTTGTTACCAATGCTTACGGTGAAGACGGAAAGCTTATTACCGGTGCTTCTCCCGAAGCGATGGTGGCTCTTCTTGAAGGCATGGGTGCAGACGCAATCGGTGCAAATTGTTCGCTCGGTCCAAAACAACTTATTCCGGTTGCGCAGAAAATTCTTGAATGTGCGTCGGTGCCTGTTATTATGAAGCCGAACGCCGGTATGCCGAAAAGTATTGACGGAAAAACCATTTTCGACGTTAACGCAGAAGAATTTTGCAAAGATATGTAATTTCTTGCAAAAAGCGGTGTGACCGTTCTCGGCGGCTGTTGCGGAACGAACGACGAATATATTCGTCTGCTTTCAAAAACAGTGAAAGATATTGAATATAAAGCGCCGACGAAAAAGAATCTTACCGTTGTTTCATCATACACACATGCCGTATATTTCGGCAAAAAGCCCATTGTCATAGGTGAACGGATTAATCCCACCGGAAAAAAGCGATTTAAGCAAGCTCTTTCCGAAAACGATATCGGTTATATTCTTCGCGAAGGTCTTTCACAGCAGGAACACGGTGCCGATATTCTTGACGTTAACGTCGGCATGCCGGGTATTGACGAGCCGAAAATGCTTGAAACATCGGTTTTCGAACTTCAAAGTGTGCTTGATCTTCCGTTGCAGATTGACACGTCTGATATAATAGCTATGGAGAAAGCTTTGCGGCTTTATAACGGAAAAGCAATGATCAACTCCGTCAACGGAAAAGAGGAAAGCATGAAAGCCGTTTTTCCGCTTGTTAAAAAATACGGTGGGGTTGTCACGGCGTTGACTCTTGACGAAAACGGAATTCCGGAAACCGCCGAAGAACGCGTTAAAATTGCCGAAAAGATTCTTCACGTTGCCGAACGGTACGGCATAGATAAAAAAGATATCGTTTTTGACACTCTCGCAATGACGGTGAGTGCTTCTCCGCTTGCGGCGCGCGTTACAATTGATTCGCTTCGCGACATCCGCAACAGTTTTGGATGCCACACAAGCCTTGGTGTTTCGAATGTTTCGTTCGGACTTCCAAACAGAGGTGTTCTTAACGCTTCGTTCTTTTTGCTTGCGCTTGAAAACGGACTTTCTGCCGCTATTCTCAATCCCGTAAGCGAAGACATGAAACGAGCGTACAAAACTTATTGCGCACTTTCCGGTCTTGATGACGGTTTTAAGGAATATATTAACTTCTGCGCGGATAATGAAAATGCGCAAAGTGTTGCCGTAAATGCGCAATCCGAAAAAGATACATCGGAACTTTTGAAAGAGGCGATTGAAAAAGGGCTCAAGGAAAACGCCGGCGAGTTTTGCGAAAAGCTTCTTTCAAAAAAAGACGGACTTGAAATTGTACAAACCGTTGTTGTTCCGGCGCTTGACACCGTTGGCAAAAAGTTTGAAGAAAAAAAGCTGTATCTTCCTCAACTTCTTATGAGCGCGGAAGCGGCGAAAGGTGCTTTTGAAAAAATCAAAGCTTCTGTCTCTGTGTCTGAAAATAACGGTAAAAAAGACACTTTCCCGATTGTTATTGCAACGGTTAAAGGCGATGTTCACGATATTGGGAAGAATATTGTGAAGCTTCTTTTGGAAAACTACGGTTATGACGTTATCGACCTTGGAAAGGATGTTCCAAAAGAAAAAATCGTTGAAGCCGCAAGAAAAAGCAATGCAAAAATTGTCGGCCTCAGCGCATTGATGACAACAACCGTTCCTGCAATGGAAGAAACAATCAAAGCATTGAACGAATCATTGCCGGAATGTAAAACGGTTGTCGGCGGCGCAGTTTTGACAAAAGAATACGCCGAAAAAATCGGTGCAGATAAATATTCAAAAGACGCAATGGAAACGGTAAGATTTGCCGAATCCATGCAAAAATAAATGAAATGAGGTATCATTATGGAAATTACACTTACTAAAGATAATTTTGACGAAGTGGTAAATAAAAGCGAGCACCCGGTTCTTATTGATTTTTGGGCAACATGGTGTGGACCATGTATGATGGTTTCCCCAATCATTGAAGAAATTGCCGAAGAACATGATGAAATCACGGTTTGCAAAGTTAATGTTGACGATGAACCGGAACTTGCCGAAAAGTTTGAAGTCAGATTTATTCCGATGCTTGTTGCGATGAAAGACGGAAAGATAATCAATTCAACAACCGGCTATCACGAAAAGGAAGAAATTCTTGCTCTTTTGGAGGGTTGACAATGAAAATCAGACTCAACGAAAACGCCGATGTTGTCAAAACCGTTAAAGAAGGACTCAAACGCACCGGCGGTTACTGCCCATGTATGCGTGAGCAAAACGAAGACACAAAATGCATGTGTAAGGATTTCCGCGAAAAGGTGAGCGATCCGAACTTTGAAGGGTATTGCCACTGTATGCTTTATTACA
>DKDD01000202.1:0-3991 GCA_002451715.1 Ruminococcaceae bacterium UBA6857 | reverse complement strand
CTTTATTACAAGGAAAAATGATATTTGCGGTGCCAATCGGTTCGGCGCCGCTTTGTTCTTAACAGCAATGATTTTTGAATTGCCTGCCGCTGAATAATATTTAAGACTTCGTAAATAATACTAACACACAAAAAATGTATGTGAAGGGGTTTTAATATATGAAAGCAACGGGAATTGTTCGAAGAGTCGACGATCTCGGACGGGTAGTTATTCCAAAAGAAATAAGAAGAACAATGCGGATCAGAGAGGGCGACCCGCTGGAAATTTTTACTAATACCGACGGTGAAGTTATCTTTAAAAAATATTCACCGATAGGTGAACTCAGCCCATATACAAAACAGTATGCCGAAGTTTTATACAGAACCACCAGTCACGCCGCTGCAATCTGTGATCGCGATCATATCATAGCTGTTGCCGGTCTTCCGAAAAAAGATCTTCTTGAAAAACGCATCTCGCCGGTTCTTGAAAGCTATATGGAAAAACGCAACAGCTTTGTTTTTGGAACAAGCAAGGACAGTCTTGAACTTTCCGACTCCGGTGAGCGCGAAATTTGTGTAATGTTTCCTATAATCGGCGCGGGTGATGTGATGGGCGCTGTTGCACTTCTTTCCGATGGGCGAAACGAAGCACCAAGCCAAACGGATATTAAACTTGTTCAGGTTGCTGCCGGTTTTTTGGGCAAGCAGATGGAAGAATAAAAGTGCTTTGAGCTTTCGAAAATAAACGAAGGCTCTTTATTTTTGTTCAGAAAGCTATTGACAGAAGTTTTTTGCGGTGATATAATATCGACGTAATGTATCAAATGAGACAAACAGTTGGGGTGAAGAAAAATGACAGTCAACGATAAGCTTGTTGAAAAGCTTTTGAAGCTTGATATTTTTTCATCTCTTTCACCTCAGCTTTTAAAAACAACGCTCTCATGCGATGATACGGATATTGTTGATTATAAACGCGGAGAAGTAATTTATTCAAGCGAACATTTTCGTTTTTCTGTCGGCTTTATAATAAGGGGCGGCGCGAAGGTGATAAAAAGCGAAAACGGTGTTATGATCAGCAAACTTTCCGAAAACTCAATTTTCGGTTGTGCCGCGCTCTTTTCCGGAAAAGACCATTTTGTTAACGAAATTGTGGCAACAAAAGACACGCGCGTTTTTTATATTGATAAAAGCGTCATTGTAAAGCTTACGCAGCTTGACACAACTTTTCCCGTCAGCTATATCCGCTATCTTTCCGACCGTATTTTGTTTCTTAACAAACGCATTGTTAATTTTACCGGAGGTTCGGCAGAAAGCCGGCTTGCAAATTATCTTCTTTCGTGTTTCGCCGATTACAAAACATATGAGCTTGACCGTTCGATGAGTCAGCTTGCCGTTTCGCTTGATATCGGAAGAGCGTCGCTTTACCGTGCTTTTGATGCGCTTGAAAACGGCGGCGCGGTTGAACGCGACGGAAAGTACATCCGCCTTGTTGACAAAGAGACACTCAAAAAATTTGTTCAGTAAATTATTGCTTTATGCAAGTATTATAAAGAAAGGTGTGTTTTTACTTATGAAAAACGCAAAAAGAATCTTTGCTCTCTTGCTTGCTCTTTCAATGCTTTTTGCATTTGCGGCTTGCTCGGGAACATCAGACAACACAACAACCACTTCTGCTCCCGCTGAATCAACAACCGAATATACCGGCGAAAAAATCAAAATTGCCGCAAATAAAGGTCCGACAGGTATGGGCATGGTCGAACTCATGGATAATTCAAAGTATGAAATTACTCTTCTTTCCGACCCGACCCAGGTTGTTTCAATGATTTCAACAGGAGAAGTTGACATTGCAACATGTCCGCTCAGCCTTGCCGCAAATCTTTATAAAAAGACCAACGGCGGAATCAAAATGCTTGGAGTAAACACCCTCGGCGTTCTTTATGTTGTTACCAATGGCGTTGAACTTTCCTCGCTTTCGGATCTTAAAGGCAAAACTATTTATGCGACCGGTCAAGGTTCAACTCCGGAATATATTCTCAATCATCTTCTCAAGGCAAATTCGCTTGAAAATGATGTCAAGGTTGAATATCTTTCAGAGCACAGTGAACTTACAGCAAAACTTGTTTCCGGCGATGCCGATATCGCAGTTCTTCCCGAACCGTTTGTTTCTGTTGCAACTTCAAAGAACGCAAACGTTAAAAGTGTGATCAGCCTTACCGACGAATGGAAAAAGGTTAATCCCGACACCGAACTTGCAATGGGATGTGTTATTGCAAGAAAAGAGTTCATTGAAAAGAATCCGGATGCCGTCAAGCAGTTCATCGCTGATAACAAGCAGAGTGTTGAAGATGTAAACCTCGATCCGTCGGCAATGGGGGATAAGATTGCCGAAAAAGGAATCATTGACGCTTCGATATTCTCGGTTGACAGCAGCCTTTCAGAAAAGAAAGCCGCAGCAGCTAAAACCGAAAAGGCGCAGGCTGTAATTTCGCGTTGCAACATCGTTTTCATTGACGGAAATGAAATGCAGAAGATTGCCGATGCTAACTTCCAGGTTTATTTTGACGCCGATCCGACTTCAATCGGCGGTGCAATGCCTGCAAGCGAACTTTACTATGCAGAATAAAAAGCTTAAAAAGTTTTTGATAACTCTTGCCGTACTCTTGTTTTGGACAGGGGTATGGCAAGTTGCATATATGCTGATTAATAAGGAAATTCTTGTCGTTTCTCCTGCCCGTGTTTTGAAAAGGCTTTTTGAACTTTCTTCGACCTTGCCATTTTGGAAAAGTATCGGAAGTTCATTCCTTCGAATCAGTTCCGGATACCTTTTGGGCGTATTTTTCGGAACACTGCTTGCCGTTTTAACATCTGCGGTTTCGTTTTTTAAAGAGCTGTTTTATCCGATTATCAGCCTTGTTAAAGCGACGCCCGTTGTATCGTTTATTATTCTTGCACTTGTTTGGATAAAAAAGAACGGGGTTCCTGTTTTTATTGTTTTTTTAATCGTACTTCCGATTGTTTGGACAAATGTCAGCGAAGCAATTGCAAATACAGATAAAAATATGCTTGAAATGGCCGAAATGTTTCACTTTGGAAAGCTAAAAACAATTAAAACTGTTTATGTTCATTCGGTACTTCCTTATTTTGCAGCAGGTTGCACAACTGCTTTGGGTCTTGCGTGGAAGGCCGGCGTTGCCGCCGAAGTTATTGCAATGCCGCAGAGCTCGGTCGGATATCATCTTTACCGCTCAAAAATCACGATAGAAACCGCAGACCTTTTTGCTTGGACGCTCGTTGTAATAATTTTGAGTGTTCTTCTTGAAAAGCTTATTGTTATGCTTCTCAAAAAAATCAGAGGAGGAAAAAAGAATGCTTGAGATTAAAAATCTTTTTTTCTCTTACGGTGAAGAAAAAGTTATTGAAAACTTTTCCGCGGTTTTCAAAAAAGGAGAAAGAGTTTGTATTAAAGGTGAATCAGGCAAAGGAAAAACAACTCTTCTTCGGCTTGTTTGCGGCCTTGAAAAGCAAAAAAGCGGGTTAATCACTTTCACGGAAAACGAAAAAATCGGTGTTGTGTTTCAATCCGATGTCCTTTTGCCGTGGTATACAGCTTTTGAAAACGTTAAACTTGTTTCAAACGAAGAAAACGCAAAAAAATGGCTAAAGGCAGTTTCTCTTGAAAACAGTTTTGATAAATATCCGTCCGAACTTTCCGGCGGAATGTGCCGTCGGGTTGCACTCGCAAGGGCTCTTGCGTTTGAGCCGGATGTTTTAATTCTTGACGAAGCTTTCAAAGGACTTGACGAAGCGCTTAAAAACCGAATAATGGACATTATTGTCGAAGCTTTTTCGGGGAAACTTTGTATTTTCACAAGCCACGACGATGCTGAAATAAAAAGATTTGCAACAAGAACAATTGAATTATAAGATAACCGTCCGATATTTTTTTCGGGCGGTTATTGATTATTTTAAGTTTGCGCCTTTGAAAAAGTGAAGAAGTATTTCGTCATAAGTTG
>DKDD01000230.1:4507-12671 GCA_002451715.1 Ruminococcaceae bacterium UBA6857 | reverse complement strand
CGGGAAGCCAGAAATCGGGCATTTCGGTCTGCCAGCCGTCAACCAGCTTCTGACGGAAAATTCCAAGCTCATAGCGTATGCAATATCCCATTGCGGGATAACTGCCTGTTGAAAGACCGTCAAGGAAGCAGGCGGCAAGTCTGCCGAGACCGCCGTTGCCGAGTCCTGCGTCCGGTTCACAGTCATAAAGTTTTTCAAGATTAATATCAAAATCTTTGAGTGCCGAAGCAAAAGTTTTTGTTAAACCGAGGTTAAAAAGATTGTTCTTGAGCGAACGACCCATCAAAAACTCCATGCTGAGGTAATAGATCTTTTTTGAATCGGAATGTTCGGCTTCTTTTCTGAACTCGCGAACACCTTCGTGCATAAGGTCGCGAACGATGAGCGCAACGGCTTTATAGTACTGTTCGTCGGTTGCTTCATGAACGCCGACGCCGAAATAATGGGAAAGCTTTCCCGAAATAAGCTCTTTTGCTTGAGCCTTGGTAAGCGAATATTTCATACAAAACCTCCAAATTGAATAAAAAAACAACGAGTTTTTAAGTAGCTGTATTGTATATATTATACTAAAAACAGCGGAATTTCAAGAGGTAATAAAAAGAAAGTCGCCGCCGCAGACGATTTTCTTAAAAATTATTCATGTTTTCACCTTAATCTTCACTTATGGCATAATTTTGCTTTGAAAAGCCGTGCTTTTCTGCATATCTTTTCAAAAACTTTGTGCAGAAAACGTTGCGTTTCTGCACATACTTTGATATAATAATGTGCAGAAACGGGGGATGAATATGAGAAAATTTGATTATTCTTTTCTTGATAACGGACTTCTTCCGGCAAGACTTATAAATCTGACTTCGGGAATATCCGCGCTTAAAACAATGGCAGGCGTAAGAAAAGAAGAATACAAAAAAGTTTTTACCGAACTTGAAGCAATTGCAAAAATTCAGTCTGTCAAAAGTTCAAACGCAATTGAGGGTATTGTTACAAGCGACGAAAGGATTGCTGAAATCGTTAATCAAAACAGTGCTCCGCTCAACCACAACGAAGCGGAAATCGCAGGTTACCGCGACGCGTTCAATATAATCCACACCGGTTTTGAACACATCGACTTTTGCGAAAACGATATACTCTCTCTTCACGAAGTTCTGATGTCAAAAACCGGTTATGAATACGGCGGAAAATATAAGACTTCCGATAATTTGATTATGGAAATAGATCAAGGCGGAAAAAGAAAAGTCCGTTTCAGACCCGTTCCCGCAGCCGAAACAAAAGAAGCAATGGAGCAGCTTTCTCTTGCATACATTGAAGCGAGAGACGACGCAAACATCAACGGTCTTCTTTTAATTCCGTGCGTCATTCTTGACTTCTTATGCATTCACCCGTTCCGCGACGGAAACGGAAGAATGTCGCGCCTTTTGTCGCTTCTGCTGCTTTATAAAAACGGTTATGACGCCGGAAAGTATGTTTCGTTTGAAGAACAGATAAACAATTACAAAGCGTTTTATTATGAGGCGCTTCGTCAGTCATCGGAACATTGGAATGAGGGCGAAAACAGCTATTTTCCGTTTATCGAAAACTTTCTTTCAACTCTTTATATGTGTTATAAAGAGCTTGACAAACGCTTTGCCGTTGCAAACGGAAAAACAATAACCAAAAAAGGGCGCATAGAAGCGGCTGTTCTCGGCAGTCTTGTTCCGATTTCAAAAGCCGAAATTTGCCGCCTTTTGCCCGATGTAAGCCCGTCAACGGTTGAAGCCGTTCTCGGTTCAATGGTAAGAGACGGAAGAATCAAGAAAATAGGCGAGTCAAGACTTTCAAAATATATCAAAGCATAAATAAAAAACGGCCGACATTTGTCAGCCGTTTTTTCATATTTTCATCAGATGAGTCCCTGGAACATCATTGCGTTTGCAACTTTTTCAAAGCCTGCAATGTTTGCGCCGGCAACAAGGTCATAGCCGAGACCGTTTTCTTCGGCGGCCTTTGCGCTTGAATCGTGAATGTTCTTCATGATGTCATAAAGCTTTGCGTCAACTTCTTTTGCAGTCCATGTGTAACGGATCGAGTTCTGGCTCATTTCAAGAGCGGAAACCGCAACGCCGCCTGCGTTTGCTGCCTTTGACGGAGCAACGGCTTTGAGGTTCTTCTTGAGGTATTCCAAAGCTTCGTTTGTTGTCGGCATGTTGGCAACTTCAACATAATACTGCGTGCCGTTTGCAACGATCTGCTTTGCTTCTTCAATTCCGACTTCGTTCTGGGTTGCGCAGGGCATTACGATGTCTGCCTTAATACCCCACGGCTTTTCGCCGGGGAAGAACTTTGCGCCGAATTTTTCGGCATAGTCTTTGAGTTTGATGTCGGAGCAAGCGCGGATTTTAAGAAGATAATCAATCTTTTCGTCGGTGTTGATTCCGTCTTCGTCAAGAATATATCCGTCCGAACCGGAGATGGTGATAACCTTTGCGCCGAGTTCGTTGAGCTTTTTGATTACGCCCCAAGAAACGTTGCCATAGCCGGAAACAACGGCGGTTTTGCCCTTAACGGTGTCGCCGAAATGCTTGAGCATTTCGATTGTGTAGTAAACTGCGCCGTAACCCGTGGCTTCGGGACGGATGTATGAGCCGCCGTATGACATGCTCTTTCCGGTGAGTACGCCGTTTTCAAAAACGCCCTTGACGTGTCTGTACCAGCCGTAAAGGAAGCCGATCTCTTTTTCGCCGACACCGATGTCGCCCGCGGGAACGTCGATGTCCGGACCGATGTGCTTATAAAGTTCGGTCATAAAGCTTTGGCAAAAACGCATGATTTCTCCGTCGCTTTTTCCGTGGGGGTCAAAGTCGCTTCCGCCCTTTGCACCGCCGATCGGAAGACCGGTAAGGCTGTTTTTGAAAGTTTGTTCAAAGCCGAGGAACTTGAGCAGTCCCTGATATACAGATGAATGAAAACGAAGGCCGCCCTTGTAAGGTCCGATGGCTCCGTTGAACTGAACTCTGTATCCGCGATTGACCTGAACTTTTCCGTTGTCGTCAACCCATGTGACGCGAAAAGAAACGATTCTTTCCGGTTCAACCATTCTTTCAAGCAAAGCGGCCTTTTCAAATTCCGGGTGCTTTTCAACATACGGTTCAATCGAGGTGAGAACCTCGGTAACGGTTTGAATAAATTCCGGTTCGCCGGCGTTTTTCTTTTTGACCGAGTCAATAACTCTTTCTATGTAGCTCACGCTGAACAACTCCTTGCGCGGATTAATTTTAAATTAAACAATATTTATTACCGCTTTAAATTAGTACAGTAGTAATTGTATTACAATTTCCGCAACCGTGTCAACGATAAAACCTTACAAAAAAAGTCCACTATAAAAGCCGCGTTATAACCGTTTTGTCAATGAGCGACGGCTCACCTCGGTGAGTGAATATTCACTCATTGTTTTAGTGCTCATATGTATAAATATTCAATCGGCGTTTTTGTCACACCCGGTTTTTTTAATTAAACAAAACAGTCGCCGCAGTGTTTTTTGCAACTGCGGCGGTTGTGACTTATAAATAATTATTCAGTTTTCGGTCTCGCCGTGTCTGACATAAATTCGTTTGATTCGCGGCATAAAATTGCAAAGCACTTCATAGCTGAAGCTGTCGCTCATTTCTCCGAGTTCTTCGGCTGTGATTGCCGCATTTCCGTTTCTTCCGAGGATTATTGCGCGGTCGCCCTCTTTGACCTGTTCAATGTCCGAAACGTCAACCATAATCTGATCCATGCAGACTTTTCCGACAACGGGTGCTTTTTTGCCGTTGATGAGAACATAGCCTTTGTTTGAAAAACAGCGGTTGCAACCGTCGGCGTAACCGATGCAAACGGTTGCGATTTTTCTTTCGCACGGCGCGGTATAAATCTGTCCGTAGCCGATTTTAGTTCCCTTTTTAACGGTTTTAACAAACGCAACGTGGCTTTCAACCTGCATTGCGGGAACAAGATGAACGCGCTCTTTGTGAACGTCTTCCGACGGATAAAGCCCGTAAAGCGAAACGCCGAAACGAACCATGTCAAAGCTTTTTTCGCCCTCAATAACGGCGGCACTGTTGCAAATATGTTTGATCGGAATTTCAATGCCGCGCTTTTCAAGAAGTGTAATGAAGCTTTCAAAACGTCTTGTTTGGTCGTCTGCGCTTGTTCTGTCTTTTTCGTCCGAACAGGCATAATGGCTGAAAAGTCCTTCAACATAAAGACCGGGAAGTCTTCTGATTTTTTCAACCGCGTCCGCACCGTTTTCGTCGTCGGTAAAACCGATTCTTCCCATTCCGGTATCAACGGCAATGTGAACTTTTGCCGTTCTGTTCATTTTGAGTGCGGTTTCGGAAAGAGCTTTTGCGTTTTCAATATTAAAAATCGTTGCAGTGATGTCGTTTCTGATAAGATCCTCATATTCAAGCGGACTTGTATATGAAAGAATGAGCAGCGGCGTTTTGACGCCGGCGGCACGAATCGCTTCGCCTTCGTTGATTGAAGCAACGGCAAAGTAATCGCATTTGTTTTGCAAAAAGAGTGCAATTCTGCGCGAGCCGTGGCCGTAAGCGTCGGCTTTGATAACACACATCGTTTTTACATCAGGAGCAAGCAGACCTTTGAGTTCGTTGAAATTGTTTTCAATCGCATCAAGGTCAATGCGTGCAAAGCTTCTGTAATAAGACGGTTTTTCTTTCAAATTTACACTACCTTTCGTGTGTGATTGCGGCAAAAATCAGCCGTTGAGAAGTTTAAAGTTTTCTTTGTTGGTTTTATAAAGCTGTTTGTAAACTCCGTAGTTTTTGTCGTATGCGGCTTTGTTTTCCGGGTTGGGCTTGAAAGTTTTGACGCTCTTGATGAGCGAGCCTGCTTCGGAAATTCCGCCGATTACTCCGATGCCTGCGGCAACAACAACCGCCGCGCCGACTGCGCCGACGTTTTGCGGGCTGTCAACGGTTTCAACGGTTTTGCCGGTGCAGTCTGCAAGAATACGGCTTGTTGAATCGTTGAGAGCGCCGCCGCCGACAAAGCGGATGACGTCTGACGTTTTGATTTTCTTTTCCTGAGTTTCAAGCATCCAGCGCATATGGAAGCAAACGCCTTCAACGATTGCGCGGATAAGTTCGCTTTTTCCCGTGTCAAGGCTGATGTTGAAGAACATTGCTCTTGAGTTCGGGTCTTCAAACGGGCAGCGGTTTCCGTGGAACCACGGGGTGAAAACAACGCCGTTTGAGCCGACGGGTACACTTTCGATAACGTCCGAAAGGAACTGATAAAGGTTTGTATACTTGCTTTCCATGTCTTCGGCAACGTGGGTCTTTTTAAGATAGATACCGATTTCGTCAAGGGCAAGGTGATTCTTGACCCATTCAAGGCATTTTCCTGCGGTTTCAAGTTCGGCAAAGTAATTGTAAAGTCCGTCCTGTGCGCCGACGATTGCGGCGATCATTGAAGAAGCGTCAACAATGTTTTTGTCAACAACGGTTGAAACCCAGCCGGAAGTTCCCATGTAAATATGCGTGTCGCCGTTTTTAACCGCGCCTGCGCCGACTCCGATGAGCGTTGCGTCTCCGCCGCCGCCGAAAACGGCAGTGCCTTCTTTAAGTCCGAGTTCTTCGGCAGCCTGCTTTGTCAGTCCGCCGACCTTGTCGGTACTTTTGACGATTGTTGCAAGGTGGTCGGTGTTGACGCCGAACATTTTGCACATTTCGCGGCTCCAGCCCTGTTTTCCGGGGCGAACGTCATAAAGAAGAGTTCCGAAAGCGGAATCCGGAGTCATGATGAACTTTCCGGTCATTCTTGCAATGAGCGCTTCCTTAACGTCGAGCCATTTATATACTTTTTTGAAAACTTCGGGTTCGTTGTTTTTGACCCAAAGATATTTATAAACGGGGTCTTTTACGCTGAGTGCGGCGGCCTTTGTGATTGAAAGCGACTTAAGAAGTTTCACAACATTTCCGCCGGCAACCTTAAGGCCGTAAGCCATGTTTTCTTTAAGCTCTTTTCTTGCGCGCTGATCCATATAGCTCATTGCGCGGCGAACGGGAAGGCCGTCTTTGTCAACAAGAACAAGACCCTGCATTTGAGAGCAGAAAGAAATTCCGTCGATATCGTCGGGTGTGATGTCTGCTTTTTCAAAAATTTCTTTTGTTGTTTTGCACATTGCAGCCCACCATTCGTCGGGGTCCTGTTCTGCGCCGCCGTCCGGAAAAACATAAAGCTCATAGCCTTCGATTGCGTCGGCAATAAGTTCGATTGACTTGTCAATTCTGAAAAGGCAGGTCTTAACGCCTGTTGTTCCGATATCATATGCAAGAGCGTACTTCATAATATTATAACATTCCTTTCGGATAAATATTTGGTTTGAGGGCGGCTTTAACAAATTTTACGATATTTCTGACGGCAAATTCGTCTTTTTCAAAAATATCGTCGCCGGCATAGATTCTGTAACGCTCCGAATAATAATCGCAGGCGTAAGAAAACTGAAGAGTAACAAGAAGATTGTCAAGGAGAAACGCCGCCATTGCCGGGTCAATGTCCGTTCTGATTTCGCCGGAGATCTGACCTTGAATGATTGCGGTTTTATATGCGTTTGCCGTGATTGTTTCCATTTTATCGGCAAGTTTTTTTCCGAGTTCGGCATTGCGTTCGGTTGTGAATTCGTTGTAAAGCTTAATCATAACCGCATTTCTTCTTGAAAAATCGATTGCCGCGTGAATAAGTTTTTCAAGTTTTAAAATCACATCTTCTTCAACCTCGTTGATTGCGTCAAGAATTTCTTCAAGGGAGGAAATTCCGTAGCTCACGCTTGTCAAAAAAAGATCGGTCTTTGTGTCGAAGTATTTATAAAGCGAGCCGACGCTGACGTGTGCTTTTTTTGCAATTGTGTTGATGTTTGCGTTTTCAAAACCGTTGGTTGCAAATTCGTTTACCGCAACGTCAAGAATCGTTTTTCGCTTTTCTTCCGATATGTTTTCAAAGGTCGCTTTGTGATAGACCTCTTTTCGTTCGGGCATGCGTGTTTTCTCTCCTATATAAAAATTAAAAAATGTATAACCACTCTATTTTAGCAACTACTGACAAAAAAAGCAAGTAATTTGACTCAAAAGGTTGTTTCGAAGCAAAAAAATAACCGGCAGCCGCCATGCGACTACCGGGTTGCTTTGCTTTGTTAAATCTCAATTGCGTCAAAGTTGACTCTTTGCGCTTCAAAATCTTCAAGAACTTCTTCTCTGATTTTTTCGTTTCCGTCGGTCACAACAAGCTTGACGCTGTCTTTGATAATCTCTTTTGAGCCGCTGAAAGTTTCTTTCAGCTCTTCTCTTGATTCTTCGTCAAGGCTCTTCCATGTTTCAACCGCGCCTTTAACGGCTGACGGAAGATGTTTTGTGAAACCTGTGAGACTGGTTTGTCCCGTGCCTTCGATAACGGCTGAAGCAACGCGGTCAAAGTTTTCGCCCTGTTCGCGGCTTATGCGGTAAAGAATGCCGGAAAGGCAGATTTCGTTGATTTTTGCAAGCTTTGACGGGCGCGGGAGCGTTTTGATGTCGCAATCCGCAACCTGCCAGGTTGAAAGGTCGTGTTGCATCGGGCCGAGAAGTCGTTTGCTTTTAACAACGGTATAGTCTTTGTCAAAAGCAAGCAAAACGCCGACAAACGAAGAGCTCGGAATAAAATGGTTATATCGCGGAAGAAGGTCGGTATACTGCTTTGTTCTGAACTGCGAATGGTCATAAAAACCCGGTCCGTCATTGTTCTAAAGCGCTTTGATTCTTGCGCGTGTGCTTTCGGAGCAGTTGAGTCCGGCATAAAGTGCAACATTGCCGCCTTTTGAATGGCCGATAACGATGATGTCGCCGTCAAAATGTTTTGCGGCACTTTCAAGATAGTTGACCGCGAGCGCGTGAGAGGGGATTGAACGTTTGATGAAAATGTCGCAATCCTCTTTCCAGCCGATGAGGCTGTCGTCGGTACCTCTGAAAGCAACAACAAGCGTGTTGTTCGGAAGAATGAAAGTCGCGGCGGCAAACTGAACGGCAGGATTCGTTTTGAAAGTTTCCGTGCAGGCAACGATTTTCATTTCGGAATATCTTTTTTGTTTTGCCATTTCCATCATTTTGACGGAGATGGATTTTTTGAGCATTATGCCCGGAGCCTTGTGGCGGTT
>DKDD01000230.1:0-4458 GCA_002451715.1 Ruminococcaceae bacterium UBA6857 | reverse complement strand
ACGAGGTTCTTCGTTGAAACTGTCTGAAACGACTTTTTCAAGCGGCATATAGAAAATTTCGCAAAGCGCAACATTGTCCACGTCGCAAAAAGGCATATCCGTGAACGAAACGTTGCCGAACTTTTTAATGTACTGGAGTGATCCGGCCATATTAAATTCTCCATTTCCTAAATAAATGCAACCGTTTCGGCTGCAAAAAATCTTTTCTTAATTGCATATTTTGGCACAATAACTATAATTTGTCAAGATTACAAAAGAAAAATAAGCGACTTTCGTAATTAAAAAGACTGCCGCGGGCAAAAAACCGTTTCGGCAGTCTCTTTTTTAAGCTATATACGGAAGCGGATTTTGCTTGACTCCGTTTTTAAGAATTTCAAAATGAAGGTGGGGACCCGTTGAATTTCCGGTTGAACCGATTTGACCGATTTGCTGTCCCTGATAAACGTACTGACCCGGATAAACAGTAATTGAACCCCAAAGCATGTGGCCGTAACGCGTTTGGTATCCGTTGCCGTGGTCAATAAGAACAGTGTTGCCGTAGCCGGTTGAGCCGGCGTATGCCGTGATGACGGTGCCAGAAGCGGCGGCAATGACGGGTGTTCCCGCGGAAGAACCTCCGCCGCGGATGATGTCGATTCCGCCGTGATATCCCCAGCCGGAAATCGAAGCGCTGCGGTAGCCGTAGCCGGAGGAAAGGCTGTATGCACCCCTTGTCGGCCAAATGAAGCCGGAAGAGGAGTAGCTGTATGACGAATCGGAAGAACCGTAATATCCGCTGTAAGGCGATTTTGTTCCGACAAGTGTAATTTCGTTGACGGGTGCTTTCGTCTGTTTTTCCGAAACAACTGTTGAATACGTTCTTTCGCCGTTTATATATGTAACAAGAGAAGTTATAAGCTTTTCGCCGTAGCTTCCGTTCTGGCTGATTTTTTTTGTACCTTTGAGCATTGAAGAACTCTCGCGTGTAACCTTTTCATAGCCGATGAGCTGCTTTGTGACCTTTGTTTTCATCACCTTGATTTTCAGATAATCGCTTTGCGATTTAACAAGAAGTTCGGTGTTTCGCTTGAGCCTTTTTGAAAAATCAATGCCGGGATTGAGTGCTTTGAGTCTACGGAGCGAAATGCCTTTGCTTTTTGCAACCGAAGAAGCGGTATCGCCCTTTTTCGTTTTGTAATACTCGGCGGTTGATTTCGGCTTTGAAAGAGTATCTTTGAGCTTTGCAGAATCCCAAAGTGTTTTTTCGTCGTTCGGATAAAGCCCTTGAACATAGTCGATTTCTTCAACAAAAGCAACGATTGAATCGCTTTCGCTTTTCTTTTTGACCGGGTCGATGATTGAATTGAAAACCGAAGAAGCGTCCGATTCGTTTTTGACGGCGCAAAGAAATTCGCCGTCGATATAAATTCCGCATGCCCTTTCAAGCGAAGCGCCCGACGCGGAAAGCAGTTTTTCGCAAACCATTTCGCTGTTTGAAAGTTCGTTAACGTTGACTTTTTTGAGCGTGTATGACGGTTCGGTTTTGAGAAGAGAAGAGGAAAGCTCATTTTCTTCAACGCCGTTCGGAAGCATTCCGAGCGCGAGCGTTTTTGCCTTTTCAAACGTATCTTCACGTTCAACATAGCCGAGATGAGCGTTGTTGAAAGTTACGTCAAGGGCAAGCACGGAATCTTTTCCGCCGGAAAAAACAAGAATAACCGCAAGGCACGCGGCAATCGGAAATGCCGTGTTGAAAAGCGTTTTCCAAAATTTGTCGTGGCGCGAAAAAGAAAGAACAAAGTATTTTGAAAGCGCGCGCAAAAGCGAGATACTGTTTTTTTCGCTTTGATTTTTTGCACCTTTTTTGATTGCGGAAAGTTCGGTTTTAATTGACCGCAGTTCATCGGAAAAATCGCGCGGAGCATTTTTAAAAAAGCGCGAAATTTTTCTTGCGGCTTTTTTTGAAAGAGAAAAGAAAAACGAAAACGGAACAACAAAAAGAAAACCGAATTTTGAAAGCAGGAACGAAAAAAGTTTTCGCGTGCTCTCTCCTGTTTTTTCAACAAAAAAGAGCAGGGCGGTGACAAGTTTTGCAAAGCTGAAAGACTCAAAAAAGCTCTCTTTAACTTTCTTCGGCTCGGGAAGAATCGGCGAAACGAGTTCGTCCGCATTGATCGGGAAAATAACTTCGCAATCAAAGTTTTCGTCAAATTCCGGATACTGAAAATCTTCGTCTTCAAAAAAGCTTTCGTTGTATAAAAGACGGTCGCTTTCTTTTTCCGCCAAAGCGGTTTTTTCTTCGGTCGTCATCGTTTCACCCCCGTTTCTCTTTATATTTCGAAAGGTATTCTACCATAAATCGCCGAAATATGCAAATCGGCCGTAAGATTGAGTATAACACGAAAAAAGACGGAGCAAAAAACTCCGTCTTAAATTCATTTGATTTTGCAAAATTATTTGTTCTTTGCAAGGTTGAAACGCTTGTTGAATCTGTCAACACGTCCGCCGGTATCAACGAGCTTCTGCTTTCCGGTGAAGAACGGATGGCAGTTTGAGCAGATATCAACGCGAAGGTCCTTCTTGGTTGAACCGGTTTCGATTGTTGCGCCGCAAGCACATCTTACGGTTGTCTGTTCATACTTGGGATGGATTCCCTCTTTCATTGCTGTGTCACCTCTTTCGATAAAAAAGACATAATAATAGTACTTTCATAAGATACCGCAGTATTGTATCACACATTATTTTAAAAATCAACATTTTTTCCGAAAATTTTGCGTGCGATTTTTATCGGCGGCTCAAATTTCGATTTTGATCTCTTTTGAAAGGTGGAAAGAGTATAAGAGAGTTTCCTTAACTTTGTATCCGGTGCAAAGTTCAAGAGCTTTTTTGTATGTTCGAACCTGTTCGGAATATTTTTTTGCAAACTCTTCTTCAGATTCAAGATAGTCGGTTTTGTAATCAAGAACAACAAGTTCGTTTTCTTCAAGAAACGCGCAGTCGGCAATACCCTGAATCATAACGTATTCATCCGAAAAGCGCGAAAGTTCGGGATAAACTTCCGAGATCGGAACATTTATTGTGAATTTTTTTTCGCGCATAACAAGGCTGCTTTTGAGAATACGTTCGCAAAGTTTGCTTTCAAAAAAGCGCGAAACGGCTTTGCGATTGATTGCGTTCTTTTCTTTTTCCGTGATAAGTCCGCGTGAAAAAACCGATTCGATTTCGCTTTCAAGGTCACGTTTTGCGTTTTCGTAATTTGCAAACTGCATGAAAGAATGGGTCGCGATTCCTCTTTGTGCGCCCGTGAGTCCGCCCGAAAGGAATGCCGGTCTTGCCGAAGCAAAGTATTCGCGGTCAACAAAGTTTTTGTCAACCTCACTCGCTGCGCGTTTGCTGACAACATATGAAAGCTCTTCAAAATCATACCGCCACGAAAAACGGTTTTCAAGCGTTTGCAAAAGTTCTTCGTTGACTTTTGCGTTTTCGTGCCTTTCTTTCGGCAAAGTTTCTGTCGTGCAGCCGCGTTTGATAACAAGTTTCATCCGAAAATCGGACGGCAAAACAATGTTTTCGCCGATTCCCGCGCTTTCGCGAAGCTCTCTGAGATCCGGGTGACGAAGAAACGCGGTAAGAAGCCAATCAAAGTAGCTTCCGGCAAGCGAAGACGCAAACGGCGTGATTCTTTTTCGTTCGGCGTTGATGTCCGCAACGCATTTGAGTGCGGCTTTTTCCGTGTCTTTGACAGCGGAAATCATGATGAGTTTTTCTTTCGCTCTTGTCATCGCAACATAAAGAACGCGCATTTCTTCTGAAACCGTGTCTTCGCGAAGCGACTGCTTGACCGCCTTGTGGCAAACGGTCGGATACTGCGCAAGGGTTGCTTCGTCGCGTCGGATGAGACCGAGCCCCGCTTTCGGGCTGATTACGGCGTTTTTGATTTCGTCGCGGCGGTTAAAAAGCGAAGCGCAGCCGGCAATTATGCAGACGGGAAATTCAAGACCTTTCGATTTGTGAATCGTCATTATCCGAACGACGTTTGCGTCGGCAGAAACTCCGACGGCACCGGGAAGGTCGCCTTTTGAACGGTCAAGGCGGTCAATGAAGCGAACAAAACCGGAAAGCGAAGAATAGCCCGCTTTTTCATATATATCGGCGTAATCGAGAAGAAGAACAAGGTTTTCTTTTTTTGCGCCGGAACCTTTTTTGCAGCGGACGACCGCATCAATTCCCGTTTCGTCATAGACCGAGCGAATGAAATCGGAAACATTCATGCAGACCGCAACGCGGCGGAAATTTTCGATTTTTTGAAGAAAAGCCTTGCTTTTTTCGTCACCGTTTTCTGCCGCGAAAAGAAGACAGGAGTAGATATTTCCGTCCCTTTGGTTTATTCTCAAAGCGGCACATTCGTCTGCGGTAAAGCCGAAAAGCGCACTCATCATCACGCTCAAAAGCGCAATGTCCTGCTTCGGGTTGTCGATA
>DKDD01000072.1:2230-3113 GCA_002451715.1 Ruminococcaceae bacterium UBA6857 | reverse complement strand
GGGTTATGTTTAAAGATGAAACAGGTCAAATCGTTCCAGCTATTGTGTCAGAGGAAATTTGGGATAAAGCTAATGAAATTTTAAAAAGACGTAGTGACGATATAAAATATCGTCAGGGCATATGTAATCATACGAATATTTTGACTGGAAAATTGTTTTGTACTCAATGTGGGCTTCCTTATTATCGAAAGGATTCAAAGAGTAAAACTGGTGAGGGGGATAGCCGATGGGTGTGTTCCGGAAAGATAAAAAATGGTAAAGATTCCTGTGACTCCTTTACTATATACGAATCGGAGCTTATTCCCATAATATTTGATGTATTTAAGAGCGCTGGTTCTTTATCAAAAAAGATGATTTTAGAGTATGAGAAAATGTATAAATCATTAACTCAAGATGGCAATATTGATAAGGCAATTGATGATGAAAAATGCAAAATAGAAAAACTTATTAAGAAGAAGGACAAGCTATTGGAATTGGTTACAGATGGAGATATCTCAAATGCCGATTTTAAGGCAATGACAGAACGCTGTAATGGCGAGATACAAACAGTAAACGAAACTATAAATGAATTGGAAAATCAACGTAAGTCGAGCGAAGAATTCTATAAGCATATGGAGAAGGTAAAAACAGCATTAAAGGCCGCCGAAGAAGATGTCTCAAAAGGTAAGATTTCAAGGGAATTCATTGATGGTTTTGTCAATAAGATTTATGTAACTCCCGAAACAAGTGACTGCGCGAGAGTAGACATTCAGATATTTACAGGTGATAACACAAGTGCTTATTTGAACAAGCTTAATTCAAATGCTAAAAAAAGAGGCAATTTAACACAAAATAATGAAGATGAACCCGATTCTACCGGTGGTTGTACGGGACACATGTTTTT
>DKDD01000072.1:961-2208 GCA_002451715.1 Ruminococcaceae bacterium UBA6857 | reverse complement strand
ACCATCTGACCACCGACAGAACCGGCTTCGCGAGAAGTGAGGTTGCCGTTGTAACCCTGTTTGAGATTAACGCCTACTTCCGATGCAGCTTCCATCTTGAATCTGTCGAGAGCGTCACGTGCTTCGGGAACCATGCCCTTTGAGCTACCGCTTTTTGCCATTGCTGAACACTCCTTACTTATATATTTCTTGCGTTTGCTTTATTATTTTGCGAATCATAAGACGAAATATGATTGGAAATTAATGTTGAATTTTGATATCTTTGAATGATATAAAATGGAGAGTTTTAGAAGAAAAAGTAAAAAATAACTGAATAAATTATAAACAATCAAGACCGCCAAACGGCGGTCTTTTTCATATCAAAAACCACTTTTACAATTATTGCAATGCCACTGTTTCCCAACCTTTTTCCCAGCGAACCCGAATGTCGCGAAGCTGCCCATTCGCGACAGGGTTGAAATTTTCTTCGTGTTGGTCGAGTTGCAGTAGGGACATTTCGCATTGGATTTGGCGGCGATTTTTTGATCCATTTCAGCTTTGAGCTTTTTCGCGCCCTCTTCTGTTTTTTGATGCCACTCGCGGAATTCTTTTAGTGAGCGCGGGACGGTTTTTTCTGTAAGAAAATAATAATTCATTTCTTTTGCCTCATCATAAGTTGCTTTTTCTGTACTTTCCGGGTGTCATTCCTGCAATCTCTTTAAAAACAAGATTAAAATTTCTAATCGTTGTAAAACCGCTTTTCATTGCAACTTCCGTGATTGTAAGGTCGGTCTTTTCCAAAAGTGATTCTGCATAGCGAACACGATAGCTGTTGACGAACGACGAAAAATCCATGCCGAAATTCCGATTGAAAAACGAAGAAATATAGCTGTAATCATAACCGAATTCTTTTGCTATGGTTTTTAATTTTATATCCTTTGTAAAATTGTTCTGAATGTACATTGAAAGCGAATTTGTCAGCACAAAGTAGGAGGTATCAACCGATAAAATTTTGCTCTGCTCAAAGATTTTTCCACAAAGTTCATAGAGAACAGCTTGCTTTGAATATATACTTTTTCGTTCATCGGTAAGTGTTTCGATTTGCGTTTGATTTGAAAAAGTAAAGAAAACGTTTGAAAAACTGCTGCTTTTTGTTTTTTCATAGAAAGATGACACAAGGTCGGGCGAGAAAACGCAAAGATAGCTTTTGCTTTTTTCTTTTGTTTCGTAAGAATGTATGTGGCCGGGCAAAATTAACACACCTTCGA
>DKDD01000072.1:0-926 GCA_002451715.1 Ruminococcaceae bacterium UBA6857 | reverse complement strand
GAACACACCTTCGCCGCTGTGCAAAGTGTAGCCGATATTGTCGGCTTCGCAAAGCAGTTCGCCTTCAAGGCAAAATATCGCTTCATAGCTGTGATGAGTGTGTTTTTGAAAAGAAAGGCTGTCATCAAACTGATGATATAAATATTCGCTTTGTACGCTGCGTTCGGCTTCATAAAGAATCATACTTTCACCACACAAATATTTTTCTACTATTATAAAAGATATTTCTTTATTTTTCAAGCATTGTTTTCTATAATTTAAACGGATAAAAAATTTTTTTGAAAGGAGTCTTTATGAAATATTTTATCGGACTTGATATAGGCACTTCCTGCGTTAAAGCAATGCTTATAAACGAAAAAACGATTATTAATGTCGTAAGTTTTAATTATCCGGTGTATTATCCCGAAAACGGTTGGTCGGAGCAAAATCCGACGGATTGGTACGCCAGCTCCGTTGAAGCAATCAAGACACTGATAAAAGACATTGACCCGAAAGAAGTTGAAGCCGTCAGCTTTTCCGGTCAGATGCACGGTCTTGTTACACTTGACGAAAACGACAATGTGATTCGTCCGGCAATTCTTTGGAACGATGGACGAAGCGAAAAAGAAACCGCTTTTCTCAACGACGAAATCGGCAAAGATTTTCTTCTTGAACATACTGGAAATATAGCTTTTTCCGGCTTTACAGCTCCAAAGCTTTTGTGGATGTTCAAAAATGAGAAAGAAAACTTTGACCGTATAAGAAAAATCTGTTTGCCGAAAGATTATGTTGCGTATAAACTTTCCGGCAAATTTGCAACCGATGTTTCCGATGCGGCTGGAACGCTGTATTTTGATACCGAAAACCGCCAATGGTCAAAACCGATGCTTGACCTTTTGCATATTACAGAAAATATGTTGCCGAAAGTTTATGAAAGCTATGAAACG
>DKDD01000189.1:28515-29088 GCA_002451715.1 Ruminococcaceae bacterium UBA6857 | reverse complement strand
CCACATCGGCGGAAGATGGGGAGATATATGTTTTCGATAAAAGCGAATTACGGCAAGAAGGATTTTTTTCATTCCTCCGCCTCCGTAATTTTAAGTTCACGGAACGCTTCAAGCATTGCGCGTTCAATCTTGGTGCTTTTTTGAAATTTTGTTTTTGTTCTTGCAACAAGAACAATGTCCCAGTTTCCGTTGATGAGACCGGACTTCATGATTGATTGAAAAGCGGCTCTGATAATCCTACGGGAGCGATTGCGTTCAACGGCATTGCCGATTTTTTTGCCCGTTGTTATTCCGACGCGGCAGACGCCCGCACGGTTTTTCATTGCATAAACAACCAGTGCAGGTTTTGCAGACGACTTTCCGCGGTAATAAAGGCGCTGAAAGTCCTTGTTCAGATTTAACGAAACATAATTTTGCAAAAAAATCAAATCCCAACGCAATTTGCGCCAAAGGCGCTGAAAGTCAGTCTTCCTTCATTCCGAGGGCAAAAGCCGTCGAAAAAAATCGGCGGCTGATCAATAGGTGAGCTGCTTGCGGCCCTTTGCACGTCTGCGGGCAAGAACCTTGCGGCCG
>DKDD01000189.1:12803-28473 GCA_002451715.1 Ruminococcaceae bacterium UBA6857 | reverse complement strand
TTCTCTTTCTGAAGCCGTGCTCCATCTTTCTGTGGCGCTTTTTGGGCTGATAAGTCCTTTTCATTGAGATATACCTCCTTTTAATAATGATATCAACGGTCAAAGACCGTTATAAGCAATTTTTGCGGCAAAGCTTGTCCGCGAAAGCAAAAAAGCAGACACCGACAGCTATACCTTGCATTTTGACATTATATATCAAAAACGTCCGTTCTGTCAATGATTTTTGCGAAACTTTTGTGTTTTGACCGTGTTAAATCGGCTTTTCGGAATAATATATACCTATTAATAAGGAAACAAAGCGCAACTTTGCGCACTTTCCTCTTGAAAAAATCTGAAATCCGTGTATAATGCAATTGAACGGAAGAGAGACGCTCTTTTCCGAAAAAATAATCTTAAACAAAGAAGTGATTTATAATGTCAAAAATTTTCGGCCACAGAGGTTTTTCCGGAAAATATCCCGAAAACACAATGCTTGCTTTTCAAAAGGCAATCGAAGTCGGTGCCGACGGAATTGAACTTGACGTTCATCTTACAAAGGACAACGAACTTGTAATTATTCACGACGAAGACATCAAGCGCACCGCAAACGGTCAGGGTCTTGTCAGAGACATGACGCTTGAAGAGCTTCGCAAATTTGATTACTCCGCAGGTTTCAAAGGCGTTTACGGCGTGAACACGATTCCGACGCTGCGCGAATACTTTGAACTTGTCAAGGATACCGACATCATCACAAACATCGAACTCAAAACCGGCATTTTCGAATATCCCGGAATTGAGCAGAAAACAATTGACATGATTCGCGAATACGGTCTTGAAAAGAAGATTATTCTTTCTTCTTTCAACCACTATTCAATTCTCCGCTGCGAAAAAATCGCTCCGGAAATCAAGCGCGGCTTCCTTTCCGAAAGCTGGCTCATCAACTACGGTAAATACACAGCCGAAAACAACGTTCAGTGCTGCCACCCGATTCACTGCTTCCTTTCGGAAGAAACCGTTAAGGAAATGCACAACGCAGGCTGCGAAATCAACACATGGACCGTCAACGAATATGACGACATTAAGCGCCTTTCCGCAATGGGTGTTGACGCCCTCATCGGCAACTTCCCCGACAGAATGGTTGAAGTGCTCAGATAATTTACCTACTATAACAAAATACCGCCGCAGAAGATTTTTCCGCGGCGGCTTTTTTCGGTCTGCAGGTCGAAAAACGGCAACAAAAAGAAGCTGCCGCTTTTTTGCAACAGCCCCGTTTTTCAGTTATTCTGCATTATTTCTCGGAATCCGGATTGTCATTTGATTTAAAAATCGAAATAATTTTCAAAATAAATTCAATGAACGCCTGAATATATGCCATAAAACCATTGTCCATGTTGTGATCCTCCTTCATAAGAACATACACCGATACAACTTTCTACAGTGCCTATTATATAGCATAGCTCACGGTTTGTCAATAAATTATTCAAAAAATTTTAACTTTTTGGAAAAGGTTGTAACACTTAGCTAATATTCTCAAAAAGCCTTTTCTTTTAAGCTGTCGGGAATGATTGCGTCCTGTTCAAAAAGCGGATTTTCGGGCGAGCAAATTTCAACCGCTTTTGAAAGAACGTGAATCATAACGGTTTTGTGCGCGCCGCCGTATTCGCCGTCAAGCGTCCACGGAACTTCTTCATTCGACGTGATTTTTGCTTTGCTTGTTCGAAGAAAAACAATCTGTTTTCCGTCGTATTCCTGCCTGATAACTTTTCCGAGCATTGCCGGTGCGGTGATCGGCTTAACTTTTTTGACAAGAAGAATTTCAAAAAATCCGTCGTTGAGTTTTACGTCGTCAATATTGAACTTGAATATTCCCGCAACGGACGTTGAGTTTGAAATTGCGCCGAACGAAAAATCGTCTTCAATAACGCCGCCGTCATATTCGATTCTCATGTGAACCGGCTTCATGTTCTTCCATTCGCCGAGTCCGTTAAAAATGTATGCAAGATGTCCGAAACGGTTTTTCATCTTTTGGCTCGTTGCATACGATGATTTTGTGAACGCACCGAAAGAGGCAACGTATGAAAAATATCTGTTGTTAAAAAGACCGATGTCATAGCTGTTTGTTCTTCCCGACATAATGAGGTCGGTTGCGGCGTCAATGTCGCGCGGAATTTTGAGCGTTGAAGCAAGGTCGTTTGTCGAACCCGTCGGGATATATCCGATCGGAAGACGAAGCGGAATATCCATCACTCCGTTGATTGTTTCGTTGAGCGTTCCGTCGCCTCCGCAACAAACAACAAGGTCTTTTCCTTCGCTTTGCTTTTTAACGATATTCGTTGCGTCGCCTTGGCAGGTTGTTGTTTGAACCGTGAACTCATAGTCATTTTTCGAAAATTTATCAACAATATCGAACGTTGCCGCTCTTGATTTTGTTCTTCCGGCGCATGGGTTAACGATTAAAAGTACCTTTTTCTTTTCGTTTTCCATAATAACACCTCCGCTTAAACCGAACTTTATAAATTTATAAAAAAGATATTCGGTTCATTATTCATACCCATTTTAGCAACTGAAAATTAACTTGTCAATCAACTGTGAACTCTTTTTTAATTTTTAATCAGTTTTGTAACCGATTGTTCTTGAAAAGTCAAAGTTTTAAGTCATTTTTCAAAGAAGTGTCGGCTTTATCCCACCTCGGTCAAAATTTAAACAAAGCCGTTGCGCCGCAACCGAAACACACGCGTTAAAACATATTCCGCTCATGTTCAAAAAAGCGCGCAAAAAACTGCCGCTTCGAGACTTTTTCCCGAAACGGCAGTTTGTGTATTTTTATATTTTCAAAAACGTTCGTTCAATCAAACGCTCTTTTTTGCTGCGGCTTTTTCTTCTGCCGGAGCGTTCTCGTCTTTTGCTTTTGAAACAAGGAGGTTTGTGATGATGCCGAGGATAAGAGCGCATGCGATTGAAGTGAGGGTAACCTTTCCGAAGCTTACGGTGAGTCCGCCGATTCCGCAGATGAGGATTACGGCAACAACGAAGAGGTTCTTGTTTTCGCCAAGGTCAACTTCCTGAATCATCTTGAGACCGCTGACCGCGATGAAACCGTAAAGAGTGATGCAAACGCCGCCCATTACGCAGTTGGGAATACTTGCAAGGAAGGTTACGAACGGTCCGAAGAATGAGATTACGATTGCCATGACAGCCGTTGCGATGATCGTTACGACCGAAGCGTTTCCGGTGATTGCAACGCAACCTACCGATTCGCCGTAAGTTGTGTTCGGGCAGCCGCCGAAGATTGCGCCGGCCATTGAACCGACACCGTCACCGAGGAGGGTTCTGTGAAGACCCGGTTCTTCAAGAAGGTCTTTTTCAATGATTGAGGAAAGGTTTTTGTGGTCTGCAATGTGTTCTGCAAAAACTACGAATGCAACCGGAACATATGCAACGGCAACGGTTGCGATGTACTGACCGTTGATTGCGGAGAAGCCTTTTGCCGCTTCAAGGAAAGTGAAGTCGGGGATTGCGAACCACTGCATGTCGTGGAAAACGGTAAAGTCGATAACTTGAAGAGCGGGGTTGTTTGTTGCCGTTCCGATTACGGTGAAGATTGCGGCTGTTGCATAACCTGCGCAGATACCGATGATGAACGGAATAAGCTTTGCCATTTTCTTGCCGTATACCGAGCAAAGAACAACGGTGAAGAGTGTTACAAGGCCGCAGATAAGGGCAACATAGGGGCTTGCGGTTGAAACGGAGGAAACTTCGTCAACAATCGCGCCGTCTTTAACAACCTGGGTTGTAACTTCTGTCATAACCTTACCGAGTGTAAGGTCACCGACTGCATTGCCCGCAAGCGAAAGGCCGATGATTGAAACCGTAGGTCCGATAACAACTGCCGGCATAAGCTTGTTGATCCACTTAACGCCCGCAATTTTGATTACGATTGCGATCACAACATAAACAAGACCTGCGAAAGCCGCACCGATGATAAGTCCTGCATGACCTGCCTGTGCGGAAGCCGCACCGCCGAATGCCGCAAACATTGAGCCGATGAAAGCGAACGAAGAGCCGAGGAATACCGGACTTCTGAACTTTGTGAAAAGAAGATAGACGAATGTGCCGATGCCTGCGCCGAAGAGAGCGGCGGACTGGCTCATGCCGTTGCCGATGATTGAGGGAACGGCGATTGTTGCCGCAAGGATTGCAAGAAGCTGCTGAAGTCCGAAGAGAAGCAGCTGGCCGAATTTCGGCTTGTCCTGAACATTGTAAGTAAGTTTCATTTTTTCAAACCTCCCAAAAATTTTAAATGCCTTTTCTTTATAAAAATGCGCCGAAACGCATATTTATCGGTTTTTGATAATCTTCACGCACTCGGTTTCTTCATACGGCTTAATGCAGACTTTGACAACTTCGCTTTTCGAAGTCGGAATGTTTTTGCCGACATAATCGGCGCGAATCGGAAGTTCGCGGTGTCCGCGGTCAACCAGAACGGCAAGCTGAATTTTTGCCGGTCTTCCGAACGAAAGAATTGCGTCGATTGCAGCTCTCGCCGTGCGTCCGGTATAGATTACGTCATCAACCAAAACGACTGTCATTTTATCAACATCAAAGCCGATATCGCTTGCGTTGAGTTTCGGCTGGTCGCCGATTTGCGAAAGGTCGTCGCGATAAAGGGTGATATCAAGACTGCCCGTTTTGACCGAAGCACCGAGTTTTTCAAGATTCTTTGAAACAATGGCTCCAAGCTGTTCGCCGCGGCGTTTGATTCCGACAATGCAAAGGTTTTCGGTTGATTCGTTTTTTTCGATTATCTGGTGGGCGATACGCATCAGCGCTCTGTCCATTGCGACTGCGTCCATAACAACAGGTTCCGTTTTTCTCACTCCTTTTTAAGGTATCGAAAGGTAAAAAGGGCAAAAAAATATCTTGCCCGAAACACGGCAAGACTAACATAACATCAGGCGCAAAAATTCTGCGCAGCATCTATATGAACACATCTTGTCGGCTTCTCTGAACCGCCCTTAAAGATTGATTTTGTATAATATAACACGGCAAGACAAAAAAGTAAATAGAAAACAAACAAAAAAATTCGTTTTGTTGAAATCAGTCAAAAACGGGCAAAAAACAAAAAGCTTTTATAGCGAAAAATGCGAAAAACAGCGTTCGGCAAACAAAATGCCGAACGTTTTTTTCAAAGTTGTATTTTGTTTTTAATTCGCAGGCAGGCTTCAATGTGCATAATCCAATGTCTTGAAAACGGCATTTTAATCAGTCCGCGAATATCTTTGCCGCACCAATAATCAATCAGCCAAGCGGCGTTTTCGTCGGCACTTACAACATTCAGCGATTTTAAAACGTCTTTTTGATTATCCGATATTTTTCTTTTCAGTTCGTCATAGGTTAACTTTTCGATTATCTTTTCCGTACTTTCTTTAACTTCAAAGATATAAGAATAAAGTTCTTCCAAATCAAGCTGATTTGAAAAATCGGCAATCTGCCGTTTTATAAGTTCGTTTCCGGTTGTAATAATCGGTGAATTGATTCGCGCCCGGTAGTTTCCGGCAAAAAACACCTGTTCGTCTTCGTTTATCAATGTATGCGCGACTATATCTTCAATGCGGAAAACATGCCAAAGAGAATATGCAATTGTTTTGTTGTGATAGCCGTTTGCGTTCATAAAAGGCATTGCGCAAAAGTCTTCTTTTTGCAATTCGGCTTTGAAAGACATTACAGTATCCGTCAGTACGTTGCGCAAATTGAACAAAGTGTCAATGCCGGCTTCAAAAGTATCTCTTTTTCCGATTTGAGTTTGCATTGTTTTGTTAAGTTTTGACCATTCTTTGTTCATAGACTTTCTCCGATTTTTTGTTTTGTCTGTTTTATAAAAAGTTCAAAGTACGGCGGAAAGACGAAATTTATCTCGTTCATAATATTATCCGCAAAAGCATTAATCATGACAGAAATAAAAACCACCGCAATCAAGCAAGATTGCGGCGGACTTTTGGTCGAGGCGACAGGATTCGAACCTGCGGCCCTCTGCTCCCAAAGCAGATGCGCTACCAAACTGCGCTACGCCTCGATATCAAAATGTTTTTTAACACCGAAAGAGTATAACTCATTTTTAAAATTTTGTCAATCATGATTTTTTATTCGCCGCTTTCTTGCTTATTTGCGTGTTTTGTAGTATACTAAACTGAATTTATATTTTTTCGGGAGTTTTGAAAAATGAACCACACTCGCACAGGCGGAGTTTTGCTTCACCTTTCCTCTTTAAACGGCCCGTTCGGGGTCGGCGTAATGGGAAAAGAAGCTTATGCCTTCGCCGACAAACTTCAAAGAACCGGCTTTCGGCTTTGGCAAATGCTTCCGCTTTGCCCGGTTGACCACACCGGTTCACCTTATTGTTCGGTCAGCGCCTTTGCCGGCAACATTTCTTTCATTGATCCGCGCCTTTTGAAAGATGACGGACTCGTTACCGACGAAGAGATTAAAGAAAACGAATTTTCCGGTTCGCCGTATATTGCAAACCAAAAGTTTGCCCACGAAAAAAGGCTTTCGCTTTTAAAAAAAGCTTTTTCAAGAATCGACGGTGACACAAAAACGCTCATTGAACTTTTCGCTTCGCAAAACGATTGGGTTCGCCCGTTTGCGCTTTACTGCGCACTTAAAGATTTTCACGAACAAAAGCCGTGGTGGGAATGGGACAAAAAGTATTCTCATTACAAAACCGCTCTTTCTCATGCGGACGAATTTAAAGCCGAAACCGATTTTTATATCTTTACACAATACGTTTTTTTCACTCAGTTCCGCTCACTCAAAGAATATGCAAACAGCCGCGGCATTTCAATTTTCGGCGATATGCCGATTTATGTCAGCCGAGACAGCGTTGACGTTTGGAGCAATACGGAACTTTTCCTTATCGACGAAGAGACTCTCTCGCCCTCAAAGGTTGCCGGTGTTCCGCCGGATTATTTTTCCGAAGACGGACAGCTTTGGGGCAATCCGCTTTATGATTGGGATAAGATGGAAAAGGACGGCTACAGTTGGTGGATAAATCGAATCGGCGCGGCACTCAAACTTTTCGACCGCGTAAGAATCGACCATTTCAGGGCTTTTGCCTCCTATTGGGCAGTACCTGCGGAAAGCAAAACCGCCAAAAACGGCGAATGGCTCAAAGGACCCGGCATGAAGCTTTTTGAAAAAATCCACGCCGCTTTGCCCAAAGCCGACATTGTTGCCGAAGACCTCGGAACGTTCGGCGAAGACGTTGTAAAACTCCTTGACAACACCGGCTTTCCCGGAATGAGGGTCATACAGTTCGGATTTGATGTGAACTCGAACAGCACCCATCTTCCGCATAACTACGACAAAAACTGCGTTGCCTATGTCGGAACGCACGACAACAACACAATTTTAGGCTGGCTTTGGGAAGCGAGCGAGGCGGAACGTGCTTTTGCGCTTAGGTATTGCTGTTTCGGCGGTCACAACTGGGGCGAGGGCGGTTTTCATTCCGGTTCTTGCCGCGCGGTAATTGAAGCCGTTTGGCGCAGCAGCGCGGACACTGCAATCATTGCAATTCAGGACATGTGCGGTTTCGGGGCGGACGCAAGAATGAACAAGCCCGGAACAAGCGAGGACAACTGGAGTTTCAGAATCACCGCCGACGCACTTTCGGGAATTGATGAGGGATATTACAAGGAAATTAACAGCGTTTATCGCAGATGACGGAATTATTGCTTCGAAGTTTTCAATATGATTGGGATTTGACGTGGAAAACTTTCGCGTATAAAATTTCCGGTAAATCGTAGGGGCAGATTGTGTTCCGCCCGAAGTCCCCGATTTTTTGCACCGCATAAATTTGTTGATAAAGCGTTCGGTTTAATTCGTAGGGGTCGGACCTGTGCCGACCCATGAACGTTACCGTTTGCAGCATATAAAATTATAGATAATTTCTGCGGTTTAACCGAACAAACACATGGCGGATTTATATGGTGGAAACGATGAGGTTGATGGGAGCCTCAAGCGACTCCCCTACGAATTAAACCATACATTTTTCCAATGAATTTACGCAGTGGAAAAGGTAGGTTTCATGGGTCGGCTCGGGTCCTACCCCTACGATTAAGCCGTGCAAAATCATTTAAAAATACCGATTGCTTTAAATAAGACAACAGATAAAAGCCATTCAAAGTACACAACCGAAAGGAAGGAATAAATATGGACGCAATAAAAATTATTGACCACAGCGTGTATCTTGTTAACGGAAAGGAGCTTCTTGACGGTGACATCGCCGCGCAGGAATCCGAACTTTCAAAAAGAGGTCTTTCCGGCGACAAAAACGGAACAATCGCTTATTCGATTCTCTCTTCCCACAGCGTAAAGAGAGATGAGGGCAAGATGAAAATCCGTTTCGACTCGCTCATTTCGCACGACATCACCTATGTCGGAATCATTCAAACCGCAAGGGCAAGCGGACTCAAAGAGTTCCCTGTTCCCTATGCGCTGACAAACTGCCACAACAGCCTTTGTGCCGTTGGCGGAACAATCAACGAAGACGACCACGTTTTCGGTCTTTCCGCTGCCAAAAAGTACGGCGGAATCTATGTTCCGGCAAACCAGGCGGTTATTCATCAGTACGCACGCGAAATGATGACAAAGTGCGGCAACATGATTCTCGGTTCGGACAGCCATACGCGTTATGGTGCAATGGGCACAATGGGCGTCGGCGAAGGCGGTCCGGAACTTGTTAAACAGCTTCTTAAAAACACCTGGGATATTAACGAGCCGCAGGTTGCTCTTGTATATCTTGAAAATGCACCGAAAAAAGGTGTAGGCCCTCATGACGTTGCAATTGCTCTTTGCACGGCCGTTTTCAAAAAAGGACTTGTTACAAACAAGGTTCTTGAATTTGTCGGCCCCGGTGTAAAAAATCTTTCGATGGATTTCAGAATCGGTATCGACGTTATGACAACCGAAACCGCTTGCCTTTCCTCAATTTGGGAGACAGACGAAACCGTTGAAAAGTTCTATACCGTTCACGGCCGCCACGAAGATTACAAAGAGCTTAAACCCGCAAAGGTTGCAAAATATGACATGGCGGTTAAAATTGACCTTTCAAAAATCGAAAGTATGATTGCTCTTCCGTTCCACCCGTCGAACGGCTACACTATCCATGAACTCCAGGAAAACCCGTCAATTCTCAAAAAGGTTGAAGAAGCCGCGAAAGCTCAGTTCGGCGACAAGGTCAACTTCTCGCTCAAGGACAAGGTTCGGGACGGAAAAATCCACGTTGACCAGGGCGTTATCGCAGGCTGCGCCGGCGGTATGTTTGAAAACATCTGCGAAGCCGCCGCAATCCTCGGCGACAACAGCACCGGCGACGGTTACTTCTCGCTTTCGGTTTATCCGTCAAGCGTACCCGTTAACCTTGCGCTCATCAAAAACGGCGCAGAGCAAAAGCTTCTTGAAGACGGCGCAGTGTTCAAACCCTGCTTCTGCGGTCCGTGCTTCGGCGCTGGCGACGTTCCGGCAAACAACGGCCTTTCAATTCGCCACACAACCCGTAACTTCCCGAACCGCGAAGGCAGCAAGCCCGGCGACGGACAGCTTTCTTCGGTTGCGCTTGTTGACGCGCGTTCAATCGCCGCAACCGCACTCAACAAAGGCGTTCTCACTGCCGCAACCGATGTTGACATTCCCGAATACGACAAGGAATACACCTTTGACAAGGGCGTTTATGACAAACGCGTTTATAACGGATTCGGAAAAGCTCAGCCGGATTACGAGCTGAAACTCGGCCCGAACATCACCGACTGGCCGTCTATGTATAGCCTTTCGGACAATCTTCTTGTTAAACTTGCCGCAGTACTTCAAGACGACGTTACAACAACCGATGAACTTATTCCCTCCGGCGAAACTTCAAGCTACCGCAGCAATCCGCTTCGTCTTTCGCAGTTTGCGCTTTCGCGCCGCGAACCGATGTACGTTAAACGTGCCGAAGCCGTTGCCGCCGAAGAAGCAAAGCGCCGCGCAGGTTCAAGCGAAGAAGTTCTTACCGTACTCAAAAAGGTTTGCGACAACGCGGAAGAAACCGAAAAGAACACCCAGTTCGGCTCATGCGTATTTGCAAAAAGACCGGGCGACGGTTCCGCAAGAGAACAGGCGGCTTCCTGCCAAAAAGTTCTTGGCGGTTTTGCGAACATCTGCTATGAATTCGCAACAAAGAGATACCGTTCAAACTGCATCAACTGGGGTATTCTTCCGTTCACAATTGACAAAAGCACCGAGTTTAATTACGACAACGGCGATTACGTTTTCGTTCCCGGAATCCGCGACGCAATCAAAAACGGAAAAGAAGAAATTCCCGCAAAGGTCATTGCAAAAGACGGCGTTCACGATATCACCCTCTTCGTCAAAGGACTCACTGACGAAGAAAAGCAGATTATTCTTGACGGCTGTTTGATGAATTATTATAAAAACAAGATGTAACAATCTATAGTTTGGCACAAAGAAAAAGCTATAAGCCGCCGGACTTTTTGTCCGTGAAGGCTTATAGCTTTTTGTCATGTTATTTATTTTATTTTACTTTCCGTAGCGCGAAACAAGAATCGAACCGACGATATAAATGAGAAGCATTCCTCTGATTTCGTTTTGATTCAGTTCACATTCCCTTGCGCTTTCATAAAAGAAGTAAAGCGGATTCCGTTTGCTTGCGCCGCCGGCGGCTTTGGTAAGCTCATATACCGCGCAGTGCAAAGCAAGTTCGCCGACAATATGCTCATAAGTATTCGCTTTGAGACCGTCTTTTCCGCTTTCGGCAATAAATTCGTTCTGCTTTTCATAAAGCGCTTTTGAAGCTTGGCAAAGCGTGAGCTTATCGCGCAGTTCGGGGTGTTTGTCAAGTTCAACAACAATATAAACAACATTGTTCTTGTTGATTTTGTACTCCGCGGATTCCGCAATTTTCTGCGCGCTTTCGGGAAGTTCGCTTATGTTGAGAACGGCAAAACTTTTCATTGCCTTTTTGATTGAGCGTGCGCTCAGGTTTTTTCCTGCCTTTTGAATTATGGCTTTTTCAAGTGCTTCGCTGACTTCTGCCGTTCCGTCTTCGCCGATAAGTTTTGCAGCGGCAGCGGCAACGGCGTTTTTGATTCTTCCGTTTTCAAAAGCATACGCCTTGAAGGAATCGGAATTGACGGCAAAAGCGGAAGTTCCGAGCATTGAAAGAAGCATTGCTACGGTGAGTAAAACGGCTGCGATTTTTTTTGACATGTGTATCTCTCCTTTTTTTAATTACGCTTCGTAAACCATATAATAATTATTGATTTTTTCCCTCTTCCAGTAATCATGTTTCACGATTTTGAAGCCGAGTCGTTCATAAAGCTTCACGTTATCCGGGTTCTGCGCTTCAAGTCCGAGCTTATAGCCGAGCGGAACAAGCTCTTCAATTCCCTTTTTGATGAGCGCGGTTCCGATTCCCTGACCTTTGCAGTCTGCTTTAACAAAAACGGGTGAAATGATGAGAGTATTCTTTTCAAACACCTTTGCGTCAAGGTGACCGTATGCCATGAGCGTTTTTACAAGCGAAACCCAGTACATTCCGAGAAACACCCAATTCGGGCATTTCAAAAAATCAATCATCGTATACGGGTTGTGTGCGTCGCGCCAAACGCAAAGTCCGCGCTTTTCTTCGTCTTCGCAAATAAAATCTTCGCCGTTCGACGTTGCAAGGCGTTCAATCATAAAATGATAAAGAAACTTTCTGCGAAGCTTTTCGTTCTTTGTCGCATACTTGTGAACGGGGTCGTTCATATAGGTTTCCGCCGCCATATCGGCATAATATTCAAGTTCTTTGCGTGTAAGTTTTTTCTTTTCCATTTATTGGGTGTCCTTTCGGGCAAAGTAAAGAATAAAAGGGAAACCGGCAATCGGGTCGGTTTCCCTTGGTTTTTTACTGCATAATGAGGAATACGAGTCCTGCGGCCGCAAGAACAAAAGTGACGCAGTATTTTTCAAGATATGCGCCGACATAACAGCCGAGGAAGCCCGGTGCATAGAAAATCTTCTGTGCAATGTTGCCGTGCTTATAGATTTTTTCTTTCATGTTGAGCGCATCTTCAACAGACGGATAGCTGTTGACATAGAGCGAAAAAGCAAACCAATAAGAGGCAATGTTGATGATTTTTCCGACCGTTCCGCTCATTTCAAAAACGAAAAGACCGAGAACCGGACCGAGCGCAAGCAAAAACGCAAGAAGTCCGTTGAAAAAAGCCGGAACAAAACCGATTGCGAACGCACCCGTTGCTTTCGGCATAAGTTCATGTTCGATATGACTCGACATTTCATCGAAGCGGAAAGTTCTGTTGTCTTCAACGGGAACGCCGCAGATTTTGCAAATCAAATGCTCCCACATCGCTCTGACGGCGGCGCCGGGAAAAGTGATAAATCTTGTAATTGCGTAAATTGCAGACATCAGATGTCACCTCCCTTGTCAGTGAGAACCTCTTCGAGGGTCATTTTTCCGTTCTTATACTTAACGATATCTTTTCCGATTGAGCTTCCGGAGTTTTTGAAAAGGTCAACCATTTTCTGATAGCCGTCGTTGTCCTTAACATAAAGCGAGCAAAGTGCATAAAGGTTGCAGGCCGAAACGGTGTAGTTGCCGTTGCCGACATACTCTTCAATTGCTTTCATTGCGCTTTCGCCGTCACCTTTGAGAAGATATGCGATTGCATAAATCTGCTGATAGCCGGGAGCCGCGCTTGAAGGCCAGCTTTCTTTTGCACGGTCGGCAATTTCAAGAATCTTGTCTGCGTCAACTTTTTCGCCGAAGCGGAAAGCGTTGGCATAAACCATGTAAAGATCCGATTCCTGAATATTGATCTCCATGCATTTTTCAAAGTAAAGACCGGCGTTTTCGCTGTCGCCCTCGCTTGCATAAACATTGACGAGGTTCGGCATATAGATCCACGGGTTTTCGCCGTTGTCAAGCTCCATAACTTTAAGAAGCTGTTCAATCTGCTTGTCTGCGTCAACCTTTGCAATGCTCATGAGAACATATTTATAATATTCGACAAAAACTTCGCTGTAAGCGGTGCCTTCGGAATCTTTTCCATCTTCAAGAATCTTGTCAAGTTCGGCGGCTTTTTCGTCGTAATCAAACTTTTCGCCGGAATTGATTACATCGCCGATTGCGCTGTTGATTGCCGAAGACGTTGCAAGGAACGAAGCATAGGTTTCCGGAATCTTTGCATATTTTTCGTTCTTGCCGATTGAAGCGCTCTTGTCGCCGTAGGTATTTACAAGTGTTGAAGCGTCGTTGTAATAACCCATTGACGAGAAGATTTCAATAAGTCTTTTTACGGCTTTGAGCGAAATATCGTCGCCGGAAGCAGACTGAATGTATGAATTATACGACGTTGCGGCGTCGATAAGCTTTTTGTCGGAATAGGCGATATCGGCGTCAATAAGGGTCATATAACCGTTGACGTTTTTCGCGCAGAACCAAAGCGAAGCGGCGGCAACAACAATCATAACAACCGCCATGAGTATTCCGCCGACATGAACGGGGCTTGCGGTCATAAGTTTTCTGCATTCGGTGCAGTAAGAATAATCTTCGCCGAACGAATCGTCACATTCGTTTTCGCCGCAGCAAGCGCAAATTCGCTTTTCTTTCGGCGGCTCGTCTTCATCGTCGGAAGCGGTTTCGTCAATTTCGTCAAGCTCCTGAATCAGCTCGCCGTCTTCACCGACGGTTTCGGTGTGTCTGACAGTGATTTCGCCGTTTTCGTCGGCGGAATCAAGCTCGTTTTGAAGCATGTCGCGAATACCCTCAAGCTCTTTAACAAGGTCGTCTTCAACCTGAGTGGGGCTTTTTTCTTCGGCTACGGCAGAATTTTCTTCGGCCGAGCCGGGTTCATTTTCGGAATTTTGAAGTTCTTTCTTCTCAAAATCGTCCAAAAGAATTCCTCCTTAAACATAATCTCTTGCTCTTTCCGTACATTTCCGGATATTATCTTTGATATTTTATCACCGATAACTTAATTTTGCAATAAAAATCCAAATGTTTCTAAAACAAAAGAACAAAAATTGTATATTAAAGACATATTCTTGTTTCAAGACCGCTTTGTTCAAAAACAACACGGCCGCCGTTTTTCGGCAGCCGTATTTTGGTTTTTATTTAATATCGTCGCGCATAAAGCGTTTTTCATCTTCCTTGAGGTCAAGACCGATCGTTCCGCCCGGATTCATGTTATACTTCGGGTCGAAATAATTTTTGAGTGCCTTGAACACACCGTATTCGGTTCTTCCGAGGCTGCCCTCAAGCCACGGAGCAAACATTTTTCCGATTCCGTGGTGGTGGCTGATTGCCGCGCCGGACTTTTGAATTGCGTCAAGAATACTTGTGTGATATGCCTTAAATTCCTCTGAGGACGACATCTTTGTGAGGAAGATGAAGTAAAGGTTTGCGCCCTGCGGATAGCAGTGTGACATATGGGTCGTTACGATTGTGTTCGGAAGTGCTTTGCAAACTTTGCGAACGTCCGCATGAACCTGAGCCATGTTCGACCAGTTTACGGTACATTCAAGAGTATCGGTCGTTACACCGAAGTCCATGAGCGTGTCGCGAAGATACGGGTCATTGAAGCGTCCTTTTTCCCAGCTTTTGCAAACAAAAGAGGTAAGGCTCATTGCGCCGTATTTCTTTGCAATTCTTCTGATGTTCTTTGCAACGTTTGCCGAATAGCCTTTTTCGCCGTCGGTGAAACCGAGGAAGAGGCAGCGTTCCATATCTTTGAAGCCGGTTACGTCAAGAAGTTTCCAAAGCGGAGTTTCGTCAACGTTGTAAAGGCGAAGCATAAGGTTGGTTTCTTCCGGGTCGGAAAGGCGGAAAACAGAGGAGAAGCCGCATTCGCACTGCATCATTTCTCTGCCTGCGTCCATTGCGGTTTTCCAATCCTTAAAGATGTATGAAAAGCGCTTTCTGTTTTCGGGCATATATCTGAAAATGCGAAGAGTAACTTCGGTAAGTACGCCGAAAGTGCCTTCGGAACCCATCATGATCTGATTGAGGTTCGGACCGGTTGCTTCGCGTGAATAATGGCTGGTCTGGAAGTTGCCGATGGGAGTTGCGTATTTCTGCGAAAGAACGATATCGGTAATACATCCATAATATGTGCTGTTCTGACCGGCACCGCGGGTAACGGTCCAGCCTCCGACGCTTGAATATTCGAACGACTGCGGGAAGTGTCCGCAGGTATAAGCTCTTTTTGCGCCGAAGTTTTGAACGGCATTGTTGAGCGTTTCTTCAAGTTTCGGACCGGACATACCTGCCTGAACGGTGATGGTCTGGTCAACTTCGTTGAAGCGGATAACCTTGTTAAAACGCATTCTCATATCAAGCGAAACGCCGCCTTTAATCGGTTCAACGCCCCTTGTTATCGTTGAGCCGCCGCCGTAAACATAAAGGGGAATATCGTTTTCGGTGCAGTATGCAACAATTTTTTCAACCTGCTCGGTTGTGTCCGGATAGATTACAACATCGGGAAGCGAATCAATCTTTCTTTCGCGAAGGCGAAGAAGGTCATACGCGGTTTTTCCGTATGCAACGGCAAGGCGGTTATAATCTGCGGTTGAAACATATGCGTCACCGACAACCTCGCGGAAGAACTTGAGGTGCTTTTCGTCCATGTTGCTCTTT
>DKDD01000189.1:0-12784 GCA_002451715.1 Ruminococcaceae bacterium UBA6857 | reverse complement strand
GAGCTGAACGGTTTCCCAGCCGATATCAACGGGATAATCTCTGAAATCGTCGTCGGTCATGATGAATTTATCTTTCATCATTTTATAAAGGCTTTCTTTCGGATATTTTACAAAATCGGGATCGCCCCAACGGAAAATTGAACGATAGCTGTCCTTCGGTGCGGCTTCTTTGACCCATTTCGGTTCGAATCCCTTATACGGTTTTGTGCTCATAATATCGTCTCCTTATATTGAACTTTGATTATTTATATATTTTTCTAAGCCGTTTATAAATCGGCTCAAGTTTCGGATACATTTTTGAATATACGTTTTTATAAGTTTTGAGATAAAGCTCGTGATTTTTCATGTTCGGATCAAACGTTTTTCTGATTTGAACCATATTTTCCGTCGCTTCTTCATAGCTTTTGAATTCGCCCTTTGCAACAAAAGCAACCATTGAAGAACCGAGTCCGCAGGCTTCGTGGGTTTGAATACACTTGACGGGAAGACCCGTAACGTCCGAAAGAATTTGGCAAACCGCAGGGCTTTTTGAACCGCCGCCACCGACAAAAATTTCGGTAATCTTTTTTCCGGAACGCTTTTCCATCATTTTAAGTCCGTCCAAAAGCGCAAGGTCAATGCCCTCAACTATCGCGCGGTAAAAGTGTCGCCTTGTGTGAACATCGGAAAAACCAATCATTGCGCCTTTTGCAAGCGGATTTGCAATTCCCGGTGTCCAGTACGGCTGAAGAACAAGTCCGTCGCAACCCGGCGGAACGTCGTCAAGGTGCGAGTCCAAAACGCGTTCAACCGACCAGCCTTTTTCCTTTGCCTCTTTGCGTTCCTCTTCGGCAAACTCTTTGACGAACCACGATACCATCCAGTAGCCGCGGTAAACCTGAAATTCCGGATTATACATATCGTTCGGAACAGCGGGGTAGGCGGGCAAAAACTGCTGCGGTTCAAAGTAATCTTTAACCATCATCTGAACCGTTGCGGTCGTACCGAATGAAACCGCCGCCTGATTATCTTTGAGTACGGAAAGGCCGAGCGTTTCGCAGCCTTTGTCCGAACCGGTTGCAATCAGCGGCAAGCCTTCGGGGATACCGGTAAGGCCGCTTATTTCTTTTCCTATTGTTCCGATCACTTCGCCGGAGGGAACAAGTTCGCAAAGTTTTTCAAGCGGAACGTCGCAGACGCAGCGCGTGAGGTTGTTCTTTGTCATCCAGCGGCGGTTTTTATAATCGAACGGAACATGGCCGACCATGTTCGCCGCGCTGTCGCAAAGGCGTCCGGTAAGTCTGTAATTGAGGTAAGTCGGGAGCATGACGTATTTTTCGGTCTTTTTCCAAATTTCCGGCTCGTTTTCCATAATCCAGTTGCAAACGGAGTTGCGTGCCTGGTTTTTGACGGTTTCTTCCATTTTTACGAGCTTGAAAATTCCTTTTTTCAAAAGTCCGAACGGTTCGTCGTTTTTTGCCTGTCTTTCGTCAAGCCAAAGGATGATGTCGCGAAGCGCCTTGTTGTTTTTGTCAAGGCAAAGAACACTGTCGCGGATAACGGTGAGTGTTACGGCGATCACATCGGAAAGCTTGTCTTGGTTTTTTTCGCAAATTTCTTTTGACACGCGGCAGATTGCGTCAAAGTAAAAATCGGGGTGTTGCTCTGCCCAGCCGTGCTGCTTTGAAAAATACTGTGTTTCATAGCTGTATTGACAAACGTCTTCAAGCCGGCCTTGTTTGTTGACGAGCATTGCCCGCGTGCTTTGGGTTCCGACGTCAAAAGTCAGAACAAGCTTGTTCGGCATTGTTGATTTCTCCTTTTTCTCCTTGGTGAAATTTGTTTGTTCTTTTTAACTTCCTTGTTATTTTGTTTTCTTCTTTGCCTTTGCCGCGGCATGCTTTTTCTTTGCCGGGGCTTTTTTCGGCTTTTCTTCTTTTGCAGTCTCTGTCTTTTCTTCATTTAATGTCTTTCAAAACGCCGCTTGTTGCAATAACATCAACGCCGAGCGAAAGAACATTTTTAATGACAACGTCGCCGCGCGAAAGCTTTTTCTTAACGGTTACGCGGTTGATTTCGTTCATCACGTCAAAAATCTTTTCTTTCGGAATCTCGTCTGAAACTCTGACGGGAAGCACGGGGACTTCTTTGAACGCGGTTTTGACAACGGAAGAAATCGTCCTTTTCGGCGCGGTCATTTCGTCGGTTGCAAATTTGATTCCGCGCTTGCATTTATTGCCGGAAACGTTGATTCCGTCTGCGGTTTCTTCAATCGAAAGCTCACAGCTGTTCGGACAAACGATACAAACTAACTTTTTCATTTTTTCTCGCCCTCCAATGTAACCGTGATTTTGTCGTTTTCTTTGAGTCCGGCTTCGGAAAGGTCAAGAACAAGTCTTTCCATTTCCGGCGGACGCATAAACGGAAACTTCTTTTCTTTGATTGTTTTTCCGTTTGCCGCAAAGGTCAGCGTACATTTGTCAAGAACGTCGCGGCTTCTGAAGTAAAAGCAGACTTCGTTAATGTTTTTTGAAAGGTCGATTTTTTGCGGAACGATATATGCAATGTTTTCGTCCGGCAAAACTTCGGCAAAAGTTCCGTTTTCTTTTTCATATCCGCAAGCTCCGTCCGCGGCGGTAACTGCGCTTTCCGAAACATAGTCAACAAGGTCGTTGACATGGAGCGCGTTGCCGCAGCTGAAAATTCCGGGCACGCTTGTCATAAGGTTCTGGTCGCAAAGCGGTCCTTTTGTTTTCGGGTCAATCGAAACGCCGAGACGTTCGGCAAGCTCGTTTTCCGGAATAAGACCGACGGAAAGAATAAGTCCGTCACATTCGACATAGCTTTCGGTGCCTTTGATCGGGCGCATTTTTTCGTCAACCTTTGAAATTTCAACGCCCGTCAATCTGTCATCGCCGAAAACGCGGGTAACGGTATGGGAAAGATAAAGCGGAATATCGTAATCATGAAGGCACTGATGAATGTTTCTTGTGAGTCCCGACGGAGTGCTTTTCGCTTCATATACGCCGAGAACCTTTGCGCCCTCAAGAGTAAGGCGGCGGGCCATGATAAGGCCGATGTCGCCCGAGCCGAGAATCACACACTTCTTTGTCGGAAGCTGACCGAGGAGGTTTGTGAGGTTCTGCGCCGTTCCTGCGGTGAAAACGCCTGCCGGTCTTGTTCCGTGGATATTGACCTGCTTTGCGGTTCTTTCGCGGCAGCCGGTTGCAAGAATAAGCGTTTTTGATTGAACGGTGAAAACGCCTTCGCGGCTAACGAGCGTAAGAGTGAAAAGTTCATCTTTCTTTTCAATATCGGTAACAAAAGTGAGCGTTGTCACGTCGCACTTTGTTTCTTTGAGCATATCAATATATCTTTCGGCGTATTCCGGACCCGAAAGTTTTTCGGAAAAGCGGATAAGACCGAAGCCGTCGTGAATGCACTGCTTCAAAATTCCGCCGAGCCTTGCTTCGCGTTCAACAAGAAGAACGCTTTTTTCCTTTTCGTCACATCTGACTGCGGCGGCAAGACCGGCAGGGCCTGCGCCGATGATTACAACGTCATAAAGTGTTTTCATCTCACTTGCCCTCCTTTGTTTCGCCGAAAACGATTATCGATTCACTATTGCTCTTTCGTACTTCGGAAAGGGGAACGCCCAAAAATTCGGCAATGATTTTCATAACAACGGGCGAACAAAAACCGCCCTGGCAGCGTCCCATTCCTGCGCGGACGCGCTTTTTCACGCCGTCAACCGTCGGAACGCAAATCGGCGAACGAAGAGCGTCAAGAATTTCGCCCTTGCTGATTTCTTCACAGCGGCAGACAATTTCGCCGTAATCGGGATTCTTTTTGATGAACGCGGCTCTTTCTTTCGGCGGCATATCGCGAAGATGAGGAATCGCGTCTCTGTGCGGATTATAGCTGTCGTTGCGCTTGGGGTCAACGCCGACACAGCGAAGCGCCTGAAGCGCCATTTTCTCAATGTCCTTTGCAACAACGGGTGCGGTTGTGAGTCCCGGTGACTGAATACCTGCACAGTGGATGAGGTTATGCGTTTCGCGTCCGCGTTCAATGATAAAGTCTTCTTCAAACGACGGCGCACGAACGCCCGTGAAATATGTGATGATGTCCGAGCGTTTAAGCTTGTCGGTTGCACCCTGTTGTTTATTGAAAACGTTGGTGATACTTTCGGGGTTTGTTGCGTGATTTTCTTTTTCAAAGGTTTCAACCGCGTCCGGCCCTACAAGAAGATTATGGTGAACGGTGTGAAGAATTCCGCCGCCCTTTGTGTGCCCCGCACTTTTTTGAAGCGTTTTTATTGTGACAACCGAATGAACAAACGTACCTGCCTTTGTGTCAAGAATGCTGTTTGTGCCGCGTCTCGGATGAATCGAATAAAATCTGTCGCCCGCCATTTCGGCAATGTCATCAGCAAAAACGCCGGCGGCATTGATAACGATTTTCGGATATACCGTTCCGCGGTTGGTTTTGACGGAAAGGATTTCTCCGTTTTTGGTTTCCATTGAAAGAACCGCGGTGTTAAGGCTTATCATTGCGCCGTTTTTAACAGCGTTTTCGGCATACGCAATCGTCAGTGAATACGGGCAGACACAGCCTGCCGAGGGATTGTAAAGTGCAAACTGAAAATCTTTATTAAGGTTCGGCTCTGCGGCAAAAAGCTCTTCGCGCGAAATGACTTTTGTATCCTTCACGCCGTCAACGGTTCTTCGCTTTGCGGCGTATGCTTCAACAAAAGGTTTGAGCTCCTTTTGAGTGAATCCGACATACTGACCGCAGCGCGAAAACGGAACGCCGAGTTCACGGCAGACGTCGCCGTAAATCTCGTTGCCTAAAAGAACATAATGCTGTTTAAGGCTGCCCTTTGAAAGGTCAACGCCGGGGTGAACTTCGCCGTCGTTTCTTCCCGAAGCACCGAGCGCAAGGTCGCTTTCTTTTTCAACAAGAAGAATGTCAAGTTTCCATTTTGAAAGTTCGCGGGCAATCGAAACGCCGGAAATTCCGCCGCCGATAATCAGCACATCGGGCGTTTTTCCCTCAAGTGCGTTATCGGAAAGCGAGGGCAGGCGCATTTTCGGAATCTCTGCGCCGGTGAAACGAATGTTGTTAACAACATGAACGTCCTTTTTCCCCGTCACAGCCATTTGGCAGGCTTTGACAATGCCGTCCCATGTGTTCCATTCGCCGGTCATTACCCTCATTCGGTTTTTATCGGTAAACTGAATTTTTCCGCCGTATTGCTCATTCAGCTTTTTTCTGAGTAATCTTTTGTTCATTTTTAATCACCGTTTTGATTTTTTAATGATTTTTGCGCCGAACGACGCTTATGTTGTTATCATACACTAAATCATTAAGGATGTCAAAATAAAATTTGTTAAAAATGGATAAAATTGAAAACAGTCTTATACGACAAAAAGATAAGACTGTCGCTTTAAACGCATAAAACCGCCTTTCATGCCGCAAAACGAAACCGGATTTTCAAACAGATAAATATCGCGTTTTGATAAAGGCAGAATTTACAGCTTTAAAAATAACAAAAAACCGCGGTTTGCCCGAAAAATTCGGTTCAAACCGCAGTTCTGATTGTTTTGTTTAAATTAACTTATTTTTCAAGTTCCGCTCTGATTGCCTTGATGAACTCTTCGGTTGAAAGAGTCTGCGGCTTTTCGCCCTGCCAAAGAAGAGCAAGATCCTTTGTCATTCTTCCGCTTTCGATAACGTCGAGCGAAGCTTTTTCAAGCCTGTCCGCAAACTGCATAAGTTCGTCGTTGCCGTCAAGTTCGCCGCGCTTTCTGAGTGCGCCGCTCCAGGCAAAAATTGTTGCAATCGGGTTGGTTGAAGTTGTTTCGCCGGCAAGGTGGCGATAGTAATGTCTTGTAACCGTTCCGTGTGCGGCTTCGTATTCAAAGTTTCCGTCGGGGCTGACAAGGACGCTCGTCATCATTGCAAGCGAACCGAAAGCGGTTGAAACCATGTCGCTCATAACGTCGCCGTCATAGTTTTTGCAAGCCCAAATGTAGCCGCCCTTTGAGCGGATAACTCTTGCAACCGCGTCGTCGATGAGGGTATAGAAATATGTGATTCCCGCCTTTTCAAAAGCTTCTTTGTATTCGTTTTCATAAATTTCTTCAAAAATGAGCTTAAAGGTCTGGTCATACTGCTTTGAAATTGTGTCTTTTGTTGAGAACCAAAGGTCCTGCTTTGTGTCAAGCGCATAGTTGAAGCAGGAATGAGCGAACGATCTTATTGAACTGTCTTTGTTATACTGCGCCTGGAGTACACCGCCGCATTCAAAGTCATATACGGTTGCTCTTTTTTGTTCGCCGCTTTCGCCGGTGAAAAGGAGTTCGGCTTTGCCGGGTTCGGTAACTCTGAATTCGGTTCCCTTGTAAACATCGCCGTATGCATGACGTGCAATCGTAATCGGTTTTTCCCAAAATCTTACGGCCGGTTTAACGCCGCTGACAAGAATCGGGGCGCGGAAAACGGTTCCGTCAAGAATTGCGCGGATTGTTCCGTTCGGGCTTTTCCACATTTCTTTGAGGTTGTATTCTTCAACGCGCTGAGCGTTCGGCGTGATTGTTGCGCATTTTACGCCGACGTGATATTTTTTGCAGGCTTCGCCCGCATCAATGCTGACTTGGTCGTTCGTTTCGTCTCTGTGTTTAAGTCCGAGGTCGTAATACTCTGTGTTGAGTTCAACAAACGGAGAAAGAAGTTCGTCTTTAATCATCTTCCAGATGATTCTTGTCATTTCGTCGCCGTCCATTTCGACGATTTTGCCCATTTTAATTTTGCTCATTTTTAAGTACCTCACTATATATTAATTTATTGTTTGACTTCTTTTGCGTTCAAGATTTCAATAATCTTATCCGGGTCTCTTGACGTAATGTTGTCGGGACCTGCGGAAAGAACGCGGTATATTTCATATTCACTGTCAACGGTATAGACCGAAACGAGAATACCTTTTTGGTGGAAAAAGTCGCAAAGTTCCTTTGTAACGGCGCGTTTGTGCATATTGATTCCGACGGCACCGCTCAAAATTACTTTCATTGCAAGCTCTTCAAGATAATCCTTGTCAGAAACTTTCTTTTTGTCAACGTCAACGTTGAGGTAATAAGGAATCTTCGGACAGTCCTTTTGAACAGCTTTAACGTCTTCTTCGCCGATACCCGTGAAGAAAAGCTGGTTAAGAATCATGTGCTCTTCACCAAGTTTTTGAACTGCGGCAAGATTTTCCGTGCTTTTTGCGTCAACGTTTGCAAGAACAGCCGGGTGTTTTTCAATAAAATCGAACGCTTCTTGAAGCGTGACATCGTTTTCTTTCGGCGAATCGTGGGAAAGAACGGGTTCTTTGTTTTCGGTAAAGTTCAGGTCAAATTCAACAATTTGCGCGCCGGCAGAAACCGCGGCCTCCATCGCTTCAATCGAATTGTCTTTTTCGCCCATGCAGCCGGTGTGTCCGGTAACGGTGAAATCTTCCGGAAGCAGGGACGGGTCAAAATTCTTTTTAAGTTTTGAAAAAGAGCCGAGGAAAATTGCCGAAGCAACGGTCGCCGCGCAAAGAACAACGGCGGCAATTGCAAAAAGTCGCTTTGATTTTTTCATGCTTTCAACCCCTCGTAACGTTTTTCGAATTACCGAGATACATTTTATCAGACAATGGCGCCGAGGTCAATGTAATAGCGAATAAAAAAGCAAAAAAATCTCCGGAGCCGAAAACGTGGCTCGTTGTCATGCAGATGATTTCATACTTTGCGTAATTTATGCCGCTTTCATTTTTAGAGAGACGACATTTTTCTTTGCAGATTTATAAAATTTTAAAGGCCGTAAAAACAAAAAAGCGTCTTGGAGAAACGATTCTCTAAGACGCCCTTGTCTTTATGCTGTGTATTTTACATTCTTTTTTGGGCTTTTTCAATAGTTTTTATGTCTGTTTGCCCTCATAAAATGCTTATGAAGTGCTTTGCACACGGTGTTTTCTTTTGTGCTGTTGAACAACTGTTTCAGCTTATCCAAAATTCGCCGTAATTAATTTTCCATTCGCCGTTTTTCATTTTTGCCGTGCAATTAAAGCCCGATGCGCAAAGGCCACTTTTCCACCAGCTTCCCGAAAACGTTCCGTCTTCATTTTCGCCGACCGAAAGAATTATGCCGCCCGGAAATCTGTATTCATCTTTGAGTCTTCCGTGTTTTTTAAGTTCTTCATAACTGCTTTCAATCACATCGGCCTCGGTCTTTGTTGAAAAATAGTTGCCGAGAACATAAAAGAGTGCGGCTTTTTGTTCTTTTGAAAGAGAGGTGATTTTTGTGAAATCAAGCGCAATTGTTGTTTCGTCTTCAAGCTTTTCTCTGTTTTCATAGATGTGTATAAACATCTCTTTGAAAAGAGAGATTTTGTCATCCTCTTGTGAAACAACTTTGATTGTTTCGATGTTCGAAATCTGACCGGGATAGCTTTCAAGAACACTGCCGTCATAGCCGATTTTAACCGTCATGCCGGGTTTGAGGTCTTCATAAGAAAGCGTTTTTCCGTCCTTTTCAACAACGGCATTATCGGCAGAGACAAAAAGCAAGCCGTCGTTTGAACTGACAAGCAAAGTTTTTGTTTTTTTGTTCGCTTCAACAATATATGCCGAAAGAACGGCGCTGCTTTTCGGGTCTGACGTTTTTTCGTTGTTCGCCGCCGCACCTTTTGTGCAGGCAGTGAAAACAGACAACACAAGAGCAAAAAGACAAACAAGAGAAATAATTTTTCGTTTCATGATTCATAAACTCCTTTATTCTTTAATATTGTTTTTGAATTTTTCTTGCAAACAATGTGCTTTCGAAAGATTAGAGGAAAATTTTATGAAAAGTGTTGCACGAAAAACAAAAAATTATTCTTCATCTTTTTTGTTTTTTGCCGTTTCAAGAATTGTGAGCACTTCACCGAGCGTTTCGAGAGCGGTAAATTTTCCGAGTTTTACGGAAAGATAGGGTCTTGTTTTTCCCGCGCTTACCATAACTCTGCCGCGCATAAGCTTTGAAAGCATGGCAATATACAGCGGCTCAAGCTTTTGAAGAAAAATCAGCAAAATTTCGCCGCGCTGCGAAATTTCATAGATTCCGAGATTGCTGCAGCGGTTTCGAATCAGCGCAATTTCAACAAGACCGAGCACGCTTTGCGGCGGTTCACCGAAACGGTCAATAAATTCGTCGATAACATCCTGCGCGTCGTCCTTTGTTTTGACACAGGCAATGCGCTTATACATAAACAGTCTATTTTTGACCGATTCAATGTAATTTTCGGGAATGTGCGCGTCAACGGCAATGTCAATAAGACATTCGTTGTCTTCGTCGGAAGCAGTTCGCTTTTCTTCACCCTTTTGGTTTTCAACCGCTTCGGAAAGAAGTTTGAGATACATGTCATAACCGACGGCTTCCATGTGTCCGTGCTGTTCAGCGCCGAGAATGTTTCCCGCGCCGCGGATTTCAAGGTCGCGCATTGCAATTCTGAATCCCGAACCAAATTCGGTATATTCTCTGATTGCGGAAAGTCTTCGTTCCGCTTCGGGCGAAAGCTGTTTTTGCGGATTATAGGTGAGGTATGCAAAAGCACGTCTTGCGCTTCGTCCGACACGACCTCTTATCTGATGAAGCTGGGCAAGACCGAGTCTGTCTGCGTTTTCAATGATGAGCGTGTTCGCATTCGGAACATCGACACCAGTTTCGATAATCGTTGTGCAGACAAGAATATCAATTTCGCCCTCAAGAAGCTGACGCCAAACCTCGCTGAGCTCTTCTTCGCTCATTTTTCCGTGACCGATTCCTATTCTTGCTTCGGGGATCCGCTCTTTGAGTTTTGCGGCAACGCGGTCAATTGTTTCCGTTCTGTTGTGAAGATAATATACCTGTCCGCCTCTTCTAAGTTCGCGTTCAATTGCTTCGCAAATCATGTCCATATCCTGCGGAATGACATAGGTTTGAACCGGGTGACGATCCGACGGTGGCATTTCAAGCACAGACATATCGCGAATACCCGTCATTGCCATGTTGAGCGTTCGCGGAATGGGCGTTGCCGAAAGAGTCAAAACGTCCACAAGCGGAAATTTTTCTTTGAGCTTTTCTTTTTGAGCAACGCCGAAACGCTGTTCTTCGTCAACAATCAAAAGACCAAGGTCTTTAAATTCAACGCCGCGCGAAATCAGCGAATGTGTGCCGACAATGAGGTCGATTCCGCCGGACTTGAGCGCTTTTTTAATTTTGGTACGCTGCGACGTGGTTCTGAAACGCGAAAGCATTTCAATTTCAATCGGAAAACCGTCAAAGCGTTTTTTGATTGTTTGATAATGCTGAAACGCAAGAATCGTTGTCGGAACAAGAACGGCGCACTGTTTTCCGTCTGCAACGCACTTGAACGCCGCGCGCAGCGCAACTTCGGTTTTTCCAAAACCAACGTCACCGCAAAGAAGACGATCCATGGGATACGGCTTTTGCATATCATTTTTGATTTCGTCGATTGCGATAAGCTGGTCGTCCGTTTCGTCAAATTCAAAGCGGCGCTCAAAGTCGTTCTGCATGTCAAAATCTTCCGAAAATGCAAAGCCCTTTGCTTCAAGCCGCTTGGCATATATTTTTGTCAGTTCAACCGCCATGTCTTTTACGGCAGTGCGAACCTTTGATTTTGTTTTTTTCCATTCGTCCGAACCGAGACGATTGAGTTTTACTGCGCGGTCGGTGTCTTTCGGCGAAATATACTTTGAAATGAGGTCAAGCTGTGTAACGGGAACGTAAAGCACATCGTTTCCGCGGAAGTTTATCTTGATGAAGTCTTTGATTTTGCCTTCAACTTTCATTGTTTTGATTCCGTCAAAAATGCCGATTCCGTGAACAGCGTGAACAACGTAATCTCCGCGCGAAAGTTCTTCAAGGCTTGCAATGCCCTTTCCGCCCGAAAAGCGCTTTTTGATTTTGCGCTGAGAAATACTGCTTTTTCTTGAAATTGAAAACAGCTCAAACGAAAGTCCCTGATAGCCGAAACCGGAACTCACAAAACCGGAAACAACACTGACCGAAGAAGCCGGAAACTCTGCCGGAACAACGGGAAAGTAATGCGCCTTAATGCCTTCGGTTTCAAGGTCGTAGGCAAGCTCCTTTGCGCTTTTTTCCGTACCGGCCATGACAACAACGGTAAAATTACGCTTCAAAAACGGTTCAATGTCCTCAAGAAGATAGGAAAGCGTTCCGTCCCAACCGGAGTTGACCGCAGAACTTACGCTGACAAGGTCTTTGACCGGAACGTCGAACGAACCGCGCGCAAGGTTGTCAATGAATATTGCGCCGCGTTCTGCATAAAGCGAAAAAAGTTCATGCGGCATAAGCATGAATTTATCAAGCCCTTTTGTGAGAAAGCCGTCTTCAACCATTGCCTTGATGTCTTCAAGCAAAAGTTTTGAAGAAGACTCGGCTTTTTGCTTCACACCGAGACTTTCGCTGACAAAGAAAAGGCAATCGCTCATGTAATCAAAAAGCGTTTCCTCTTGTTCATATGCAAGCGGAAGATAGCGGTCAAGGCAGGAAAGGCGAACGCCGTTTTCGATTTTTGAAACGTCTTCGCCGAGTGTTGCTTTGATTTTTGTTGCGCCTTTTCCTTTTATGTGGGAAGAAAAATCTTTGATTTTTTCAAGAAGAACTTCTTCGCTTTCAAAAAGAACTTCCGATGAAGGTGTCACCGAAACTTCGTCAATCACGTCTGTTCTGCGCTGACTTTCGATTTCAAAAGACGAGATTGAATCAACGCTGTCTCCCCAAAATTCAACGCGGACGGGTTCGGCTTTTCCCGGCGGAAAGAAGTCAACTATTCCGCCGCGCAGCGAAAACTGACCTTCGCCGTCAACCTGTTCCGTGCGAACGTATCCCGAAGCGGAAAGTGCACCGACAAGAGCACCCGGTTCAAGGTCTTCGCCCGAAACCACGCGAACGGTACGTTTTTTGAGTTCGCTTTTCGGCATGGTGAGCTGCATTGCCGCCTGAACGCTGCAAACAACAAACGAAAAATCGCCGGAAAGAATTTTTGAAAGCACACCTATGCGCTGTTGTTCGTATTCCTTTGAACTGCTGTCGGAAGAGCGGAAATGAAAATCGCGGGCAGGATAAAAAAGTGCGTCTTTTGAAAATGCACCAAGATCCTGAACGGTTTTGAGCGCGGCGGCTTCATCCGGGCAAAGAACAAGGGCTTTCCTTTCCGTCTGTTCGCAAAGTGCAGAGATATAGTGCGCTTTTGCGGCGGCAGAAAGGCCGATTATACCCATCGGAAGACGATATTCGTCGATACTTTTTTTTGCGGCGAGGTATTCCTCGCTTTGTTGAAGAATTTTTGAAAAGCCTGTCATGTTAATCTCCGATATGTAGTTTATTGTATATTGAAATATCTATTATCTATTATGTATTATCTCTTATCTATTATCTGACTTCAAGAAACGCTTGTTAACCTAAATACACAACATTTCCTTTTTTGTGCGGGCGCCGCTCAAAGAGTCCATGAACGTTTTTGCCTGCACGACATAATTTTTTACCGAAACGTTGCTCATAGACGGTAGGGGAGTCTCGTGAGGCTCCAGTTTACTTTTCCGTTTGCACTGCATAAATTTAATAGCAGTTCTTAGCTAACTTTCCCTTAGGTTATCTTCCTCGCACGTTCTGCCTTTAAAACAGCCGCTTCATCCGCTCCGCTGGGGTACCTTTGTCGATTGATACAAAAGTACCCAAAAGATCGCTTTTAAGGTACGCCGCAAGTCGAACCAAC
>DKDD01000229.1:23554-23738 GCA_002451715.1 Ruminococcaceae bacterium UBA6857 | reverse complement strand
TGCGGCGTACCTTAAAAGCGATCTTTTGGCAAGCGGTGGAAAATCGGAGGGGCAAGAGGATTTTGCGTTGTATTTTTGTTTTGACAAGGCAAAAAGCACAGCAATGGTTGCTCCATTGCGAGCATTTTTAACGCAGTCAAAGCGGAAATACGGCGTAAAAGTCCTTGTCAATTCGGTTTTTCAT
>DKDD01000229.1:2259-23498 GCA_002451715.1 Ruminococcaceae bacterium UBA6857 | reverse complement strand
CATTGCTTTGTTTTGTATCAATCGACAAAAGTACCCCGGCGGAGCGAATGAGGCGGTTGGTTTAAGGGCAGAGCGTGCGAGGGAGATGATGTTGGTGAAGTGGGCGAAAAAAGCGTAAAAACAAAAAAGCTCGGCTTTTATTTGCTCTCCCTCGGTCGGCAAGCCGACAGCTCCCTCACAGGAGTGAGCTAAGATAGGTTGTGCATAATTTTAAATCAAGAACAAATTGTATGGGTAGGACCCGAGCCGATCCGTGAAACCTTGTTTTTTCGCAACGAAAAAGACAAAAAGCAAACGGCTAAGATTACAGGGTCTACCTCATACGAAATAATTCTTATTTAAAAGTTGTGCAATTTAGGTTAACAAGCGTCTTTTTGAAGTCAGATAATAGATAAGAGATAATAGATAAGAGATAATAGATAAGAGATAATAGATATTCTTGCAAAGAATAATTATAGTTGGTTTTAGGAGTACATAAACATTCATTACAAAAAGATTATGCCTCAAAAACGGTTAATGCAATAATCTTTCAAGGAGAAAAAATGGAGAATATTTTTCATTCGGTGCGCCTTGATGATGAAAAATGCCAAGGCTGCACAAACTGTATCAAACGCTGCCCGACGCAGGCAATCCGAGTCAGGAATAAAAAAGCGTATATAATTTCCGACCGCTGCATTGATTGCGGCGAATGTATCCGCGTTTGTCCGCACCACGCAAAGTATGCGGTCAGCGAACATTTCAACGAACTTGTAAAATATAAATATCGCATTGCTTTGCCGGCTCCGTCGCTTTACGGTCAGTTCAATAATCTTGACAACGTTGATTATGTTCTCACGGGACTTCGGCAAATGGGCTTTGACGAAGTTTTTGAAGTTTCAAAAGCGGCTGAACTTGTCAGCGACGCGTCAAGGCGAATGCTTGAAAACGGCGGACTCAAACGCCCCGTAATTTCCTCCGCTTGCCCCGCGGTTCTGCGCCTGATCAGAACAAGATTTCCTAATCTTATCAAGAACATTCTTCCGCTGTTTACTCCGGTTGACCTTGCGGCAAGGCTTGCAAGAAAAGCGGCAAAGAAAAGAACGGGACTTGAAAACAAAGATATCGGTGTGTTTTTCATTTCGCCCTGCCCGGCAAAGCGTACCGCAATTACGAACCCGCTTTGCTATGACGGCGGTGTTATCAACGGCGCGTTTGCAATCAAGGATATCTATCCCGTTTTGGTTCAAACTATGGATAAACTTTCGCCGAACGACGTTGAAACAATCGGCGATTCCGGAATCATCGGAGTAAGCTGGGCAAGCAGCGGCGGCGAATCGGCAGGTCTTTTGAAAGAACGCTATCTTGCTGCGGACGGAATTGAAAACGTGATCAATGTTCTTGAAGAACTTGAAGACGAAAAACTTAACGACCTTGATTTTATTGAACTCAATTGCTGCACCGGCGGCTGTGTCGGGGGTGTACTCACCGTTGAAAACCCGTATGTTGCAAAGGCGAGGATTCAGCGGCTTCGAAAATTCATGCCTGTTTCGTGCAACCGTCTTCCGCAGGATTTTCACATCGACCTCATGGGTTGGACTCATGAGCTCACTCCTTCGCCGGCGATGAAACTTGCCGACAACGTTGTCAAAGCAATGCAGATGATGAGCGAACTTCGCCGCATTGAAGAAGAACTTCCCGGTCTTGACTGCGGAATTTGCGGCGCTCCGTCGTGCCGCGCACTTGCCGATGATATCGTAAGAGGTTATGCAGAAGAAAACGATTGCATTTTTTGGGCGGCAAGAGGAGAGGGCGAGGACAGGCTTCCTGCACCTTTCAGAAAAAAAGAGAAGATTTCAGAAAAAGCCGAAACGGCTTCAAACGACTTTGAAGAAAACTTTTTGAAAGACGAATAATAACGGCGAAAGGAAGAAAAACAATGCTTGTTAAAGACTTGAAAGACGCGCTTTCACTCGTTTCGCTCACGAACGGCGGCGACGAAAAAGAAATCAAAGGCTGCTATTGCGGTGATTTGCTCAGTTGGGTAATGTCAAAAGCAAAAGAGGGAGACTGCTGGCTGACCGTTATGGGAAACATCAATGCCGTTGCCGTTGCAGTACTTACCGATTGCGCGTGCATTGTTTTGACCGAAAACGCGCCGCTTGACGAGAACGCAAGGGCACGTGCCGAAACGGAAGGTGTTTCGATTCTTGCAACAGAAAAAAGCGCATATGAAATTGCAAGCGCGATTTCAAAACTGATTTAATATTTCCAAAAACCAAAGAATAATAAAAAGGCTGCCGTGCGAAAGTTTTGCACAGCAGCCTTTTGCCTGTAAAATTGTTTACGGTCTTTGACCCATTCCGCCCTCAAGGGTGATGGTTTCGCCGTTCATATATTTGAAATCGGGAGAAGCGAGCTGAACGCAGGCACGGCCGATTTCCTTTTCAACGTCGCCGAAATGACCCATCGGCGGCATTTTGACGTTTGCTTTGAAAGCTTCGGGATATGCCTGCTGGAACTTTTCAAGCTGAGCGGTCCATGCAAGCGGGCAAACAACGTTGACGTTGATTCCGTCTTTGCCCCATTCCGTTGCGGCAACTCTTGAAAGTCCGCGGATGCCTTCTTTTGCCGCAGCGTATGCGCATTGACCGAAGTTTCCGAAAAGACCTGCGCCGGAAGCAAAGTTGATAACGCTGCCCTTGGTTTCCTTGAGGTACGGATAGCAGGCTTTCATATAGTAAAACGTTGCGTAAAGACCGGAGTAAACGGCAAGATCAAACTGTCCGGTTGTGTGGTCGGCGATTGTTACACCCGAAGCCGAAGCCTGTGCATTGTTGATGAGGACGTCGATTCTTCCGAAAGCGTCAATTGCTTTTTTAACAACTGCGTTGACGGTGGCTTCGTTGTCTGTGCCGGCGCTTACGTCTGCCTGAACGGCAAGAACTTTAATGCCGTAAAGTCTTTCAAGTTCTTCTTTTGCGTCCTCAAGTTTTTTGAGGTTGCGCCCGGTGAGAACAAGGTTTGCGCCCTCTTTTGCATATGCGGTTGCAATGCCGTAGCCGATTGAACCGCAGCTTCCGTCGCTCAAAGTTGCGCGGCCGCCGCCGGTGATGATTGCTGTTTTATTTTCTAAAAATCCCATGATAAAGTTCCTTTCTTAAAATATTTCTAAGATAACATAAATTATACATTTTAAATTATTTAAAGTCAATGAAAAAAGATTTTTTCATAAAAATTCAAAGGAGCCGTTCAAAAAAACAGCTCCTTTTTGTTTTGCTATTTGATTTTTACGGCTTGCCTTTTTGAAAAGACAGAAGAAATAACCTTTCCGTTTGAAGTTTTGTTTGCCGTAACTTTGAAGTAATACACCGTGCCGTGTTTGAGGTTTGTTATGACGGCGGTTCGCTTTTTTGTTTCAAGCTTTTTAAATCCGGAATTTTTTCTTGTGCTGTAATAAACCGTATAGCTTTCCGCGCCGAAAGATTTTTTCCATGAAAGCTTTGCGCGACCATTTTCGGCGGTAACGGCAAAGTTTTGCGGCGCGGCAGGCTTTGTTGCCGTCAAAAGAAGTTTTGAACTTTCTCCGGTGACAGAGCCGTTTTCGTTTTTTGCCACGGCGGCAACGGAAACTTTATATTTTGTTCCGCTTTGAAGTTCTTTAAACCGAAGCGCGGTTTTTGTTGTTTCGGCTGTTTTTAAAAGCTTTCCTTTTCGGTTGAAGAGTGAAACTTTGTAGCTTGTAGCTCCCGTAACGGCGCTCCACGAAACGGTGATTGCTTTTGCGGTCTGTTTTGCCAAAACATTTTTCGGCACTGTAGGAAGAATGTCAAAAAAAACTTTTGTCGTTCCGCCGTAATCGCCGCAGAACACAATTTCTGCCGCGGCTTTGCCGGGAAGAGTGTTGTTTTTGTAACTTACTGTGTAATGTGCGCCGGGATAAAGTGTTTTTCCTGCGCTGTCTTTGACTGTTACGGACGGCGTATGTGCTTTTCCGTTATAGAGAAAACTTTTTTCGGTTATAACGGGCAAAAGCGGTTTTGCAATTGCCGAAGAATAAGCAACCTTTTTGCAGTATACGCACGCAACTTTGAAAACACCGTCAGAAGAAATTGTTGCTTTTTCTGTCACGGCATCATACTTATGATCGGTTATCGGAATCGGCTCGGTATAGCTGTTTCCGCAAAGGCAGGTGAAAGTTTTGATTCCGGCTTTTTCGCATGTTGCGGGGGTCGTGATTTTTTCGGTGTAGGAATGAGTGTGCGACCAATGCGCATAAAGAGTGTGGTCTGCGGCTTTTGTAACCTTTGTTGTTGCGGTCACTCTTGTTCCGCCGCTTTTTGCCGTGTACCAGCCGAGAAATTTATAGGCGGTGCGTTTCGGCCGAGGAAGTTTTCCGTATTCCGCACCGTAGGTTACGGTAAGGTTTTTTGTTTGGCAGGTTCCTCCGTTCGGGTCAAAGGTAACGGTATATCCGTTCACCGCTTCAACCGAGAGGCTGCTTTCGGGCGAATCTCCGTTTGCGTTGAATGCCGTGAGATATGCGGTATACTTTCCTTTCGGAAACGTATATTTTGCGCTTGAAGCGTTTTGAATCGTATCGCTTTTGAAACTTGCGCCGCCATCGGTTAAAATACGAAGCTTATATCCGTCCGCACCGGCAACAGGACTCCAGTTGAAAGTGATTTCGCCGCCGACTTGGCAGGTTGCCGCCGAAGAAGTAAGAGTCGGCTTTGACGGACGAAGAAGGTCGTTCGGGTCGCCGATTTTATAGACATAGCAAACGTCCCACTTTTTATAGTTAGACAAAAGGCGCGTGCCGTAAGAATACTGCTCACTCCAGGAATCGAAGCAGTAAAGCTGCTTTTTTTTCTTTGAAGTTTCGTTGTCAAGATAGACATAATGACCGCCGTTGTTCAGCTGAAGAACACAGTAATAGCCGTTGTTGATGTTTTCCCAAAGCTTTTCTTCCGTCGCTTTGAAATAGCCGAGATATTCAAGCGGTTTTTCTTTTTCCTTTGAATAGGAGACGGGGGCGTAACCGCCGTTGGTTTGATAAAATCCGCTGTCAACAAAACCGTTGTCCTTTTGCCAGTAATAATAGACATCGGGGTTAAAGCTTGCTTCGCGGTTGACATTGGTTTCATAAAGAAGCTTTGCCTGCGCAACAATCCAGCAGCCGTATTTTCTCATTTTTTCAATGTCGGACGCGCCTTGCGACCAGTATCGGTAATCGGACGAATAGACCGACGCCGCGTTTGAAACCGAAAACGGAACCGACACAAAGAGAAGTACCGCGGAAAGCAAAAGGGCAAAAAGCCTTTTTGTGAATTTTGTTTTTTCCATTTTCTTCGTTTTCCTTTTATAAAGTTTTCCGAATTTTATATACATATCATAACACCCGGCATGAAAAAAGTAAAGTTTTGAAAGATTTTTTATCGTTCCTTGAGGTTCGGTTTAGGAAAGGCAGATATAATACCCTCACAAGTTCAAAAAAGCCGATAAATTTCTCAATCGGCGAAATAAACAATTTTTTAAAAGTTTTTTTTCGTTTAAAGTTGTATTTAGGTATTCACGTTATCATATAACTGTAATCAGGAGGTGGTTACATGAACGAACAAAACAATGTTCTCGTTTGCGTAACGCCGCAGGAAAGCTCCAAAAATCTTATTGAAGCCGGCAGGATCCTTGCCGAAAAAGAAAACGCGGAGCTTCAGGTTATCACGGTTCTTCCCCTTAGCGGCGAAACACAAAAGGATTGCGGAAGAATGCTTGACGCCCTTTTTCAAACCGTTCAAAAATCAAAGGGCGAGATGGCGGTCTATTTCAGCGATGACCCCGCACTTACAATTGCAGCCCACATGGCAAAAACAAAGCCGCTTGTTCTTGTTGTCGGTTTTCCGGGCGACAACAGCAACAACTTTGTTTCATTGATTCATCTTCTTGTTCCGGAAACTCCGATCAGTATGGTTGACAGCGACAAGCGTATCTATAACATGCTTCCGTTTGAAGAAAACCAGAACGTTCATTAATTTTTGACAGCTTCCACAAACTCTCCCCGGCAGATTGTCTGCCACGTTTGTTTTTTCATTTTTTTCTCTCTGCCGAAAAACCCGACTCATTGCGAGTCGGGTTTTCGGTTTGTATACAGACTTTGAACGGAATCTTGAAACATGGTTCCGTTTTTTGTTATAAAAATTTTTTATTTTTAATTATTCGTTCATATGTTGACATTGGAAAAAATAAGTGATATTATAGAAAAAAGGAGTGTGATTATACTTTCCGAATATGCTTTTGTTTGCGGTCTCTTTATTTCTTGCGCCGCCAAAGCGTAAAAAATAACGAAATACGCACGAGAGAAAACAAAAGAAATTTATAAAAACCAAAAAACGCACAAGGGTACCCTTGTAATGTTTGTTACACAAACATTACTCTCCCTTGACACAAATCGGAAGGGGAATGAAACTCTTTTAATTCGGATAATTAAAAAGGAGAAACAATTATGAAAAAATCGCTCAAAAAGCTCTTGTCGGTTTTTCTTGCCGCGCTCATGGTTTTCATGGTCGCTGCGCCGGCAACAGCCGTAACATGGACTTCCTACAACAGCCAAATTCCAATCATTCAGCTTTTCGGCGACGGAGAGGCACTTTATGCTGCCGATGGAAGCAAGCTTTTTGCTTATCGTGACCTTCTCGGAAAAATCAATTCTAACGACGATGACGAAGACAAAAGCGAAATTTACAAATCGGTTGCCAACGTTTTGCTTCCTTTCCTCATTGAAGGAATCGGAACCGGAAATTATGACAATTATTACAAAAACCTTCAAAAGGAAATAGGAGAACTTTTTGAAGGACTCCTCCTTGACAAGGACGGAAACGCAAGCGACGGCTCCGGAGTCAACCCGGAAAACATTGCAAAAATGGAACGTGAACTTTCGCGCGACAGCAAAATCGGCAAGGGTTATTACAGCCACATGGATTATAAATTCGATTACGACTGGCGCCTTGATCCGCTTGAAGTTGCCGATACTCTTCACGTTTTCATTGAAAGAGTCAAAAAAGTTACCGGTTCAAAGGAAGTTTGCCTGATCGGCCGCTGCCTCGGTTCTTCGGTCGTTACCGCTTATGTTGCAAAATACGGAATGGAAGGTATTCACGGAATCGGCTTCAACGGCGGCGTTGTTAACGGTGCTGAGGCACTCAGTGACCCAATCAGCGGAAAGTTCAAGCTTGACGGAAACGCGGTAAATCGTTTTCTTGTTGACTGTGACGCGCTCGGAATGTTCAACGTTGATTCGTTTATTAACGAAACGCTTGAACTTCTTTCAAAGGCGGGCGTTTTTGAAACAATTTCCGGTGTAACAAAAGAAACGATTTACTATACCGTTGTCAAGGGTGTCACAAGCGCGCTTGCCCTTTCAACTTTCTTCACTTTCCCGTCATACTGGGCAGCGGTCAAGAGCGAAGATTATGAGGAAGCAAAGGAATATGTTTTTGGAAAAGAAGGCAGCGAAAAGCGTGAGGAATACGCAGGTCTTATTGCAAAGCTTGACAATTACAACGAAAAAGTTCGCCAAAAGATTCCCGAAATCATGAACACGATCAACGACAACGGAAATCTTGTTGTTATTGTAAAATACGGCGTTCAGATCGTTCCTGTTATTGAATCGCGCAACGTTATCGGCGACCAGTTTGCTTCGGTTGAATGTGCGTCATACGGCGCAACCGCTTCGGATATTTACTCAACTCTTCCCGATGAGTATATCGCGCAAAGAGTTGCCGAAGGAAAAGGAAAGTATATTTCGCCCGACAAACAGATTGACGCTTCAACCTGCCAGTTCCCGAATCAGACATGGTTTATTAAGGGCGCAAGACATTCCCACTGGACACAGATTGAAACCGACATTCTCAGCACGGTAATCAGTGCCGACCGTCAAATCACCGTTGAAGACGGCCCGCTTTCACAGTTCATGATTCACAACGTGAAAGAAAACCAAGCATATCAGATGACCGAAGAAAACTGTGATACATATTATTGGAAAGCAAACAAAAAAGCCGATGAACCGGAAAGCGACGCTTCAAGACTGATGTTCTTCATTTTTGCGCTTCTAAAATGGTTCATGAGCCTTATTAATAAAATCAGAGCAAAATAAGCTTTGAATCATATTAACGAGTAACGATTACGGTCGTAATACACAAGGGCATTTGCCGCGTGTGTTGCGACCGTTTTGTTTTTGGCATACCTGTAATGAAAAAAAGGAATTGACAAATGACAAAATAAAAGTTATACTTAAAACAGATGTTTTAAAACGCAAGTTTCAAAACAACGGCTTTAAGTTGTTCACCGCAAAAGGCTAATAAATATCGGCAGGAGGAAAGAAAATGCCGCCAAAACCAAAATTTACAAAAGAAGAAGTTGTTGCCGCCGCGCTTGAACTTGTCAGCGAAAAAGGACTTGAGGCACTCACGGCGAGGGAACTGGGCGAACGGCTCGGAAGTTCGGCACGCCCGATTTTTACTGTTTTCAAAAATATGGAAGAACTTTCAAAAGAAGTTCGCGCCGCGGCAATGCGAAAGTTTGAAGAATACGCAAACAAAGCGGTCGGATATACTCCGCTTCTCAAAAAGGTTGGAATGCAGATGGTTCTTTTTGCGTGCGAAGAGCCGAAGCTTTATAAACTTTTGTTCATGAGCGAAAACAAAACCGCGTCAAGCTTTGAAGATGTTTTGAAAAATCTCGGACTTACGGCGGATATGTGCCTTGAATACATTCAAAAAAACTTTGGCTTTGAGAAAAAAGACGCACTGATTTTTTTTGAACAAATCTGGATTTATACTTTTGGAATCGGGGCAATGTGTGCAACGGGAATGTGCTGCTTTTCCGAAGAAGAGCTTGTTCAAATGCTCGGAACCGACTTTGCGGCAATGATGATGCTTGCCAATGCAGGAAAGCTTGACGCGCCCTCAATGATTCCGCAAAAAAACGCTTGACATTTTATTAGGTCAAGCATATAATAACAAACGTTGCGCAACAAGCGTTGTCTATTGTGACGTTTTTGTAATATTAGGAGAAAGCAATGGAAAATATCATTGAAATAAAAAATCTTAACAAATCGTTCGGCAATGTTAAAGCCGTTCAAAACCTTTCGTTTAATGTTAAAAAGGGCGAACTTTTTGCTTTTCTCGGAGTAAACGGAGCCGGAAAAAGCACAACAATTTCGATTTTGTGCGGAAGTCTTAAAAAGGACGGCGGCAGCGTTCTTGTTTGCGGAAAAGAAGTCGGCGGGCAAAGCCGTGCGGTTGCCGAAAAGCTTGGCGTTGTTTTTCAAAACAGTGTGCTTGACAAAGCCCTTTCCGTCAAAGATAATCTTGAAAGCCGCGCCACGCTTTACAAAATGAGCAAAAAGAAGTTCAGGGAAAGGCTTTCGGAGCTTTCAAAAATGCTTGATTTTGAAGATATTCTTTCGCGCCCTGTCGGAAAACTTTCCGGCGGACAAAGAAGACGAATTGACGTTGCGCGTGCGCTTTTGCATGAACCGGAAATTCTTATACTCGACGAACCGACAACGGGTCTTGACCCCCAGACAAGAAAACTTCTTTGGAACGTTGTTAAAGAACTCAGACAAAAAAACAACATGACTGTTTTTCTCACGACCCATTACATGGAAGAAGCCGCAGACGCGGACTATGTTGTGATTCTTGACAGCGGAAAAATTGCCGCCGAGGGAACTCCGCTTGAACTCAAAAACAGCTATACCGGCGACTTCATAACGTTCTATTCGCTTCGCGAAGAGCAAATCAAGGCGCTTTCACTGCCTTATGAAAAGGTTGGCGAAAGTTTTCGCGTTGAGGTTGAGAACACGAAAAAAGCAACGGAACTGATTCAAAAATATCCGTCGCTTTTCACCGATTATGAGATTACAAAGGGAAAAATGGATGACGTTTTCCTTTCCGTAACAGGCAAAAAACTTATGGGAGGCGAAGAAAAATGAACGCGATTTCTGCACTGATAAAACGAAACACAAAACTTTTTTTCAAAGACAAGGGAATGTTTTTCACGTCGCTCATCACACCGCTGATTTTGCTTGTTCTTTATGCAACTTTTCTTGCGAACGTATACAAGGATAGCTTTGTTTCGGTAATTCCGGAATTTTTGAAAATTGACGAAAAACTGATTGACGGTGCGGTTGCCGCTCAGCTTGTTTCCTCGCTCCTTGCGGTGAGCTGTGTTACGGTTGCGTTTTGTTCAAATTTGCTGATGGTTCAAGATAAGATAAGCGGCGCAAGGCGTGATTTTTGCGTTTCACCGGTCAAACGTTCCGCTCTTGCGGTTTCATACTTTTTTTCAAGCGCATTTTCAACTTTGATAATCACCTTTACCGCACTCGGCGTTTGCCTTTTGTATATTCTTAAAAAGGGCTGGTACCTTTCCGGTTCGGACGTTGCGCTTTTGGTGCTCGATGTCTTTTTGCTGACCCTTTTCGGCGTTGCAATTTCTTCATGCATAAACTTTTTCCTTTCAACAAACGGTCAAAGCTCCGCCGTCGGAACGATCGTCAGCGCAGGCTACGGCTTTGTTTGCGGCGCGTATATGCCGATAAGCAGCTTTTCTTCGGGACTTCAAAAGGTACTTTCGTTCTTGCCCGGAACATATGCAACAAGTCTTATCCGCAACCACGCAATGCAGGGTGCGTTTGCCGAAATGGAAAACAGCGGCTTTCCGAAAGAAGCGGTAAAAGCGATCCGCGACGCAATGGACTGTAACCTTTATTTCTTTGAAAAAAGCGTGAGCCTCGGCGCGATGTACGGTGTACTTTGCGGTTCGATTGCGGTTCTGGTTTTGGTTTATATATTGTTTAACGTGATTTTAAAAAGGGAGTCTTAATTGTGAAATCGAGATATAACACAGCACGGAAAATTTTAATTTTCTGGACACTTTTTGTCGGGATCGGTGCGGTTGCCGGCGCGGTCGGAATGTTTGTTGACCCGACCGGAAAGGCAATGGGAATGGATGCAATGCTGCCATACTTTCAAAAATTGCCGTTTGCCGATGTGCTTTATAAAAACTATATTTTTCCCGGCTGTGCGCTTTTAATCGTCAACGGGTTAACAAACTTTACTGCGGCAGTACTGCTTTTCATGAAGAAAAAAAGCGGCGCATACCTTGGCGGAATTTTCGGTATAACGCTTATGCTTTGGATTTGTATTCAATTTTATATGCTTCCGACGAACTTTATGTCAACGGCATTTTTTATCATCGGCTTTCTTCAGGCTGCAACAGGCTTTGCCGCCTGCGTTTTTCAAAAGCAGGAAAGCTTCAAGGTGAGCGAAGCCGATTTCAAAAACATCGGAACGAACCCGAAAAGGCTTGTTGTTTTCTTTTCACGCATGGGATATGTCAAAAAGGCGGCATATGAAGAAGCCGACAGAACCGGTGCGGAAATTTTCGAAGTTAAGGCAACGGAACGCACCGAAGGTACGCTCGGCTTTTGGTGGTGCGGAAGATTCGGAATGCACAAATGGGCAATGCCGATTGAAAAAACAGACCTTGATTTTTTAAAGTATGACCATGTGACGGTTTGTTCGCCCATATGGGTGTTCACCCTCGCCGCACCGATGAAAGAATTTTGCAAGGAGCAAAGCGGAAAAATCAAAGAGGCGGATTACATAATCTATCACCACATGAAAAGCGATTTCACCTCTGCGGCGGACGAAATGGATTCGCTCCTCGGCATAAAACGCACAGGGTTTAAAAGTGTGTGCTGCCGTGAGGGAGACGTCAAAGCCGTAAAAGAAGAAAGGAAAGAAACCGATGGAGTACATTGATTTTATCAAGGCACAAAAAACGGCGTTTATCGCTTCGGTCGATTCCGACGGCTTTCCCAACATCAAGGCGATGCTTGCGCCGAGAAAAATTGAAAACAACTGCTTTTATTTTACAACCAACACCTCATCGCTCAGAGTCAGCCAATACCTTGAAAACGAAAAGGCAAGCATATATTTTTATAAGCGCAGACGTTTCAGCTATGAGGGCATTATGCTCGTCGGAAGAATGGAGGTTCTTACCGACGAAGAAACAAAAAAGGAGATTTGGAGAACGGGCGACACAATGTTTTATAAAAAAGGTGTTACCGACCCGGATTACTGCGTTTTAAAATTCACCGCAGAAAAAGGGCGGCATTACTGCGACCTTAAAACAGAGTCGTTTGTTCTGTAATGTGTTAAAAATGAAAACCGAAAAAATCCTTGAAAAATGGTATCGTGAAAAGATTTAAGGGAGCGAAAAATGGATATTTCACTTTTTTATGAAGAAAAGGGAAACGGCTTTCCGCTTGTTCTTCTCCACGGCAACGGCGAGGACCACACATATTTCAACAGCCAGATTGAATATTTTTCAAAGAAGTATCGCGTGATTGCTATAGACACAAGAGGACACGGAAAAACCGAAAGGGGCGGCGGTGAATTTTCAATCCGCCGTTTTGCGGAAGATCTTCATTCGTTCTTCCTTGAACACGGCATTGAAAAGGCGGACATTTTAGGCTTTTCAGACGGCGGAAACATTGCGCTTTTGTTTGCGCTCAAGTATCCGCACATGGTGAGAAAGCTTGTTTTGAACGGCGCAAACCTTTTTCCGAAAGGGGTCAAAACCTCCGTTCAGCTTCCGATTGAGATCGGATACAAAATTGCAAAATTATTTTCAAAGTTTTCAAAAGAGGCAAGGAAAAACGCAGAGATTCTTTCACTCATGGTGAACGACCCATACATTGAGCCGAACGAACTGAAACTTTTGAAAATGCCCGTTCTTGTAATCGCAGGAACGAACGACATGATTAAGGAAAGCCACACAAGGCTGATTGCGGAAAAAATTCCAAACGCAAAACTTGTAATCATGGACGGCGATCATTTTATTGCAAACAAAAAAGCAAAAGTTTTTAACACCCACGTTGAAAGCTTTTTGAGTGGAGGAGAAGATGAGTAAATATCAAAAGCTTTGGGAATATATCGAAACGGAAAACAAAGACGTGCTGACGCTTTCTTTTGAAAAAATCGAAGAAGTGCTCGGCTTTCCGATTGATCACAGTTTTTTGACTTTCAAAAAGGAACTGCCTGCTTTCGGGTTTGAAGTGAGCAAAATTTCAATGAAAGATAAGACAGTTAAGTTTATAAAGAGGTAACAAACAATTCTCGACACGGCGCTTTATGCGTTTTTAAAGGAGTAACAAACAATGCTTGAAATTAACAATTTGACAAAAACATACGGCGAAAAAAGGGCGGTCGATTCGCTTTCGCTTCATATCGCACCGGGTGAAATTTACGGTTTCATCGGTCACAACGGTGCGGGTAAAACAACAACGCTCAAAGCCGTTGCAGGTATTCTTCAATTTGATGAGGGCGAAATCAAAATCGGCGGTGTTTCCGTCAAGGATGACCCGCTCGCCTGCAAAAAAATGCTTGCGTATATTCCCGATAACCCGGACATCTATGAGTTCATGACCGGTATCAAATATCTTAACTTCATTGCGGATATCTTCGGAGTCGGCACAAAAGAAAGGGAAGAACGCATAAGAAAATACGCCGACCTTTTTGAGCTGACAAAGGATCTTGCCGAACCCGTCAGCGCATACTCCCACGGAATGAAGCAGAAGCTTGCAATCATTTCCGCGTGGCTTCATGAACCGAAGCTTATCATTATGGACGAACCGTTTGTCGGTCTTGACCCCAAAGCGGCGCATATTCTTAAAGGTATGATGCGCGAATTTTGCGACAGGGGCAATGCAATTTTCTTTTCGACCCATGTTCTTGAGGTTGCGGAAAAGCTTTGCGACAAAGTTGCAATCATCAAGGGCGGAAAGCTTATCCGTTCGGGTACGATGGAAGAAGTCCGCGGTGACGACAGCCTTGAGGAAGTTTTTCTTGAACTGGAGGGTGAATAATGTTTAAAGCTCTTCTCAAAAAACAGCTTTATCAGCTGAACCAAAGCTTTTTTTACGACAGCAAAAAGGGCAAAGCCCGTTCAAAGGGCAGCTCTGCCGCGTTCATAACTTTTTTCGTTGTAATAATGGTCGGCGTTCTCGGCGGAATGTTCTTTTACTTTTCAAAAATGCTTTGCGAACCGCTTGTGAAGAACGGCTACGGCTGGCTTTACTTTGCTCTTCAAAGCCTTATCGGCATAATGATGGGTGTTTTCGGAAGTGTGTTCAACACCTATGCAAGCCTTTATAAAGCAAAGGACAACGACCTTCTTCTTTCGCTTCCGATTCCCGTGCGGCAAATTCTTGTTGTTCGCCTTTTGGGCGTTTACCTTATGGGAACAATGTACAGCGTTATCATTACGGTTCCCGCGGTAATTGTGTATTTCATGACGGTCGGTTTTTCCGTTTCGGCGTTTTTCGGTTCATCGGTACTTGTTCTTTCGGGTACGGTTGTTGTTTTTGTTCTTTCGTGCATACTCGGCCTTGCTGTTGCAAAAATCAGCGATAAGCTTAAAAACAAAAGCATTGTCACCGTCATTTCTTCGCTTGTATGCCTCGGAGTATACTACTATGCATATGCGAATGCCTTTAATCTTTTGGAGACGATTATTGAAAACGTTCAAGCAATCGGCGAAAAGGTCAAGGGTGCGGCATATCCTTTGTATATTTTCGGAAAATGCGGCGAGGGCGAACTTTTTCCCGTTCTTGCGGTGATTGCGTTTTCGGTTTTGATTCTTGCTGTTACTTATGTGATAATGGAAAAAAGCTTTCTTAAAATTGCAACCTCAAGCGGAAAAAGCGCAAGAAAGGAGTACCGCGAAAAAAGGACAAAAGCAAAAAGCGCAAACGGCGCTCTTTTTTCAAAAGAATTTTCGCGTTTCCTTTCAAGTCCGACGTATATGCTCAACTGTGCGCTCGGAACGCTTCTAATGCCGGTTGCGGGTATTGTGCTTTTAATCAAAGGCGAAAAGCTTCTTTCAATGATGACGCAGTCACTTCCGCTTGACAGCGGAAGCATTACGGTAATTGCCGTTTTTGCGGTTTGTGCAATCGCTTCAATGAACGATATTACGGCGCCGTCGGTTTCGCTTGAGGGCAAAAACATTTGGCTTTCGCAGTCGCTACCTGTTTCGGTCTGGCAGATTTTTTCCTCAAAGCTTAAGCTGCACATTCTTTTAACGGCAATTCCTGCGCTTTTCCTTTCGGTGTGCCTTTGCGTTGTGCTTCGCCCGTCGGTCGGAGTAATTGCCGCAATGGTTGCGCTTCCGTTCATTTTCTCCGTTTTCGGTGCAGTACTCGGACTTGTTATCAATTTGAAAATGCCAAATCTCAACTGGACAAGCGAAACCGCCGCAGTCAAGCAAAGCTTCAGCGTTCTTATCACGCTTTTCATCGGCTGGATCGTTTCAATTGCCTGTGCGTTCGGTTACTTTGCGCTCGGCGCAGTGATTGAAGACTACATCTATATTGCAATCGTTGCCGCTGTACTTACGGTTTTTTCGCTTGTTCTTATCCGCCGGCTCAAAACCAAAGGCGCAGAAATTTATAGAAATCTTTAAAAGAGGGATTTTTTATGTGGTGGCTTTATGCGGTGCTTTCTTCGGTCTTTGCGGCGCTGACGTCGATTCTTGCAAAGGTCGGAATTGAAAACGTGAACTCAAATCTTGCAACGGCGCTTCGAACGGTTGTTGTTCTTGCAATGTCGTGGCTGATGGTTTTTGTTACGAATGCTCAAAGCGAAATTGGCGAGATAAGCAAAAAAAGCTGGGTTTTTCTGATTCTTTCCGGTCTTGCAACGGGTGCGTCATGGCTTTGCTATTACAAGGCTTTGCAGGTCGGGGAGGCGTCAAAGGTTGTTCCGATTGACAAAATGAGTGTTGTTTTAACGCTTGTTCTTGCGTTCGTTTTTTTGCATGAAAAATTCACACCGAAGTCGCTTTTCGGCTGTATTCTCATTGCCGCCGGAACGCTTGTAATGACACTTTAAGGGGTATTATTAATGAAAACAAAAAGATTCATGTCTTTGTGTCTTGTTCTTTGCACGGTTTTTCTTTTCGCTTCGTGCAAGGCAAACTTTGTCGGCAACAAAATCAAAACAAGCGATAAATATCTGCTTTCCTTTTTGGCACTCAACGGAACGGAAAAGGAGACGCTGAAACTCAAAAAAGGCGATGAGCTTTCCGTCAAAGCAGAGATATCCGAGGGCGAAGTTTCGCTTCTTGTTGCGCCGAAAGGCGGCGAAACGCTTTATCGCGGAACGCTTGTTCAAAACGAAAGCTTTACCCTTGTTTGCAAGGAAAGCGGAACATATACGATTGAAATCACAGGCAGCGGTGCAAAGGGAAAATTGACTTTTGAAAAAGTCAAGTGACTTTAAGGAGGAAACACATGAAAATTCTTGTACTCAACGGTTCGCCGAAAAGAGAAAAAAGCGACACAATGCATATAACGCGCGCTTTTCTTGACGGCATGAACGAAAAAACGGAAAACAAAATCAAAATTATTAACGCGGTTGAAAAGCATATCGAATACTGCACAGGCTGTTTTTCCTGCAAGCGAAACGGCGGAACATGCATTTATCATGATGACATGGGCGAAATTCTCGGCGAAATACTTGAAAGCGACGTTTTGCTTTTGAGTTTTCCGCTTTATTGTTACGGAATGCCTGCGCCGCTAAAGGCGCTTATTGACCGAACAATGCCGCTTTCTTCGCTCGCAATGAAAAAGGTCGGCGAACGCTATGAACACGTCGGACAGGCGGATTTTTCGCATTTGCGCTATCTTATGATTTGCGGGTGCGGATTTCCGAACAGTGAGCATAATTTCGAACCTGCCGTTGCCGAATTTAAGCTGATATTCCCGAATAACCACACCGTCATAACCGTTCCGGAAAGCCCGATGTTCAACGCGCCCGAAGCCGCCGAGGTAACAAAGCCGCGCCTTGAATTTGTCAAAAAAGCCGGTGCACAATATGCTGAAAACGGAAAAATCGAGAAAGCTCTTCTTGCTTCAATCGGTTCACCGATGATTCCGGAGGATATTTATGCAAAAATCTGCAACGGAGAAGTGTGATTGTTATGGAATGGTTTAATTTTATAGGGTTAATTTTTGTTCTTGTTCTGCTTGTTCCAAACATTGTTTTTGCCGTTACGCACAAGGACGGCTTTGAAAACATCTGGCACAACAAGGCGGTTGAGCTTTTTGAGCAAATCGGGCGTTTTGGCTGTTTTATATTGATGTTTGTGTCCGTTCCGGGTCTTACACTCGGCTTTTGGTTTGAGGGAGCAAAAACGGTATATGTGATAGCCGGGTCGGTTCTTCTTTTTCTGTACTGCCTTGGGTGGGTTGTATTTTGGAAAGAAAGTTCGGTTCGCAAAGCGCTTTCGCTTTCAATAATTCCGTCTTTGCTGTTTCTTGAAAGCGGAATACTCACGCTGAACATACCGCTTATTGTTTTTTCGGCGGTTTTTGCCGTTTGCCATGTCACAATCAGTTATAAAAATGTTCAAAATTAAAACAAATTAAAATTAATAAACAAAAATATTCATAATTTTTTCATATTTTTGCCAAATAAAAGCAGGGATTTAAAGTATATTTAAGTTTACCCCGTTATTCTGTTAACAAACAAGAAACAAATTGTTAATATCATTTTAACGGAGGTGTAAACAATGGCAGCTTTGATTGAAAAGATTCAAGGTTATATCAACGAGCTTTTCGCTTTCCTTAACAAGATTTTCGGAATCGAACTTCTTTAATTGTAAGTAGTTTCTAAATGATAAAAATTATTCGCGGGAGGTGAAAAGAATGGACGCTATTATCGCAAAAATCAAAGATTACGTTAATCAGCTTGTTGCTTATATCCGCAACTTTTTCATCGCTCTCTATTAATTCAATGTTATTAACTTACCGATTTTGAAAAGCAAAACCGCTTTTCATTTGATTTTAAATTTTTAATGGAGGTATATCGTAATGGACGCAATTATCAGTGCTGTTAAGACTTATGTTGAAGACATCGTAAACTGGGTTGTCGCTAACATCAGAGCGATTCTCGGAATCGAAGTTCTTTGATTTTTGGTTCTTCTCTCTCTTTAAACCCCCGAAAGGCAAAAGCTTTTCGGGGCTTTTTATTTTGCAAAATGAAAAAGAAAGAGATTTTGAAAAAACGCAAAAAAAGTAAAAATCGCTGTTTTTTTGAACTGCGCCGCGAAAAGAAAAAGAAAAAACGAAAGGATCATTGAGCCGAAGAAGAAAAATTGACGGTTTTATTGTGTCAAATTTAAAATATATTAAAAAGTTTTTCAAAATATTTGAAAATCATACAGGTTTTTAAGTTTCAATTAAAGTTCGGCTAATAATCTCTTCTCATACAAGTAACAGCTTGTTCACAAATTAAGCGGTATGTCCGCCGAAATAATCCATTATGTGAGGTGAAAAACAATGCAGGCAATCATCGACGCTATCAAGAACTTTGACTTCAGCTCAATCGACTTCTCGGCTATCATCGCTAAGATTCAGGAGATCATCAACTCCCTCCTTGGCATGCTTCCCCTTGCAAAATAAGTTGATTTGAAAAGAACAAAGCCGCCACATTCAAGCGCGAAACCAAAGGTTTTCGCAACCGGAATGCAGCGGCTCTTTTTCTTTCTTACGATTCGATTTTCGTTGCATTTTTGTTAAAGTTGTGTTAAGATACAAATGAAAATTTTAGTTTGCAGGCATTGTTTTGCCCGGCATTCGGAAAGAGGAGACTTTAAAAATGAAAAAACTCAAAAAAGCATTGTCGCTTTTTCTTGCTGTGCTGACCGTTGCTTCGTGCATTTCGGTTTCGGCTTTTGCGGCAAAGGTTGACCCCAACAACGGAACAGGCGACAAAATAAAGAGCTATCTTTACATGGGACTTGACAAGGTTGTTTCAACCGCAGTTTCGGTTTTGAACCATGTTATTCCCGGACTTGACTTTACCGGAACTTTTCCCGATATCGAAAACTTTAAGCCGACGAATTTTTATCCCGGCAAAGATAAGTTCGACACCGAAGTTAAAGACGGTGCAAAATGGAAAGTCGGCTATGCCGGTGATTCGCTTATAAAAGACCTTGAATATAAAGACGGCGTATATCTTTATAAGGGCAAAAAGGTTTATATGGCAGGAACACTTGAACCGTTCAAAGGCAGACAGCCGACCGAAGTTGTTGACGATCAGCAGGTTCGCACCTATGCAATCACCGATTCCATGGGTGGAACGGTTGTTCATGCGGTAATCGACGGTTACGGCATTGCAAGCGGCGACGTTGCAAAAATCAGAGCGCGCCTTGAAGATTTTGCAAAGAAGAACGGCATTGTTTCAATCAACGTTTCGGTTCTTCATCAGCATTCGTGCATTGATACCCTCGGCATGGCTGCGCCGCTTCTTCCCGCACTTATCGTTAACCCGATTTTGAGCATTTTCGGAATCGGCACAGATAAATTCATCGGCGGAAAGACGCCCGAATTTATGGAAAACCTTTATTCAACCGTTGCGGATACCGTTGTCAAAGCGGTTGAAAACATGAAAGACGGAACGCTTTATTACGGCAGCATTGATTCGTCGGAATATATTTTTGACAAGCGCGAACCGAAAGTTATTGATCCGGAAATTCACAGATTCCGCTTTGTTCCGAACGACGAAACCGCAAACGAAATTTGGATTTGCGAAGCCGGAATCCATGCTGTCGGCGCAGGCGTTTCAACTTCAAAACTTTGCGGCGATTTCCCGTATTACCTCAGAGAAAGCGTTAAAAATGCCAACGGCGCAGACGTTGTTTTTGTTCAGGGTGCAGAGCTTGCAATAACCGGAAATTACGAATCGCTTGAATTTGACGGCGAAGTAGCCGGTGCAAAACCGAAAGCATTGGGCGAAGCGCTTGCCAAAAAACTTCTTGCAATCACTAATGACGAAAAACTTGCTCCGGTACTCAACATCGCTCACGAAAACATTTATATTAAGCTTGACAACCAAATTCTTGAGCTTGCAATCAGAGAAGGTCTTGTCAGTTCAACTCTTGCAAAAGATAAGAACGGATACACCGCAATCTCAGAAATCGGATACATGGAGCTTGGAAACAAGATTGGCATTATGATTGTTCCGGGCGAAATTTCACCCGAACTTCTTTGGGGCGGCGTGATTGAAAAAGACAAGACATGGACCGGAAAAAGCTGGGATTATCCGCCGTTTGCCGAAACCGCAAAAGTTGAAAAACTGCTTTGCTTCGGCCTTGCCAACGATCAGATCGGATACATTATTCCCGACAATGATTACCGTTCGATGTTCACCGAAAACGAGGAAATCAATGCCGGTTCAAAAGTGTCGGCTTCCACAATTGCAAAGTCGTTCGCCGACCTTATTAAAAAGGTTAAATAAAATTTTGGTTTTGCTTTCCGCACGGTTTTTCCGTGCGGAAGTGTTTTGTGTTCTTTATTTTTTCAAAAACTGTTTTTAAATTGTTACACAAAAAAGAAAAAAGCCGTTGCATGGGTTCTCTGCCCGTTGCAACGGCTTTTTGTGTTATTTATTTGTGCTTTCTTTGGAAATCGAATTTTTGAGTCTTACAGTGAACTGCGTTCCGTGCTGAAGTTCGCTTTGAACGGTAATCGTTCCGTCGCAAAGGTCAACAAGTCTTTTAACAATCGAAAGACCGAGACCGTTTCCGCTTGAGTTTCTGCTTGAATCTGCCTGATAAAACTTGTCAAAAATGTGTTCCAGTGTCTTTTCGCTCATTCCGCAGCCGCTGTCGCGGATAATAACAACCGCATAACCGTCCTCTTCTTTTGCAGAACAGTAAATGCTTCCGCCGCGGTCGGTGCATTTGACGGCGTTTTTGATAAGGTTGTCCCAAATATGAGAAACGATGTCTTCGTTGCCGTAAAAATCAATTTTGTCAAAGTCGCCCTCAACCGCAATGTCTTTTTCCTGCCATTCGTTTTGAAGTCGAATTACCGAACGGCGAAGCTGTTCGTCAAGCGAATAAACCTTTTTGTCCGGAATAATTGCCGTGTTTTCAAAACGAGAAAGCAAAAGAAGATTTGTTGTCATCGAAGTCAGATACTTCGATTCGTCAATGATGATATCGGCGTATTCGCGCTGTTCTTCGGTGAGTGGACCGTTTTTGAGCCGTTTTGCAAAGCCGCTGATTGAAGCAACCGGCGTTTTGTATTCATGCGAGACAATATCAACAAAGTCGTTTCGCATTTTTTCAATGCTGCCGAGTTCCTCGGCGGTTTTGTTGATTGTTTCCATAAGCTCGCGAATCTGAAG
>DKDD01000229.1:0-2214 GCA_002451715.1 Ruminococcaceae bacterium UBA6857 | reverse complement strand
GTCCTTTGTGTCAAGCCGAACGCTGTAATCGCCCGTGCCGAGCAGATTGATTGCCTGAACCGCCTTGTAAAGCGGCTTTGTGTACCGCGAAAAAACAACGCTTGAAACAACCGCGCCGATGATGTTGCAAACAAGAAAAACAATTGCCGCAATCCAAAGCGCGCCCGAACCGTTCGGACGAATAATTTTAAAATGGGCAAAAATGTAATAAATAGCGATCGTGAGCAGTACGGACGCGAGCAAAATTAAAAAAACAATCAGCGACATTGCGTTGCGGATGCTTCTTTTAATTTGTTTTGTGTTGCGTTCTTTTTCTTTTGTAATTTTCTTTTTTTCTGTTTTCATTTTCGGTTACTTCTTTTCGATAACGCTCATATAGCCGAAACCGCGGACGGTTTTGATATAGAAATCGTTGTTATTTTTGAATTTTTCGCGAAGACGGTTGATGTGTACTTCAACGGTATGTTCATCGCTTTCCGTGTCAAAGTCCCAAATCTCGTCCATAATCTGATGTTTTGTGAAAAGGTGATTAGGATATGAAAGAAGCTTGAAAAGCAGCATAAACTCTTTTGGCGAAAGAACAATTTGCTTTCCGTCAACGTCGGCGGTCATTGAGCCGTAATCAAGCGTTGTTTTTCCGATTGTCAGCCGTTTTTCGGCGGCGATTTTTGAGCGGCGCAAAAGTGCTTCAATTCGCCAAAGAAGTTCCTCTTCGTCAAACGGTTTTGTGAGAAAATCGTCCGTTCCAACCTCAAAGCCCTTTTTCTTGTCTTCGTGCGAAATTTTCGCAGTGAGCATGAGAACGGGCATTTCGCATTTGCACGAACGCAAAGTCCGCGTAAATTCATAGCCGTCCATTTCCGGCATCATAATGTCGACAACGGCAAGGTCAACGTGGTGCGCGTCGGTCACGGCAAGCGCTTCAATGCCGTTTGCGGCGCTGTAACAGTTATATCCCGCGTCTTTCAAAATTGCAAGCACAAGGCTTCTTACATGGCTGTCGTCTTCAACGACAAGAATGTTGAACATAGTTTTCACCCCGGGTTGATTTTATCACAAGTTTTTTGCGGTGTCAAAATGCATTGCATAAATAAAAAGAATACACTATTTTCATTTTTACCGCAAGATGATATGCCGTTATTTTCAACAAAACCTCAATTTTTTCAGTTATGAGGAAATTTTTTTGAACTTTTCAAAGTTTTTCAAAAAACTTGAAGTTTTGTTGAGAAACGGGGAGTATCTTACAGCCAAAGAACAGAAAAGAGGTTCACAAAACCGCAGAAAAATGAGAAAGGACGATAAAAATGAAAAGTAACGAAACAAAAATTTTTGCCGAGGGTATGTGTTTTGAAAAACTCGTTTGGATCTTTCTTTCGGCTTGCGTTGTCGGCTTTGCCGTTGAAACGCTTTGGTGCCTTTTGCGCCACGGATACATTGAATCAAGAAAATCGCTTGTTTACGGGCCGTTCTCCGTTGCATACGGAATGGGTGCGGTTATTCTTACACTCAGCCTTTATAAGCTGAGAGATTCGAAAGCGTGGGTAATTTTTCTTGTTGCCTATCTTGTCGGAACGGTCACGGAATATATCTGCTCGCTCGGTCAGGAAATCTGCTTTGGTTCCGTTGCGTGGGATTACAGCAATCTTCCGCTCAACATCAACGGCAGAGTTTGCCTTCTTTATTCGCTCTTTTGGGGTTTTCTCGGACTTGGCTGGATAAAAATTATCTATCCGTTCATGTCTTCGCTGATTGAAAAAATTCCGCTGAACGCAGGAACAATAATAACGTGGGCATTCATTGCGTTCTTCATTTTTGACAGTGCGCTTTCCGCGGCGGCGGCAACGCGAATGAATCGCCGCGATGCCGGAGTTCCCGCTTCAAACTTCGTTGAAAGCTATCTTGACATTCACTTTGACGACGAGCGAATGCACAAGATTTATGCCAACAGCAGCGAAGTTCAAAAATAAAAAACTTCCTTTCACACTGTTTTTGAGAAGCTGTACATACCAAAAAAAGAACCGCTGTAACCGAAATGTTACGGCGGTTCTTTTTGGCTTGCTGTGTTCTTTTATATGATCGGATTGCAACCGAAAAGATGATGATGCGGCTTTTCGGTTTGCACCGCATAATTTTTTGCCGAAACGTTTTTAACCAGACGATAGGGGGCGAATTTTGTTCCACTCTGAAAATTTACGCCGTGTATTTCATAGATAA
>DKDD01000023.1 GCA_002451715.1 Ruminococcaceae bacterium UBA6857 | reverse complement strand
CTTTCGCACTTGTTGCCGTTAACAGTATATGCGAAAGGCGGCGTTTTGATATAAAAAAGCCGTGCCCAAACGGACACGGCACGGTTTATTCAATTTCCAAAAGTTTTTCCGCTTCGTCTTGTTCAATCTCTTCGACCGAACGAAGCTTTTTTTGAATAAGTTCATTTCTGTTTTGCGCGTCGTCAAGGGTTTTTCCCGCTTCGTCAATTTTCTTTCGCGCCTTTTCAAGAACGATTCCGAATTTTTCATACTGCGCTTTTGCCGCGCCGAGCAAAGTTCTGATTTCTTTTGCCTTTTCGTTTATTGCCATCGCTCTGAATCCAACCGAAAGCGAATTGAGAAGCGCCGTTATTGTTGACGGACCTGCAATCATTACACGAAACTCGTTCTGACAGCGTTCCGCAATTCCGTTTTTGGAACCGATAATTTCGCCGTAAAGTCCCTCGGTTGCAAGATACATAATCGCAAACGGAGTTGTTGCCGGTTCGTTGATGTATTTTTTAACGTCCTTTGCCTGCGCAATTATGCGCGTTTCAAGCGCTTTTCTTGCCGCTTCAACGCCGGCGGTGTCTCCGCTGTCTGCGGCGGAGCAAAGTCTGATGTAATCTTCAACCGGAAACTTTGAGTCGATCGGAAGATAGGTAAAGGCACTTTTGTCTTCGCCCGATGGAATTTTAACGGCAAACTCAACAACTTCGCGTGTTGCGTTCGGCGAATAGTTTTTGACAAACATTGTCGGAATAGTTTGTTCCAAAAGTCCTTCAAGCTGAACTTCAGCCCATGTTCCGCGCGCTTTAACATTTGTAAGAATCCTGTTGAGCGAAGTCACGTTTTCCGTAACTCCGGAAGAAAGAACTTTCATTTCTCCGAGCGATTTGTAAACGTTTTCAAGCTGCTCGCTGACCGTTTTGAAAGAAGAATCAAGTCGCTTTGTGAGCGTTTCGTTGAGTTTTTCGTCAACGGTAAGGCGGATTTTTTCAAGCTTTTCGCTGTTTTCGTTGCGAATCTGAGTAAGGCTTTGCGCAATTGCGGCGGTCATTTTTGCGTTGATTTCATAGTTCTCTTTGGTAAGCTTTTCTATTTTTTCGCTCATCAGCGAAAGTGCCGCGTTCGTGTCCTGCCTTTGCGCGGCAAGATATTGTGCGTTTTCGATTCTGCTTCGGCTAAATTCGTCGCTTATCGAAGAGGTGATATCTTTGAGCGATGCGGCAATTTTTTCGCCGTTTTTCTCTTGAGCCGAAAGTAAATCGGAATATTCTTTTTTATTGTTCTTTTTCATGATTAAAATTAAGATGATTACGTTTATAATTAAAAGAACCGCAACAAGCGCGGTAAGGACTGCCGAATCCATTTTGACACCTCCGTAAATTTTTGAATATTATAACATTTATATATTCCTTTTTGATTAAATTGAAGAAAATAAAACAAAGGACTGACCTAAGAATGAAAAAAACTTTTTCGCTTCTTCTCGCTCTTTTTCTTTTGCTGTGTACTCTTAACGCCTGTTCTTCAACCGGAATCGGCGAACAAATGGTGTTCCCGATTGACAGCGAACCGAAATATCTTGACCCGCAGATAGTTTCCGAAAACGGCGCGGCAAATATTGTTCTAAACTGCTATGAGGGTCTTGTGACATATGACGAAAGCGGAAAAATCGTTCCCGCCGGCTGCGAAAGCTATAATGTTTCCGCCGACGGAAAAACCTATACTTTTTCGCTTCGTACCGACGCAAAATGGAAAGCTTCAAGCTATGCAAAAGCTCTTTTCGCCGAAGGAGAATTTGAAAAATTCGATAACCGTGTCACAGCCGCCGATTATGTTTTTGCGTTCCGCCGTGTTGCGGACAGCGCAACCGGTTCACCGGCGTTTCCTTATATGGCAAGCGTTAAAAATGCAAAGGCCGTTCACAGCGGAAAGCTTTCAAAAGAAAAGCTCGGCGTTCGTGCCGACGGCGACTTTACTCTTGTCATTGAGCTTGAGCGCGCGGATTCGGAGTTCATTTCTTCGCTTACCCGTCCCGCGTTTGTGCCGTGCAACGAAACGTTTTTTGAAATGACCAAGGGAAGATACTGCCTTTCGGTTGCGAATATGATTTCAAACGGTCCGTTTTATGTCACCAACTGGGCAGACAACACGGCAATCACCGCAAGGCAAAACGACCTTTATCATTCTGCCGACAGTGTGCTTCCGTCTTCGGTATATTTTTCGTTCAACAACGAAAAAACAACGCGCGGCGAAAAGGTTAAAAGCGGTGTTTACGAAGTTTCGCCAATAAGCGAGAGCCAGGCGGCAGAGCTTTCTTCGGATAAGAATGTTACAATAAAATCTTTTAAAAATGCCTCTTTTGCGCTTTTGTTCAATTGTTCAAACGATTACCTCAAAAACGCAAATTTGCGTGCCGCTCTTGCCGCTTCGCTTGAAAAAAAATATTTTCTCAGTGACGATTCGTCCGAATCGGTCGGAATCGTTCCGTCAACCGGCACTGCTTTAGGTTCGGTGTATCGCGACAGAGTCGGCGCGGTTCAATTTGTGTCAACAGGGCTGAACAGTGCAAAAAAATATCTTCAAAAAGCTCAGGATGAACTTGAAAGAGAAAGCTTTTCGCTTTCGGTTCTCTGCGACGAACAAAACGAACTCACCGTGCGCAAAGTTATGCAGAACTGGCAGTCCGTTCTCGGCGTAAAAAGCAGCATTACCGTTGAGGTTACCGATTATTTCACGCTTCAAAGCAGAATCGAAAGCGGTGATTTTCAGCTTGCATTCACCGATCTGCTCTTGAAAAATGACACTGCGCTCGGAACGCTTCTTCGCTTTTCAAAAAACGGAAGCGACAACATTTTCAGGTTTTCGGCAAACCGATATGAATCACTTCTCGAAGCGGTTCAAAGTGCCGCAAGCGACCGCGAATATCTTTCTTCGCTCAAAAAGTGCGAACAGTATCTTTTGAACGCTGCCGCAATCGTTCCGATTGAAGAAAAGAACGGCTATTTTGCACAAGCGAAGGGAGTTTCGGGTGTAATATATTCGCCGGGCGGTGAATTTGTATACTTCAAAAACGCAATCAGAAAATAAGGGGATAAACCGTGAAAAGGAATTATAAAAGCACAATGTATGCCTGTTTCATCGGATACATTGTTCAGGCAATCGTCAACAATTTTGTTCCGCTTCTTTTTGTAACGTTTCAAAAAAGCTATGACATTCCGCTTTCGCAAATCACGCTTCTGATTACGATAAATTTTGTGATTCAGCTTACGGTCGATATTCTTTCGACTGCTTTTGTCGATAAAATCGGCTATCGTGCTTCGGCGATTCTTGCTCATGTTTTTTCGGCTGTCGGTTTTGTTTTGCTGACCGTTCTTCCCGATATATTTGAAAATCACTTTGCGGGAATCCTTGTTTCGGTAATCGTCTATGCAATCGGCGGCGGAATTTTGGAAGTTCTCATCAGCCCGATCATCGAAGCATGCCCGACCGACAACAAAGAAAAAGCGATGAGCCTTCTTCATTCGTTTTACTGTTGGGGACACATGGGCGTTGTTCTTTTGTCCACGGCTTTTTTCGCGTTTTTCGGAATCGAAAACTGGAAAATTCTTGCTCTTATTTGGACATTTGTTCCGGTTTTGAATGCGCTTCTTTTTTCGCGCGTTCCGATATATCCGCTTCAGAAGGAAGGCGAAAAGGGACTTTCGCTCAAAGAACTTTTTTCAAAGAAAATCTTTTGGGTGCTCATGCTTATGATGATATGTTCCGGCGCAAGCGAACAAGCGGTCAGTCAATGGGCTTCAACTTTTGCCGAACAGGGACTCGGCGTGAGCAAAACCGTCGGCGACCTCATGGGTCCGATGGCATTTGCGGCTTTGATGGGAATATCGCGTCTTATTTTCGGCAAGTTCGGCGATAAGCTTGATCTTGACCGTTTCATGAGTCTCAGCTGTGTGCTTTGCCTTTTGTCATATCTTTGCATTGCTTTTGTACCGTCTGCGGTTGTCGGTCTTATCGGCTGCGCAGTCTGCGGCTTTTCGGTCGGAATTCTTTGGCCGGGTTCGTTCAGCAAAGCGGCAAAAGGAGTCAAAGGCGGAGGAACGGCACTTTTTGCAATGCTTGCCCTTGCGGGTGACATCGGCTGCTGCGGCGGACCGACACTTGCCGGTTTTGTTTCAAGTTCGCTCGGCGGAAATCTAAAGCTCGGAATCCTTGCCGCAAGCATTTTTCCGGTTTTGCTTTTGCTCGGAATCTTTCTTTCAAAAAAACTCGCCAAAAAAACAGCCGCCTGAAAAAGGCGGCCGTTTGGGTCGTAATCTTATTATTTTATTTGAAATATTTTTCAAGAGCTTCAAAAAGTTCATCAAAGAAAACTTTAAGATAATGGAAAAAATCCGCAAGATTGAAATTGCCCATAAATGACGCTCCTTTCATTGATTTCATTCATGCAGATTATAACATCAATTTCCAAAATATTCAAGAGCTCATAAAGATTTTAATTCTCTTCACGCTTCGACTTTTTTCGTCGGGGCGTTTTTTTATAATATAAAGTAACCGCTGAAGAGTTTTGCGGCGCGAAAATCAAAACGATCGAAAAAATCGGTCGTGCTAAGGCGGTGATTGTTTGACTCATGTTGTATACGCCGATATTCTTTTCATCATAAACACCTATGTGACCTATGCGCTTTTAAGGGCAACGTGTTTAATTTGCAGGGCGAATGTTTCGCGGCTTCGAACGGTGCTTTGTTCGCTTTTGGGCGGAACGTTCTCTTTTGTTGTTCTTTTTGACGGCGTTCCGAATTATGTAATCGGGTTGTTGAGGCTTGTTTTC
>DKDD01000226.1:6777-10401 GCA_002451715.1 Ruminococcaceae bacterium UBA6857 | reverse complement strand
CAACAGAAAGAAATTCGCCCTCATCAAGGTGCTGATGGGTTTTTGTGAGCCCTTTTGCAAGATAGAGATGAATTATTTCGGTACAATAGGCAACGGTGGGATAAACCGTACCCATTGGGATGACCTTTTCGGCAACAACGCCGCACTCCTCTTCAAGCTCGCGAACACCTGCACAAAGCGGGTCTTCGCCCTTTTCAAGCTTGCCCGCGGGAAGTTCAAGAAGAACCCTTCCGTAAGGATAGCGGAACTGGCGGACGAAAAGAAGGTTGTTTTTTTCCGTCAGCGCGGCAACGCAAACGCCGCCGTGGTGTTCAACAAGTTCGCGGTGAGTTTTCTTTCCGTCGGGAAGAATCACGGTGTCGTTATAGACGTTGATGATTTTTCCTTCATAAATAACCTTTCGGTCAATCTTTTTTTCTGTCATATCCATTATATTTTGTCTCCTTTCGGAATACTGCAAAGCGGCGGATGAATATAATCGTAATGCAAAGGTTCGGCAAAAGCTTTTGAATATTTCGCCGAAAAACAAAAGCAAAGCGCCGCTCCGATTAAAAAAATCAAATGCTTTTGATAAGGATGTGTCTTTATGAATCTTAATGTTAACGAAGCTGCTTTCGACTATGAAAAAAGCAAAAGCATGATTGAAGAACTGTTAAAAAAATATCCGTTTCTTTCGGCAGGCGTTATCGGACGAACCTGCGTCGGGCGCGGAATTTTTTCGCTTTCGGTCGGCAACAGGCGAAACCGCGTTTTGCTTGCCGGCGGATTCCACGGTTCGGAATGGCTGACCTGCCTTGCGCTTTTTCGCTTTACCGAACGGCTTTGCGAATGCATTGACAAAAAAGAAACACTTTGTTCGGTTGATGTTTCAAGGGCGTTTTCCGAACTCGGCGCGGTGATCATTCCGTGCGTCAATCCGGACGGAACCGAAATTGCCGTTCACGGGCCGCAGGGTGCAAGAAGCGCACGCAACTTTATCGAATCGCTCGGCGTTTCGGATTACTCAAAATGGAACGCAAACGCAATGGGAGTTGACATCAACCACAATTTCAACGCAGGCTGGGAAACGCTTCGGCGAATGGAAGAAGAACAGGGAATCACCGGCCCCGCGCCAAGGCAGTTCGGCGGTTTTCGCGCCGAAAGCGAAGCGGAAACAAAGGCACTGACAAGGCTTTGCCGCCTGATTCCGTTCAGGCAGGCAATGGCCGTTCATTCCCAGGGCGAAGAGCTTTATTGGCAATACGGCGACGACACGCCGCCGCAATCCCACATGATGGCAAAAATTCTTGCCGATTCGTGTTCATACCGCCTTGTTGAAAACGCCGGTCTTGCATCGCACGGCGGATTCAAAGATTGGTTCATTAACGAATTTTTCCGTCCTGCGTTCACGCTCGAAATCGGAAAAGGCGAAAACCCGCTCCCGTTTTCCGACCTTGACGAAGTCTACAGCCGCATTGAAGAGACGTTCACAATTTTCACTTTGATGTGAGGTATTATAAAAGTTTGTCCTTTTCAACCGCCGCATTGACCGCAGCGGCAACGGAAGATTCAAAACCGTTTTTTTGAAGAGAAAGAACACCTTCGATTGTTGTTCCGCCCGGTGAACATACCCTGTCGGTAAGTTCCATCGGGTGTTCTTTTGTTTCAAGAATCATTTTTGCCGAACCGAGAACCGCCTGGGCGCAAATTTCGGTTGCCTGTGCTTTCGGCATTCCGTTTTTGACCGCGGCTCTTGCCATTGCGTCAATGAACATATATGCAAAAGCCGGCGACGAACCGCCGATTACGCCGAAAAGCGGAAACATCGTTTCCGAAAGTTTGACGGCGGTTCCAAACGATTCGCACATTTTTTTGACGAACGAAAGGTCGCTTTCGGTTGCGTTTTCGTTTCCGCAATATGCGCTGACGGCTTCTCCGACGGTTGCGTTAATGTTCGGCATAATGCGAACAAGACGAACCGAATCAAAAAGTCTGTCTTCCAAAAACGAAAGCGACTTTCCGGCGGCGATGGAAATTACAAGTGCGCCGCTTTCCTTAATAACGTTTTTGAGCTGAGACAAAACGTTCGGCAAAACGTTCGGTTTGACGGAAAGAACAACCTCGCTGCAGTTTTTTGCAAGTTCGGCGGCACTGCCGAAAACTTTGAGTCCGTACTTTTTTGAAAGGGCGTTTGCCTTGTTTTCATCAATGTCGAAAACGGCAATTTCTTCGCCTTTGAGTGTATTTGAAGAAACAAGGCCGCTTATCATTGCGGACGCCATGTTTCCCGTTCCGATGAATCCTGTCATACTGTTTCAACCTCTTTCTTTTCGGTTTCTTCCGTTTCTTCGGGAAGTTCGGATGTGCAGTTCGGGCAGCGCGTTGCTTCAATGCTTATTTCGCTTTTGCAAAACGGACAAACCTTTGTTGTGGGTGCTTCCGGTGCTTCTTCTTTCTTTCCGAATTCGGCGATTTTATTGATTGCTTTGACAAGCAGAAAAATAATGAATGCCATGATGAGAAAATTGAGCACCGCGGTGATGAACGAACCGTAATTGAGCGTTGCAAAGCCGGCATTTTTTGCCGCTTCGGCGGTTGCAAATTTTTCTTCGGTAAAGCCGAGAACAATGAACTTGTCTGCAAAATTGATTCCCTTTGTCGCAAGCGAAATGACGGGCGAAATAATATCGCCGACAAGCGAATTTACAATTGCCTGAAAAGCTCCGCCGATGATTACGCCGACGGCAAGGTCAATAACACTTCCGCGCATGATGAACTTTTTAAATTCACCTATAAAGCTCAAACTTTTTTCTTTCATTTTTTTCAACACTCCTCTTTTTATATACATTTTGTATTTTATCACAAAGCACCGCGACTTTCAACAAAAAATCAAACACCCGTGAGGTCGAAATCGGGAATATAGGCTTTTTGCGCCGATTCAAGCTCCTGAACAAAAACGTTTTTGAAACCGAGCTCTTCGCAATAGGAAACCACTTTTTCATATTCACGCGCAGTAATTCTTCTTTGAAGTTCCGGAATGTTTTCAATTTCGCCGCAGGGCGTATACTGCGCCATGAGACTTATATATGTGTCCGTTCCGAGGTTTTCCTTGATCCAATCAAGAATAAGTTTTGACTGGTTGGTGTTTTTGGGAAGTATCAGATGCCGGATAATAAGCCCTTTTTTCATCAGACCGTTTTCGTCAAAAACATCATTCGGCTGTTGGCGGCGCATTTCAAGTATTGCCGAAGAAGCATATTCAAAATAGTCTTCAGCCTTTGAATATCTTTTTGCGCGTTCGGGAGTGATATATTTGAGGTCGGGAAGATAAACATCAACAGCTCCCTCAAGCTTTTTGAGCGTTTCGGTTTTTTCATAGCCGCCGCAGTTATAGACAACGGGCACTTTGGGCTTGTATTCGCGAAGAAGAGATGAAAGCTTTTCGGCATACTGCGTTGCCGTGACAAGATTGAGATTGTGCGCACCCGAGGCAATGAGTTCGTCAAAAATTTCTTTGAGCCTTTCTTCGGTAATTTCTTTTCCCTTTTTTGCGCGGCTTATTTCAAGGTTTTGGCAAAAGGCACAGCGAAGATTACACCCGGAAAAGAACACGGCGCCCGAACCGTTTTTTCCGCTTATCGGCGG
>DKDD01000226.1:0-6732 GCA_002451715.1 Ruminococcaceae bacterium UBA6857 | reverse complement strand
GTTCCCAAAAATGTTTTGCCGCCCTTGCAACAACAAAATTCTCTTTCACGCCGCAAAAGCCGCATTTTTCGCTTCTTTCAACCGAGCAATTTCTCGGGCAGGCATTGCACACCATATAATCACCGCGCTTTCAAAATTCACGCTGAACACGTTTATCACATATTTTACCACAACAAATTGACTTTTTCCACCGCTTGCCTTATAATTTGAACGTGATATCAAAATTTTTGCCCGGCGCAAAACTTTTTTCGGAGGTTTCATTATGCTTTTGGCTCTTGACATCGGAAACACCAACATCACCATCGGCGTATATCAAAACGACAAACTTCTTTTTGTTTCAAGAATGTATACCTCAAGGCAAAAAACGCAGGATGAATTTGCCGCCGAACTGCTGAATATTTTCAGGCTTTACAACGTTGGCGCAAAGGACTTTTCCGGCATTGTCATGAGCTGTGTTGTTCCGGAAATTGAGGGCAGCATTATCCGCGCACTCAAAATGATTACCGGAAAGACACCCGTCTGCGTCGGCGAAAAGAACCACGGCAATTTTGAAGTTGACGTGCTTCCCGTCGGTGCGATCGGTGCCGACCTCATCTGCGCCGCAGTCGGTGCAAAAGCAAAGTATCCGCTCCCCTGCCTTGTTGCCGACCTCGGCACCGCAACAAAAATTATTGTTGTTGACAAGAGCGGAAAGTTTGTCGGCTGCACAATTTCGCCCGGAGTAAAAATTTCAATGGATGCGCTTGCAAAAAACGCTTCGCTTCTTCCGCCGGTAAGCTTTTCAACGCCGAAAAAAGCCGTTGGCGCAAACACGGAAGAATGTATTCAGTCCGGCATTGTTTTCGGAACGGCCGCAATGCTTGACGGGCTGACAAAGCGAATCAAAGCCGAACTTTCAATCGACAAAGCTTCTGTCATTGCAACGGGCGGCTACAGCAAAGGCATCATTCCCTGCTGCGAAAGCGAATTTATCTATGACGAAAACCTTCTTTTGGACGGTCTTGCGGAAATTTATAAGGACAGTGTGAAGTAAAACCAAAACGAGTCGGGTTCCGGCTCGTTTTTTGCAAAGTTATTATAACATATCGAGATTGATATTGATTTTTTCTTCGATAAATAGTAAAATCAACCTGTAGGTGGATACCTAAAAGGAGATTATTTATGGTTGACATCCCGACAAATTGTTTCTTTCAGGGAAGCTATAATCCGCTGTTTGAAGAAGAAATTGAAAAATGCAAAAACAAATGCTATGAATACAATATGTTAAGGCCGTACGACCGCGAAGCTCAACGGGCTATGTTAAAAAACATTCTCGGTAAAATGGGCAAAGAGGTTATTGTAACTCCGCCGATGTGGTTGGATTACGGCTATCACATTGAAGTCGGCGATTTCTTTTTTTCCAATCACAACCTGGTTATTCAAGACGGCGGAATAGTCAAATTCGGAGATTATGTGTTCATTGGTCCGAATGTTTGCTTCACAACCGCCGAACACGCAATCGACCCCGAAATGAGAAAAGCGGGAATTGAAATTGCAAAGCCGATAACCGTCGGCAACAATGTTTGGATCGGCGCGGGTTCGGTTGTTCTTGCCGGCGTTTCAATCGGCGACAACTGCATAATCGGCGCAGGCTCTGTTGTGACACGCGACATTCCGGAAAATTCCGTTGCGGTCGGCGTTCCCTGCCGCGTGAAAAGAAAAATCACCGAAGAAGACAAGTTTACCTATCCGCGCCATGAAAGTCTTTCTTCGCGCTGAAAAACGTTCACCAAACGAAAAAAACGGCTGCCATTTTCATGATGACAGCCGTTTTTGTTTTATTCATACTTTTCTTTTTTCAGCGTGTTGTGGGAACGTTTTCCTTTTCATACTTGCTGACATATTTGTCCTGATAGTAATTTTCAAGCGAGATTGAAAGGTTGCCGTCCTCATCAATGCTTATTACGGTGCAGCCGCGCTGTGCGCCTTTCTTGTCGATTCCGATATAAGCAAGATAGTCAATGCTCATGCCGTATGTAAGTCTTACGCCCTTATATTCAAGCGAAGCGTTGTTAACATGGTCATGACCGCAGAAAAGTCCTTTTGTTGAACCGAGTTCAACAACGGTTTCAAAGAAATCGTCGTCGCCGACTCCGCAGCAAACTTTTTCGTTGTCTTCATAGTATCCGCCGCCGAAATATTTGACGTTTTCGGTATCCTTTGAACCGTTTGCTCTGTATTCTTTCCATGCGTCATCATACTCTTTGAGCGGAATGTGGAAGAAAGCAAGCGATTTGAACATCGGATAGTTCGGGTCAATTGCCTTGTTTGCGGCGTCGATTGCAAGAACGTTTTCTTTGTACCATTCAACCTGATTTTCGTGAATGTTGTCATACATGCCTCTGATTCCGAGCATGTCGGCTTGAACATAATCGTGTGAATCAAGAACAAAGTACGCGTTTTTAACAATACCCTTTGAGTTCTTGACTTTGATTACCTGGTTGCCGTAACCGTCGATATCTTCCGGTCCTTTTTGGAAAAGGCTGTATTTAAGTTCGGGATTTGCGTATTTATCGGCAATCTGTTCGCGGGTATAGTCGCTGTAAGCTTCGGAATCGTGGTTGCCGAAGCAAACGGTGTAATATACGCCGAGCTTTTCAAGAAGAGCGATTACAACGTCGGTTGAAATTCCGTTGTTGAATGTTCCCGACTGGAACGGAACGGGATAAACGTTGTCTCCGGTGAGAATGACAAGGTCGGGCTTTTCGGCGGTAATCATTGCCGCAACGGCGTTGAGCGCCTTTTTGTCCTTTTTGATTGACAAAAGTCCTCCGCCGATGTGAACATCGGTGAACTGAACGATTTTGAGGTCTCTGTCAGTTGTGAAAGTCCAATAGCCGTCGGTGTCCTTTTCGGGAACAAGGCGGTCTTCGGTGTATTCAACCTGATCGAACGAAGAAATAACGTCAAAGTTATTTCTGTTGACAAGAGCCGTCAGTGATGACATGCTCATCGAAACGGATGTGACGATACCGAGCACGAAGCTGATAATCTTCAACAAAAAGTCTGGCATTTTAATATACTCCTTTTTAAAAATATTTTACCCGCCGCTGCCTTCGGTCGGCTTCGGCGGTTAGCCACCGGTAATTATACGGCTTTTTTCCTCCTTTTTCAAGTAAGCAAAGCAAAAAAGGTGTATAAACTTTTCTTCGTTTTTTGGTGCAAAAAGACCGAAACGGTTCTTATATCCGATAAATTATTGTTTTAAACCGTTTACTTTTAGGAAAAGATAAAGTATAATGATTATAATTACACTCATAAACAGCGAAAAGGAAAATTTTTACTATGTTTGGTTACGTCAGAACCGACAAAGGCGAACTCAAAGTTCGGGAATATGAACTTTACAGAGGGCTTTACTGTTCGCTTTGCAAAGCTCTTTCAAAACGTTACGGCGTTTTTTCGCGCTTCATTTTGAGTTATGACATGACGTTCCTTGTTCTTGTAAGACTTTGCGAAAAAGGAATCTCGCCGTCGTTCAAAGGCGGACGCTGCCCGTTCAACCCGGCAAAAAAATGCAATTACTGCACAAATGCCGAAGAAGAATATGATTTTGTTTGCGCCGCGGCAATACTGATGTTTTATTACAAAGTCAAAGACAACATTGAAGACAGCCGCTTTTTCAAAAAGCTTTTCTTTTTTCTTCTTCTCCCCTTTGCAGCGTTCAAACGCAAAAAGGCAAAAAAACTTTTTCCCGCTCTTGACGAACTGATTTTCGATTCAATGAAAAAGCAAAGCGAAACCGAAAAGGAAAACACTTCTTCGCCCGACAAAGCCGCTCATTATTCGGCGGACGCGCTCGGAAAAATTTTTGCTTTCGGTTTTTCAAAAAAGAGTGCCGAACTTTACCGCTTCGGTTATTTTGTCGGGCGCTGGGTATATCTTATCGACGCGCTTGACGACATTGAAAGCGACATAAAAAGCGGTTCGTTCAACGTTTTTGTCAACAAATATTCGCTTAAAACAAAAGAACTTCCCGAAGAAGCAAAACACGAAATTATAAGTACACTGAATCAAAGCAGCGCCGAAGCGATCCGCGCTTTCAAAAGCACCGGCTGCGCCCTGCTCGGCGAAATTATTGAAAACATTCTTTTCGGCGGAATGAGCCGTATGGCAGAGAATGTTTTGAAAGGAACAAAAAATAATGAGAGATCCCTATGAAGTACTCGGCGTTCCGCGCACGGCAGACGCCGCACAGGTCAAAAGCGCATACCGCGCTCTTGCAAAAAAATATCACCCCGACAACTATGCGGACAGTCCCCTTGCCTCGGTTGCAAACGAAAAAATGCAAGAACTCAACGAAGCTTACGACGCTGTAATGGCATCGCTTGAATCAAACGCTTCGGCCAATCAATACACAACTTACAACACAACCGGCTCTTACGGAAACGATTATTCCGGCGGCTACGCTTCGCAAAACGGTTATTCCGCACCGAACCAGAACGCAGATTACATCCGCGTTCGCTCGCTCATTAAAGAAAACCGCCTTGAAGAAGCGGAACAGGTTCTTGAAAGCATGCCGCCGAATGTGCGCAACGCGGAATGGTACTATCTCAAAGGTCAGGTCAATTATAATCGCGGCTGGGTCGATCAGGCTTATACCTACTTCACAACGGCACACAACATGGAACCGAACAATGCGCAGTACCGCCATATTTATGAAAACCTCAAAAACGAGCGCAACGGCGGTTTTCGCACTTCGCGCGAAGGCTCTGCCGGTTCTTCCTGCGACGCATGCGACATCTGCTCCGGTCTTCTTTGCGCCGACTGCTGCTGCGAAAGCATGGGCGGCGATTTGATTCCGTGCTGTTAAGGGGGAAGTATCATGAGTAACGCCGCGAAAACCGCAATCGGCGGAATGGCAACCGCGCTTTCGGTCATTCTTCTTTTGCCCACGGCGCTCGACGTTTTATACATTATGTTGCCGGCAATGGCAGGCATGATTACGCTTTTTTGCGTTATTGAGCTTTCAAGAGGCTGGGCGTTCGGTGTCTATGCCGCAACGTCGGCAATAAGCCTTATTCTTGTTCCAAACAAAGAAGCGGTTATTCTTTATGTCCTCTTTTTCGGCTATTACCCGATTATCAAAGGGCTTCTCGAAGGCAAAATCAAAAACCGCGTTTTGGAATATGTTATCAAAGTTTTGATTTTCAACGTTGCCGTTTTTGCCGCGGAGTACATTTTCTTCAAAATAATGAACATTCCTCTGACCGAATTTCTTGACGTTGAAGAAGGCACTTTCCTTGCAAAATATGCAATTTTAATTCTTTTTGCTCTTGCAAACGTAATGTTCTTTTTTCTCGACTTTTTGTATACCGCTTCGGTCACGCTTTATCTCAACCGCTGGCAAAAAGTTTTTCGAAAACTGTTCAGATTTAAGTAAACAAAAACGCCTCAGCCAAATTCGGCAGGGGCGTTTTCATATATCGCCGTCGTTTTTCAAAAAGCGTTTAAAAAGCGGCGCAAGAAGTTGTTTCAGCGCAATTAAAATCAACATTGCGCCGAACATTTTTCGAAGAAGATTCGGCGAAAGAAAGTTCAAAATCAAATAGCCTGCGGCCGCTCCCAAAAGACCCGGCAAAACAAGCGGCAAAACGGCGTTCTTTTTAATCAGCTTCTTTTTAAGATAGAAAAAAATTGAATATACGGCACAGGGAATGAAAAACAAAAGGTTCACTCCCTGCGCCGTTTTTTGATCCATTGAAAGAAAAACGGTCATCAATATTATGAGCACCGTTCCGCTGCCGAAGCCCATTGAACCGATTACGCCGGACAAAAACGATCCCAAAATCACAAGCCAACGCATTTATCCCGTCACCAACCTGAACCCTGCCCAAAGCATGAAAAGCGAAAACATGTTTTGCAAAAACGAGTTTTTGAGTTTTGAAAGAAGCATTGTTCCCAAAAGCGCACCCAAAAAGCCGAAAAGCAAAAACGGCTTTGCGTCCGAAAAAGCAACATAACCGCGTTTATAATAGATTACTGTGCTGACAAGTGTCAGCGGAAGAATCACGCAAATTGCCGTTGCCTGCGCCTGCTTTTGAGAAAGACCGAGCGTTTTTAAAAACGGAACGGCAATCATTCCGCCGCCCGCGCCGAAAAGCGCATTGACAAGCCCTATTAAAAAACCGAAGAAGTATTTTTTTGCTTTCAAAACAATCACCGAGATTAGTATACCCGCGAAAGGGGAAAAATATCTGTTATCTACTATGTATTATCTCTTATCTATTATCCGACTTGGAAAAACACTTGTTAACCTGAAATGCAAAGCCTTTCAAATAAGAATGATATCGTAGGGGCGGATTTTGTTCCGCACGAAGAATCTAACCTTTTTCGATGCATAATCTTATATGAAAATGCGGGGTTTATATCGTAGGGGTCGAACCCGAGCCGACCCATGGAACCTAACCGTTTTTGGTTTGTTTTTTATGTTGCGCAACGTGCAAGGTATAACGGGTCGGCTCGGATCCGACCCCTACGAATTTATTCTTAAAATAAAATTTGCAGAATACATTTTGGCTCACTCCTGTGAGGGAGCTGTCGACTTTGACGACTGAGGGAGAGCAAGGAAAAGCCGAGCTTTTCTGTTTTTACGCTTTATTTCGCTCACTTTTCCTTTAGGCTATCTCCCGCGCACGTTCTACCCTTAAAACAGCCGCTTCATCCGCTCCGCCCGAAAAATCTAACCTTTTTCAC
>DKDD01000208.1:8110-8809 GCA_002451715.1 Ruminococcaceae bacterium UBA6857 | reverse complement strand
ATCAAAGCCGTGCACGCTCGGCTCTTATAGGTCTCGGATTTACCGAAAGCGATTTTTCGCTTCCCTGTTCGGCTCTCAGCGGCGGTCAAAGGTCAAAAGTTTCGCTTGCAAAACTACTATTGTCGGGCGCAGATTTGCTTTTGCTCGATGAGCCGACAAACCATCTTGACATTGAAAGCGTCACTTGGCTTGAAAACTGGCTTTCGGAATTTTCCGGCAGCGCAATCGTGATTTCTCATGACAGGTATTTTCTTGACAAAGTCACAAACCGAACCTTTGAACTTGAAAACGGAAAACTTTATATTGCCGAAGGCAACTATTCACGTTACAGCGAACTTAAAGCCGAACGCAGAAAAAGTGCCGAACGTGAATACAACGCAAAAATGAAGGAAGTTGAACGCATAAAAGGTATAATCGAACAGCAGAAAACGTTCAGCCAAGAGCGCAACTATATCACCATTGCTTCAAAACAAAAATCAATCGACCGGATTTTAGACGGACTTGAAAAGCCGGAAAAGGAGCTTTCTTCTATTCATTTTTCTTTCAATACAGAACTTGTTAGCGGTAACGACGTTTTAATTTGCGAAAACGTTTCGAAAGAATTTGAAAACAAACCGCTTTTTAAAAATGTTTCGCTTCTTATTAAGCGGCAGGAGAGAGTTTTTATAACAGGAGAAAACGGCTGCGGAAAATCAACTT
>DKDD01000208.1:4272-8057 GCA_002451715.1 Ruminococcaceae bacterium UBA6857 | reverse complement strand
AACGGCTGCGGAAAATCAACTTTTTTAAAAATCATTCTTGGTAAAATGCGACGTGACAGCGGAAAAATTAACCTGGGCACAAATGTTAAAACCGGATATTTTGACCAAACGCTTGCCGAACTTTCTTCAAGCAAAACCGTTCTTGACGAAATCTGGGACGATTACAGAAAACTTAACGAAGCAACAATTAGAAGTGCTCTTGCCGCCTTCCTTTTCAAAGGTGATGATGTATATAAAATCACGTCAACGCTATCCGGCGGCGAAAAAGCACGGCTTGCACTTTTGAAACTTATGCTTTCAGGCGCAAACTTTCTTATACTTGACGAACCTACGAACCACCTTGACATCAAAAGCCGCGAAGCACTTGAAAGATCGTTTGACACATTTGACGGAACAATGCTTGTTGTTTCCCATGACAGATATTTTATCAACCGCCTTGCAACACGCGTTGTGAGACTTCACAAAGACGGTGTTGACAGTTATGACGGAAACTACGATTACTACGTTGAACACCGCATTTAAAGAAATACGGTGCCGATAAAAAAAGAGACAAAACCAAAAGAAAACAATTATAAAAAGCAAAAAGAACTCGAAAGTTTCAAACGAAGAACAAGGGGAAAAATTTCGCGTCTTGAAACGGAAATTGATCAACTTGACGAAAAGCTTTCTTCAATTCAAGCTGAAATTGCTTCGCCGGAGACTTCGTCGGATTACGAAAGGATTCTCAAACTTACCGAAGAACTTAACGAAACAACAAAAAAACAAGAGGACCTTATGCTCGAATGGCAAGAGCTGACCGAAGAGCTTGAAAAGCTTGAGAACAATTAAGTTATACCACATGAAAGGACTGCCTTATGAAAAAGCTTTTTCAGGCAATTCGAAAAAAAGACAACGAAACGGTAAAACAGCTTATTGAAAGACAACCGGAACTTGTCAATTGCATTGCAAAACAACCGCCTAAAAAAGACGACGGGCAATCACCTTTACAAGTTGCGATAAAAACAAGCAATTTTGAAATTGCTGACTATTTGCTTGATCACGGCGCCGATATTAATTTTATTGAGCCCGAAGGAAGCTACGACGATTGGCGTATGCCGGTTTTAAATTACGCGATTCTTGCCGCGGTTATGAATTGCAGACACAACACAAAGTTTGACACCGGTGAAAAAATATATTTCAATGAGTATTCTTCAAAAGAAGAAGCCGACGCTTCGTTCGGCATTTTAAAACGACTTCTTGAGATGGGAGCGGATGTCGGCAAAAAAGAATCGCGCGGAGCAAGCAGTGTATGGAGACTTTGCAAATCTGCAGAAGAAATTCTTCCAAGCTACTCATGGGGCGAACATCGTGTTTCAAATAACGCTGATGTTACTGTAGAATGGAAAAGTGATCTTGAAAGAATTTTTAAGATATTAAAAAATTATGGCGCCGACTTTAACGACGAATCAATTAAAGGCTATTATGCCGAAATTAACCATCCGGTAAGACCGTTTCTTTTATCGGTTCAATAAAAAGCAAAAGCACTTGTGCATCGACCTGCACAGGTGCTTTAATTTTACAGCGGTCTTTCTTCAAAGCCGTTTTCAGTAATTACATATGCGCTGTTATATCCGCATGAGCGACAAAATTCGGCACAATTGCCAAAAGCATAGTCAAGCGCTTCTGTGCAATGCGCATCTGACGTTATCGTTATTCGCATATTGCGCTTTTTCAGTCTTTCGAGGATAAATCGTTGCGGATACGGAACAGTTCTTTTACAGCGGTACATTGCGCCGGTGTTCACTTCAAAAATAATTTCAGGGCAGGTGTCGCAAATGCTTTCAACAACTTCAAGAACATTTGATTGATATGTTTTATCACTGTTGTCAAACAGTGCACCGTTTTCATTGAATTTTTCAATCAAATCAATATGACCGACAACGTCAGGTTTTTCGCGGCATATAAATTCGTTAACAAGCGAAAAATAATGTTTTGCAAGCTTTTCGAATGAACCGCCGAATTCTTTCTTTGTACATTCGAGAAGTATTTCGGGCTTATAATCAACAGGATAAATCCTCTCTTCAAAATGAAGCTGGTGCACCGAACCGATTGCAAAATCAAAATCAGAAGTTTCAAACGGGATCGAGTCCTTGTCAAGTTCAATGCCGTTTGAAATATAAATTTCAGAAGCATACTTCTTTTTCAAACGCGCTATTTCGGTTTTATAATCGGGCACTTTTTCATATTTAAGGGCGTATCCGCTTTCAAACGGCAAAGGAGAATGAACCGAAAAACCGAGGCTTTCAAAAGAACGCGCAATTGCGGCTTTTACCATTTCTTCCGGTGTATTGCTTCCGTCGCAAAATAGAGTATGTGTATGACAATTTGACTTTGGCATATTAAGATGGTTCACTTCTTTCAAAAAAGCTAAGGGGAAACGAATCGGCGTTTCCCCTTTTTCCGGTGTTATGATTTGTTCGGAGTTTTCTTGCTTCTTCTGAGATTCTTCTTGTGTCTGCGTTTTTCGGCATGAGACATCTTGTAATCAAACGTTCTGTTTTCAACGCGGTCATAAAGCGCACTGTTGAGTCTGATAAGGCGAGTATCAAACGTTTCGGTTGCAGCAAGAACAAGGAGACCGCCGTCTGACGGAAGTTTAATTTCGTCAAAATTTTCGGTGTTAATCTCATACATAAAGAAGTAAAGCTGAGATGCGACGTTATCCTTATTGGCTGAATGAGTATGAGTAAATTCCCAAGCAAGTTTATCCGTCTTTATAAATGCGGTTTCGGCAAGATTATAGAGATCCCATCCGCCGATTCTTTCGTTGATTGCCTGAACTTTAATTGACGCTTTGCTGTCGCCGAGCTCAAACTCATACGCCTTGTCGCCGTAAAGACTTGCTGCAATAAAGTACATTCTGTTGCCCTTTGCCTTAATAGTCTGACCGTTGCAAACAAGTGCATTGTATTCGGCGTTAACATCACCTGTTTCAAATCTTACCCCGTTGCAGTCAATAACTTTCGGGAAAATTTCGGCAGGAATCGAAACGTTGATTGTTGGAATAGAACTTTCGGCTCTATTCGAATTGAAAGTCGTTGCCTTAAGATTATAAGGAAGTGCAACAACACTTTGTTCAATTTTCGGTGCGGCATTGCAAGAAAGAAGGGTCAAAGCAAAAGTTTTTACTTCGTTCGGAGCAAGGTCAAAAACAAGTTTTCCGTCAACAACGGTTGCTTCGCCGATTTCTTCTTCGGACGCGTAAACTTCGCGTGCACTGAGTATTCCTCTTCCGAGCGAAAGTTCGGTTTTTCTTGCGTGAAGACCGGCGCCCTCGTTTACTCTTACGATGATTTCATCGGTAAGTTCACTTTTTTTCAAGGCGCGGATAATAACATTATCATTGCTTATCGTTCCAAACGAATACTCACTTCCGAGAGTGCCCTCATGCTTGTTTGTTGTGAAAACAGCCATTGGCTGATTGAAAAATCTTGCATTGAGCTGCGTTTTTTCGGTGTAATCGCCCTTATGCACATAAATAGCGTAACCGTATCTGTTAAGACCGAAGTCCATCATACCCTGGACGCTGTCGTTGCGATAGTAGTTTTTCGGCGAATGAATGACGGTGAGTCTGAGCGTTCTTTCGTCTTTCATAATCCAACCATATTTTGAATCACTGAAAATCGAAACGCCGCAACCGCGATTCTTATCACTGATGTCTGCCCACTTTTGTGCCGGAACGCTGTAAAGCTTTTTATCGGCTTTCTTTCTTTCAATCGTTCCGAGGCCGAGGTCAAAAACGGCTT
>DKDD01000208.1:0-4179 GCA_002451715.1 Ruminococcaceae bacterium UBA6857 | reverse complement strand
GCCATTCGATTTCGTTATAAACATTGATTCTGTTTCCGCCGGCGGCAAGCGAAACATAATAAGTGAAAGTTGATTTACCGACGGTTTGAGTAACTTTTATTGTTGCTCTTGCCGGACCGGATTCAACAATTTCAAGCTTTCCCTTTTCGGCAAACTCCCACGGGTATTTCATAACTTCCTTATATTTCATTTCCCACGCAGGATAGCTTCTGTCGCCTTTATACTTGTTAAGCTCAAAGCGAATCGGTTTGTTAAGAATTTCAAAGCCGTCAAGCGTTTTGTCAATGATTGAGCAGATATCGCCGTTTTTGTTGATAGAAACAATATACTTGTAGTTTTCAAGCATATTTTCTTTAATTCTTACACCTGTATTAATCACGCAGGGCTCATAGCTGTAAAGAACATCAAAAACCTTGAAACCGAGAGCCGGAACATTTGCACAGAAAGTCGCTTTGATAAAATCTCTGTCTGCAAAATTAACCTGTGACGGAACTTCGTGACCTTCGGAATCGAAAACTCGAACATATTGGAAGCCTGCAGCCGGTATGGTAATATCAACCGGTTCCATTCTCGGCTGCTCAATGCTGTTTGAAACAACAACGGCAATGCCCTTTGTCCACGAAGAATCCAAATTTTTGATTACTTCGCCGGCAGAACCTTCAAATACGTTTGAAAACTGATTAAGCGAAAGAATATAATCGTTCCATGAACGTTTATAAACACGTTCAACCGAAGTGCCGGTAATATCATCATGGAAAGTATGAGCAATAACACGTTTCCATGCTTTTTCAAGTTCTGTTTTCGGATATTTTGCTCCGCAGACACTCATTGCAATCACTGAGCTTCTTTCGGCCATATCGGCAAGTTCTTCACCGCGTCTGTTACAGCGTTTTGAGAACGAACGCGAAGTATATGAACCTACGCCGTGATTAGACATAAGAAGTTCATTGTTCCAACGAGGAAGCTTGTTGATATCCGAAAGTTCAAGATTGCTGAGATCGTCAAAAAATTCTGTTGGAGAAGCGGAAAGAACCTTAATGTCGGACGAGTCGTTTTGTGAAACTTCTGTGTCAACTGTTTTTGCCGATTCCTCTTTCGGAGCGCCGCCGACATCGCCGACTCCGTGATAACCTAAAGTCCAGCCAAAATCAAAATCTTTAATGTTTTTATTGAGCTTCTTTGTAAGTTTAGGATTCGTTCTGACTCTTTTCAAAGTTGTGCAATATGACTTGCTGTCAAGCGAAGCGAAAATTGCCTTGCCGTTTGAACCGTACCAGAGACCGATATCGAAAGGAATACCGTATGCACTACCCCAGGAGAGCTTTTGCGTTGAAAAACCTTTGAGATTTGCATGTTCGGCAACAGCAGGTAAAGCCCAGCCGAATCCAAAACAGTCAGGAAGAAAAATATCGTTGCTTTTTACTCCGAATTTTTTTTGGAAATAACCGTTGCCGTAAAGAACGTTTCTGAAAAGAAGTTCAGGCGACGGAACATTTACATCGCCATTTTCATAGCAACTTCCCGTAACATTCCATTTGCCGTCGGCAACATATTTTTTAAGCTCTTCAAACTTTTCGGGATAGTATTCTTCGAAAAGTTCATAGCGGTATGCACCCTCAAAGTTAAAACGGTAATTCGGATACTTTTCAAAAAGGTTAAAGTTATCATCAAGCGTTTTCGGAAGGCAGGTGTTTATAACATATTCAAAATCCCAGTTCCAAACAGTGTCAAGATGTGCCGTTGCAATTGTATAAATTCTTTTTTCGTTTGTCATGATTTATTTCCCTGCCTTATTTCTTATATCTGTTTTTTTCGTATGATTTGATTCCGCCCTTACTGTCGTAAAGCTTTGCGGCTTCAAGGCAAATATCGAGCGAAAGATTTATACAATCTTCGTTGATATTTGTCCACGTATCTTCGCGGGTATGATAATACGTTTTCGGATTATGATTCACACCGCAAAAGCCACAGGCACGGATATCGTATTTTGAAAAACCTTCGGCGTCAACCGCGCCGGGATAAATTGACGCACGTTTCATTTCAAGTCCGTTGTTCATTCCGGCTTCAAAAAGAAGATCGCCGACCGCTTCGCTGTCTTTCACCGTTCCGGTGCAACCTTGGGTATAAATTTGCATTTGTTCGATTTCACGCATTGTGTCAAGAGTTATTGCAACGGTTTCAACTTGTTTAAGCTCGTCTTTGTGCTTTTTTGCAAAAGCTTTTGCACCGCGAAGCCCCGCCTCTTCACTGCCTAGAATCAGGCAACAAACCTCTGTGTTTGCAAAACGAAAATCGTTGTCTGCCATTTCCTTGAGAACACCCATTGCAACATAGCACGCCGAAAGATTATCATTCGCTCCGTCAACAACAACGCGCCAATTGATGAAAAAGTACATGCAAAAAATAAACGGCGCGAAAACAAGCATAACAATTCCGAGCGGCTTCCAAAGTCCTGTGACGATTTCCGGGACAAAACCAAGTCGGAAAGAAGAAATCATTCTTGCAAGAGTTACAACAAAAATAAAGAACATTCCGACAATCGAAAAGCCCATTATAGGCGCCAAGGTTTTCATCTGTCCGTGAAGAGAAAACGTCCATTCATTCGCCGCGTCGGCATGACCGGAAAAAATGATTCTTCTTTTAACTTCACCTGTAGGTTTTCTTTTTGCAAAAACATTTCTTGAAACCCTTTTAGGGAAAAGGAAGTCAACAAATTCGGCATAAAAGAGAAATTCAAACAAAAACATAAGTATGCTCAAAAGCATGAGAACCGGCGGAATAATTGCTGTTGCAAGTTCGGCCTTTGAGCTTCCGGGATAGATGTATGTCGGGAACAGCCAATACATCGCAATCGAAATAAAGCAAAATGTCACCGCGATGATTATAAAGCCCATGAAAGCATGCGGATGAAGTTTAAAGTCTTCCATAATAACTTCGTCAGCGTAATTTTCAAGTTCGCCTTTGAAGTATTCCTGAGCGTCACGCTCGCTTTGCGAACCCGGCGACCGCTTTTTAAAGTTTTCGCATATGTAACGTATGCCGTGTTTCATATACTGTTTTGTTTCGTTTCCGGCTCTGAAAGTGAACATATGATTTTCTCCCTCTTAAAGATTGCAATACTAAACTGATTTTAATAATCAGTTTATCACAACGAACTTAAAAATACAATAAAAGGTAAATAAAATTTGTAAGTTTTCAACCAACAATCGGCATTAATAAATCTGCCTGTCATACAAAAGGTATATAGCTGAACGCAACCGCAAACAAAAGAGCCGGAAGCATATTAGCAACCCTAAACTTTTTGTCGAACATTAAATTAACGCCAACGCAAAAAATCAGCATTGAACCGATAAAGCTGATATTTGTTATTGCAAGGTCGGTCAAAAGCGGCTCAACGAGTTTTGCGATAAGAGTGATAAGTCCTTGAACAACCGCGAGCGGTAAAACCGAAAACAGCGTTCCCTTTCCCATTGCGGAAGCCATGACCATAACAATGACAAGGTCAAGCACGGCCTTTGTAAAAAGCGTTGAATAGTCGTGACTGAGCGCATCTTGAATCGGTCCGATGACTGCCATTGCGCCGACACAAATTGTAAGCGAAGCGCTGACAAAGCCGGAAACAAAGCCTGTGTCATTTTCACTTTTTGTTTTTATTTTCAGCCATGCAGCAAAACGCTCAGTCAAATGCTGAATATTTATAAGTTCGCCGAAAAACGCGCCGAGCGCAAACGCGATTACCATCAGCACAATTTGGGTCGTTCCGTTATCAAGCTTATTGAGTTCGATAATTCTGCCGATACCGCCGGCAGCCCCGATAAAAATTACCGCAAGTCCCATGCTTTGCATGATGAGTTCGCAAACACGCTCTTTAAGCGCTTTTTTTAAAACCATTCCTATCACTGCGCCGACAACAACCGCCGCACAATTAACAATCGTTCCGAGTCCTGTCATTTTATTCACCTTATTTACACACAAATCAGCCGAGCAAAAATTTTTGCCCGGCTGAAATTTTACAATATAATATATTATTCAATAACGAGCTTATTGAAAACTTTTTTGCCTTTTTTGAGGATAACGTGACCTTTTTCAAAAGCAGAAGCAGGAATTACTGCAGCAAAATCGGCAACTTTTTCATCATCGAGCGAAACGCCGCCCTGTTCAATAAGGCGTCTGCCCTCG
>DKDD01000199.1:487-13362 GCA_002451715.1 Ruminococcaceae bacterium UBA6857 | reverse complement strand
TATCTTTTAAAATCTCCCACCCTTTTCTTTTTCTTTATTCTTCCGAATCTGGGGAAACCTTTATGATCTCGCGTGTTGACACCGCTGTCTCAAACATTTCGTCAATTTTTTCGGAAAGATGTGTCTCGGATTTTTCGATGCGCTCCAGCTCCGGCTTGGTGACCGGGTGCTTTGCCACAAAGGTTGTACAGCAGTCTTCGTATGGCAGGATCGACGTCTCAAACGTATTGATCTTTTCTGCGATATCGATGATATCCTGCTTATCAAAGGCAATGACCGGACGGAATACCGGCATCGTACAGACCGCATTGGTTGCCACCAGGCTCTGCATCGTCTGGCTTGCCACCTGACCTACGCTCTCGCCGGTGATCAGCGACAGACATCCCGTCTCTTTTCCGATATATTCTGCAATCTTCATCATATAACGGCGCATAATGATCGTCAATTCATCGTGCGGACATTTGTCATAAATATACATCTGAATGTCGGTAAAGTTTACGATATGAAGGGTGATCTCGCCTGCATACTCACTTACCAGTTTTGCCAGATCGATGACTTTCTGCTTTGCGCGCTCACTTGTGTATGGCGGCGCATGAAAATATACGGCTTCGATCTTGACTCCGCGTTTTGCCATCATATAACCGGCTACCGGACTGTCGATTCCGCCGGAAAGGAGAAGTGCCGCTCTTCCCGATGAACCGACGGGCATTCCGCCTGCGCCCTTGATTTGGTTGCCGTGAACAAAAACGTGTTTGTCGCGCACTTCAACCGTAACGGTAAGTTCCGGATTGTGAACGTCAACTTTGAGTGACGGAATTTTTGAAAGGATGTATCCACCGACTTCGCGGCAGATTTCCGGTGATTTATATTGAAACTTTTTGTCGCTGCGTTTTGCGTTGACTTTGAAAGTTTTTACCGAGCGAAGGTCGTCGCCGAGAAATTCCATAACGGCTTCCTTAATTTTTTCAAGGTCTTTTTCCGTTACGCCCGCAACGGAAAAAGCAACGATTCCGAAAACACGCTTAATTCGTTCAACGGCTTCGTCAAAGTCGACATCTTCATCCTGCGGTTCGGCAATGATTGTTGACTGCGCTTTTATAAAATTGAATGTGCCGAGCGGCGAAAGTCTTCGGCGCATATTTTTGATGAGCATATCTTCAAATGTTGAACGGTTGAGTCCTTTAAGAACAAGCTCGCCGTTTTTTATGAGAATAACTTTTTTCATTTATTTTAACTCTCCGAGATAATTTTACTTTTTGCGAATCGCTTTGATTGCGCTTTCAAGTCCCTCAAGGCAAAAATCAAGTTCTTTTTTTGTTGTGAACCTTGAAAGGCTGATTCGAAGCGAGGAATTGACAAGTTCGGTTTCAAGTCCCGCAGCGGTAAGCGTGGGACTTCTGTGTCCTTTTGCGCAGGCGGAACCTGCCGAAACAAAAATCCCTTTTGAAGAAAAGAAGTTGAGCACCGCTTCCGACGGACGTCCGGGAAGTGAAATGTTGACGATATACGGCAGTGCGTTTTCGCCGCTGTTGATTACAACACCGTCGATTTTTGAAAGCGAAGCCACAAATTCATCGCGAAGCGCAGTAACATATGGAAGTGACTTTTTGATGTTGACTTCTTCTGCCGCGCCGTAAAAGGCGGCAATTGCGGGAAGAGGCTCTGTCCCAGGGCGAACGTTTTTTTCCTGTCCGCCGCCGAAAACGTGCGGAGCAAGGTGAACGCCGTCTTTGACGAAAAGCGCACCCGCGCCCTTAACGCCGTGAATTTTGTGTGCGCTGACGCTCATGAGGTCAACGCCGAGCTTTTTGACGTTCAGCTGTATTTTTCCGAACGCCTGAACCGCGTCAACGTGAACAAGCGCCGGGGAGTGTTTATCTTTGACAACCTTTGAAAGCATTTCGAACGGCTCAACCGAACCGAGTTCGTTGTTGACCGCCATCATGCTGACAAGGACAGTGCTTTCGTCAACCTCGTTTTCAAGCGCTTCTTTTGAAACAACGCCGAAACGGTCAACCGGAAGGCGAACAACTTCAAAGCCTTCTTTTTCAAGTTCGTCAAAAACTCTTGAAACGCTCGGGTGTTCAACCGAAGAGACAACAAGCTTTTTTCCCCTTTTGCTCATTGCGTGAGCCGCGCCGAAAAGGGCAATGTTGTTGCTTTCCGTTCCTCCCGAAGTGAAGTAAAGCTCGCTTTCCTTGCAGGAAAGTAGAGAAGAAACGGCTTTTCTTGCGTCGCCGAGCAAAATTTCGGCGGAAAGGCCGACATCATGGAGCGACGAGGGATTGCCCCAAAGGGAATCGAGCGCTTCGTTGATTCTTTTTTTTGCGCCCTCGCAAGGCTTTGTTGTTGCGCTGTTGTCAAGATAAGCTTCCAAACAGGCATACCCCCTCATCATAGTTACCGTTTATTATACTATAAATAAGAAGTATATGCAACCGCAGAAAGGGAAATTTATTCGGAAAAATTAAGAATTTTTTGAAAACTTTTCTTTTCCGTTTTCTTTCGGCTTTCTATATTGAGCCTTATTATAAATAACATTTAAAATTAAATCTGACATTAAAAGAACCGCCGCAGGTATTGTGCGGCGGTTCTTTTACTTTATAAACAAGCAAAAAACACCGCCTAGTCCGAATGGCGGTGTTTCTTATATAACACAACATTTCGGAGCAACCGCTTATCGCGGCACCCTTTTATGTTTATATTATACTCAGCCGATTGCTTTTTGTCAAGCGGATGTTTTGTTATATAAAAACGGGCGCCCGAAAAGGACGCCCGAAGTGTTTGCTGTTAATTTTTTATCAGCCGTTTCCGGGGAAGAGCATCTTATAATCAAAGGTTGCGGTTGCGCTCTTATTCTTGAGAATCGCAACGTTAGCGTGCTGAACGTCTGCAATAGTGATAAGAGTGTAATCGGCAGCGGTCATCATTTTTGTTGCCTTGTCATAGGTAACTTCGGCATAGCCGCCGTCGCAGGTGAGAACAACGTTTGAATCGGTGTCGCCTTCTGCCCATGAGATCATGCTGATTCCGTCAACTGTGCTCTTAACGTCTTCCATAACGTTGAACATCTTGCCCTGTGCGTCTTCAAATCTTCTTGAGTTCTTGCATGAAATCGGAACGATTTTGATTGTTGCGGTTCCGTCGCCGTTGTCTTTGTATGTTGCTTCGGCAACGTCTGCTGCGGTGATCATGCATTCCATACCGGGGTTGCTGTCGGTATACGGCGGAAGCTGCATATCCTTTGCGTCAGCTTTAACAATACCGGCGGCAAGGCTTTTAACCATGCTGTTTTCTTTTCCGTCGATAAGAACGCTTGTGAGAGCCATTGTGTCGTGACCGGTGAATGTTCCGGCTTTTTTGGTGGTGTTATAAACTTTCACATATTCCGCAACGATGTCTTCTTTTGAGGAAGAAGAGGAAAGTTCGGCAGCGGGTTTGTTGTCGGCAGGCTTGCTGTCGGCGGGCTTATCGGCAGGTTTGCTTGCATCCGGTGTTGCATCCGGAGCAGCGGTTGAAGCCGGAACGGCGGTGGTTTCCGGTGCGGCGGTTACCGGAGCAGCGGTTGTGTTGTTTGCCGGGGTAACACTTCCGGTGTTGTTAACGTTGATGTTCAGCTTGATCGTACAGCCGGACAGAGCCGAAACCGAAAGAACAAGGCAAAGAACAAGAGCAAGAATACGAGCTGTCTTTTTCATTGTTTTTTCTCCTTTGGTTTTAAAAAGTGATTTTTGCCCTGTGTTCCGGTCAAGCCCGACACAAGGCGTATCTATGTCTTCATTTTATAATAAAGCACTCCGTTTGTCAATGATTTTTTCAAAAACGGAGTGCCTAAATATTCAATTTTTGTCTGAAATGACAACGTATTTTCCCAAATCCGAATCAGACGTTGAAAAGGAAGTGAACAACGTCGCCGTCTTTCATAACATATTCCTTACCCTCGGAGCGGATAAGTCCCTTTTCTCTTGCCGCCGCAAGGGAGCCGCATTCAATAAGGTTTTCATAGGAAACGACTTCGGCGCGGATGAAACCGCGTTCAAAGTCCGAATGGATCTTTCCGGCGGCTTGCGGTGCTTTGGTGCCCTCTTTGATTGTCCATGCTCTGACTTCCGGCTGACCTGCGGTGAGGTACGAAATAAGGCCGAGAAGATGATAGCACTTTCTGATGAGAAGATCGAGTCCGCCCTCCTGAACGCCGAGGTCGGCAAGGAAAATTTCCTTATCCTCTTTTGAAAGCGAAGAAATTTCCGCTTCAAGTCCGGCGCAAATCGGAAGAACCTCACTGCCCTCTGCCGCCGCAAGAGCGCAAACGGCTTTGTAATTCTCGTTTTCTTCAATACCGTTTGTAAAGTCCTGCTCGCTCATGTTGCAGGCATAGATAACTTTTTTGCCCGTAAGAAGGCAGGCGGAATCAAGAAGAGCTTTTTCGGTTTCGTCGCATTCAACGCTTCTTGCCGGTTTTTCGTTTTCAAGCGCTTCTTTAACACGTTTGAAGAAAGCAACTTCGGAAGCGAGCGACTTGTCGCCTTTCATGGCTTTTGTTGTTCTGTCGATTCTTCTTTCAACCATTTCAAGGTCGGAAAGGATGAGTTCAAGATTAATTGTTTCAATGTCGCGCTTTGCGTCAACCGAACCGTCAACGTGGATGATATCGGTGCTTTCAAAACAGCGTACAACGTGAACAATTGCGTCAACTTCGCGGATATGGGAAAGGAACTTGTTTCCGAGTCCTTCGCCCTTTGAAGCGCCGCGAACAAGTCCGGCAATGTCAACAAATTCAACCGTTGCCGGGGTAATCTTCAAGGGATTATACATTTCTGCAAGCTTATCAAGTCTTGAATCGGGAACGGCAACAACGCCGACATTCGGTTCAATTGTGCAGAAAGGATAGTTTGCGGACTGGGCGCCCGCATTGGTGATTGCGTTGAAAAGGGTACTTTTGCCGACATTCGGCAAACCGACAATTCCGAGTTTCATCTTTCAAAAAACCTCATTTTTTCTTTCTTAATATACTTTTTGTTTCTTTTCTTTTTATTATTCACAGGCGGTTTTGAGTGCCTGATCAATATCTTCAATAATATCTTCGACGTTTTCGATTCCGACCGAAAGGCGGATAAGGTCGCTTTTTACTCCGCATTCTTCAAGCTGCGAGTCAGTCAGCTGGCGGTGCGTTGTTGAAGCCGGGTGCAAAACGCAGGTGCGGCAGTCCGCAACATGGGTAACAATTGAAGCAAGTTTCAAAGAATCCATGAATTTTGTTGCCGCCGCTCTTCCACCTTTAACGCCGAAAGAAACAACACCGCAAGTGCCGTTCGGCATATACTTTTTCGCTTTTTCAAACTGGCTGTCTCCCTCAAGCGACGGATAGGATACCCACGAAACATATTCGCTTTCTTTAAGGTGCTTTGCAACGGCAAGCGCATTTTCGCAATGACGTTCAACACGAAGCGGGAGCGTTTCCATTCCGAGATTCAGAAGAAACGAATTCATCGCAGCTGGAATCGAACCGAGGTCGCGCATAACCTGGGCAACGCACTTTTGAATATAGGCAAGTTTTCCGAATTTTTCGGTGTAAACAACGCCGTGATAGGATTCATCAGGCGTTGTGAGACAAGAAAACTTTCCGCTTTTTTCCCAATCGAAGTTGCCGCTGTCAACAACCGCGCCGCCGACGGAGGTTGCGTGGCCGTCAAGATATTTCGTTGTAGAATGGGTAACAATGTCTGCACCAAAAAGGAATGGGCGGCAGTTGACCGGGGTGGGAAAAGTGTTGTCAACAATAAGCGGCACGCCGTGTTCGTGAGCCGCAGAAGCAAACTTTTCAATGTCAAAAACATTGAGCGACGGATTTGAAAGCGTTTCGCCGAAAACGGCTTTTGTGTTTTCTTTGAAAGCGGCGTCAAGTTCTTCTTTTGTGCAGTCGGGCGAAACAAAAGTGAAGTCAACGCCGAGTTTTCTCATCGTGACGTTGAAAAGGTTGAATGTTCCGCCGTAAATCGCGCTCGACGCAACAACATGGTCGCCTGCGCCGGCAATGTTAAAAACAGCGAAGAAATTTGCCGCCTGACCCGAAGAAGTCAGCACCGCACCGACGCCGCCTTCGAGCGAAGCAAGCTTTGCGGCAACGGCATCGTTCGTCGGGTTTGCAAGGCGGGTATAGAAATATCCGCTTTCTTCAAGGTCGAACAGCCGTCCCATTTCTTCGCTTGAATCATATTTATATGTTGTGCTTTGAACGATCGGAAGAACCCGCGGTTCACCGTTTTTCGGGCTGTATCCCGCATGGAGACATTTTGTGTTGAAACCGTAGTCGCTCAAACCTACACACCGTCCTTTTCAAAAAAAGATTACGTGAAAGTAATTATATTACAATTCTTTTAATAAGTCAATGGTGAAAGCCGATGTGCACCTTTCCGGCTGTGCGGCGCTTTTTCAAAAGCACTTTTGCTTGACATTTTTCTTTGAATCTGATAATATAATGATTGCAAACAGCCCATTTAAAGGGGAGTAGTTCATTCGCTGCAAATCATCAACACGTTTTGCGGATTCTTTTCGCGCAAAACTGGTTTGCAGGCTGCTTTTGCGGTAACAAGACCTTTAACAAAACACAGATTTTTCAAAGATTTTCTTTAGCTTTCTGCGTTTTGCTAAGGGTCTTTTTGCGTATACTTTTAACATATGAAAGGAAGAAGCAAAATGAACTGTTGCCTCAAACCAACCGAAGAGGTTCTTTCCGACCTCAAAACAACCGAAAACGGGCTTTCTTCATCCGAAGCGGAAAAACGACTTGCCGAACACGGAAAGAACAAACTTGAAGAAGCAAAAAAAGATTCCGCTTTGAAACGCTTTTTCAACCAAATGAAAGACCCGATGATAATCATTCTCATCGTTGCCGCCGCCGTTTCGGCCGCAACGGATATCATTGAAGCCGGAAAAGCCGTTGTTCCGACCGACTCGCTGATTATTCTTTTTGTTGTAATTGTCAACGCAGTGCTCGGCGTTGTTCAGGAAAGCAAAGCCGAAAAAGCAATTGAAGCGCTTCAGGAAATGTCTGCCGCAACAACAAAAACGTTGAGGGACGGAAAAATCGAAACGGTAAGAAGCGAAAACCTTGTTCCCGGCGATATTGTTTTGCTTGACGCAGGCGATGCCGTTCCCGCAGACTGCCGCATTATCGAATGTATGAGCATGAAAATTGAAGAAGCCGCGCTCACCGGCGAATCGGTTCCGGTTTCAAAAATTGTCGGTGCACTGATGCAAAAAAGCGGTGAAGATATTGCGCTCGGCGACAGAAAAAACATGGCATATATGGGTTCAACCGTTGTTTACGGCCGCGGAAAGGCCGTTGTTGTTTCAACGGGAATGAACACCGAAATGGGAAAAATCGCATCTGCAATTTCACTGACTCAAGAGGGAAAAACCCCGCTCGAAATCAAGCTTTCCGAACTTTCAAAGGTTTTGACAAAGCTTGTACTCGGCGTTTGCGCATTCATCTTTGCGTATGACATTATCGCAAAGTTTTTCCTTGCCGCGGAAAAACCGGAATTTATTGACGTTGCGCTTAACTCTTTCATCACGGCGATTGCGCTTGCCGTTGCCGCAATTCCGGAAGGCCTTGTTGCAGTAATGACGATTGTTCTTGCAATCGGTGTCACCAACATGTCAAAGAAAAACGCGATTATACGAAAAATGACGGCCGTTGAAACGCTCGGCTGCACACAGATTATCTGTTCGGACAAAACGGGAACACTCACTCAAAACGTTATGACCGTTGTTGACAAATTCGGCGAAGACGAAGAGTTTCTTGCTTCGGCAATGGCTCTTTGCACAAATGCCGAAATTGACGAAAACGGAAAAAGCACCGGTGAACCGGACGAAGCTGCACTCATAAATTACGCAGAAAAACTTGGCATAAAAAAGAAAACGCTTCTTGAAAAACAACCCAGAGTCGGAGAAATTCCTTTTGATTCGGGAAGAAAAATGATGTCTACCGTTCATAAAAATGAGAATGGATTTGTGCAGTACACCAAAGGCGCACCGGACGAAATACTCAAAAAATGTGCTTTCTTCCGTCTCGGAAAAGAGATTCTTCCGTTGACAGAAGAAAAGAAAGCGGAAATTTTGAACGCGAATACCGAAATGGGCAATCGTGCACTTCGCGTTTTTGCCGCGGCATATAAAATTTATGAAAAAGAGCCCGCTGAATACTCGGCGGAGGAACTTGAAAACGACCTTGTTTTCATCGGCCTTGTCGGAATGATTGACCCGGTGCGCCCCGAAGTTAAAGCGGCAATCGAAGAATGCCGCGAAGCGGGAATAACACCGGTAATGATTACCGGCGACCACATCAACACCGCAAAGGCGATTGCACGCGAACTCGGAATACTCAAAAGTGACAGCGAAGCAATGAGCGGCGCCGATATTGACAAGCTGAACGACGAGGAATTTAAAAAGGTTGTTCAAAAAGTCCGCGTTTATGCGCGTGTTCAGCCCGAACACAAAACAAGAATTGTCAACGCTTGGCGTTCGCTCGGTTTTGTTACGGCGATGACCGGCGACGGAGTTAACGACGCTCCTTCAATCAAAAGCGCCGACATCGGAATCGGAATGGGAATCACCGGAACGGACGTCACCAAAAACGTTGCGGACATGGTTCTTGCCGACGACAATTTTGCAACGATTGTTTCGGCTGTCGGCGAAGGCAGGCGGATTTATGACAACATTCGCAAGGCAATTCAATTCCTGCTCGGTTCAAATCTTTCCGAAGTGCTTTCGATTTTCTTTGCTTCTGTGATGAATTTCACAATTCTCAAAGCGCCCCACCTTTTGTTTATCAATCTTGTTACAGACTGTTTTCCCGCGCTTGCGCTCGGGCTTGAAAAAAGCGAAGAGAACATTATGAAAAGAAAGCCGCGTGCAAAAGACGACGGAATTTTTTCCGGCGGACTCGGCTTTGACTGTTTTTATCAGGGCGTTCTTGTAACGATTCTTACGGTCATTTCATTTTATGTCGGCGAATATCTTGAAACCGGAACACTTGTTTTCAGAAATATTGCAGACAGTTCCGAGGGAATGACAATGGCGTTTTTCACAATGTCGATGTGCGAAATTTTCCATTCATTCAACATGCGTTCACAGCGCGGTTCTTCCGTTGCCATGCTTTTCAAAAAGCACCACAACAAGGCGCTTTACCTTGCGATGGCGGCGTCGCTTGTTCTTACAACTGCCGTTGTTGAAATCGACTTTCTTTCAAATCTTTTCGGCTTTGCAAAGCTTGACGCAAAAGCCTATGCCGTTTCGCTTTTCCTTGCATTTTTGATTGTTCCGATTGTTGAAACGGTCAAGGCAATTCAGCGCTTTGCGGCAAGAAAAAATAACAAGTAACTGCTTGCTGTAAAATTAGATTGTTTACAGTATTGTTCAAGGGAAAGCCTTTGCCGCCTTTCCCTTGAATTTTTTAAGACTCTTATATTGCGTTTATTTAACCGATTCATTCGTGAAGTGCGGGCATAAAGGCAGAATTTTGTTTGCGCCGCATAAGCCCGGCCGCAAACGTTTAGGTTTGTTAATATCTAAAAAGGTTTTCAAAAAAACCGCCTTTTCCTGCGCCGGGACGTTTTGGCGGGCGCGGCGGACGGTCTGGAATGTCGGCACAAACAAGAATTGTGTCGTCGCCGATCACCTGAATATCGTTCCAGCAAATTCGAATGTCTTCGTCTTTTCCGAAAAGACCGAAGCAGCGGCATTTGCCCCAAACAATGATTGAAACAAGCTTTCCGTCGCAGGTATTGATTTCAACGTCGGAAACAAAACCAATTCGACATCCGCTTTTTGCATTGATTACCTCTTTGTTTCGAAGTTCGGTTATTGAACAGCAGTCCACTTTCATCAAACCCCTTTCATAAGCAATTGCCGATAATTAAAAAAAGTTCAATTATATTTATGCGCCGTTTTTCATATATATTTCAAAAAGCTTGACCAAAAAGGTCAGATTGAAAAAGGAGAAATACATATGAAAATTGAAGTTCGAAAAGCAGACCGCACCGATCTTCCGTCCGTTGCCGCACTCGGTTTTGAAAAAGAGCCGGTTTTTTCCGTCGCGCTTGCCGACCGTTTTGACGAAGTTCTTTCGCAGACCGGACACAGCCTTTTGCTTTGTTTTGTTGACGGTACGCTTTGCGGAATGATGAGTGTGACGATTGTTGACGGACTTTCAGACAAGTTTCCGCTTGCGCTTTTTTCCGGCGGAAAAATCAAAGGCGGTGCGGACAAAGAAGCGGTTTCTTCCGCCCTCATTGCAAAAGGCGAAGAACTTTCAAAAAATTTCGGTTGCAAAAAAATTTGCTGCTGATTTGTGACAGAATGTACTTTTTTGTCACAATAATAACTATTGAGAAATTTATGCGTATAAATTAACGAAGTATTAACAAAATTTAACCACGCGTTAACGACATATTTACATCTCATTAACACGTTTCAATTATTATTTTATAAGGGGAAAATTTTAAACGATAAATTTTTTCGTTTAAGGAGATGTTAACATTGAAGAAAGCAGAAAATAAAAAGCTCTATGAGCTTATACCCTCGCAGCAGACAATGTATTTTATGATAAAATACAGTCTTCACAAGCAGGTTATTCAAATCCCGACTTCCTTTTCGATAAAAAAGGAACTTGATTTCAGGATTCTTGCAAAAGCGGTCAATATCGAAATTCAAAGAAACGATTGTCTTAGGCTTCGTTTTGTCAAAGATCAAAAAAGCGTCAAGCAATTTTTTTTGCCTTCGTTTGAATTTGAAAAAATACGTGTGCTTCATTTTCGCGACGATGCTGAACAGACAGAATTTTTCAACAGCGACGCTTCAAAACCCGTAAAATTCTTTAAGGATGAAACATTCCGCCTTTACTTTTTTAAAAATGACAACGGCGAGCAGGGTGTGTTTTTCAACGTTTGCCATATGGTTATGGACGCACTTGCCGTTTCTGTTTTCTATAAGGACCTTTTTGAAATTTATAATGCGCTTGAAAAACGAACGGCTCTTCCAGCTCCGCTTTCAAGCTTTGAAGAGTATCTTCAAAAAGAATACGCCTATCTTCAAAACAAAAAGAAATTTTCCGCCGACGCGGCATTTATCACCGAGTATCACAAAAACGGCGGCGAACCTTATTACTGCGGACTTCATGGACCGGAACTGCTTGAAAAGCAGCGCATAAAGAAAAAGAATCCCGCTCTTCGTGTTCCTGCGGCATATGACCCGATTCATGACCGTTCAGAAATTCTCAGAATGAGAATTGAACCGAAAGACGCAAAAAAAGTTCTTGCTTTTTGCAAAGAGCATCTTATTGCTCCCGAAACGCTTATTCAAACCGGCTTCAGGATTCATGCTTCTTCAATTCACAACAGAATCAACGATACGTTCATGATGGTTCTTTGCGGAAGAAGAGTGACAAAAAGCCAGCAGCACATGGGCGGTTGCCTTGCTCAGCCTTTCATGACAAGAGTCATTTTCAAAAACGAAAACAGCTTTATGCAAACGCTTGAAGATACTTCGGAAATCCGCAACAAACTTTTTCGTCACATGAACTTTCCGTATCTTGCATCAAGAAAAATTCAGCAGGATATCTATGGCTACAGCGCAGCTCAGGGACCGTCGTTCATGATGTATACCTGGCTTCCGCTTGCGCGGCTCGGAATTTTCGGCGACGACACAAAAGAAACTTTCCGCGGATACAACCCCGGAAGATATGTTATGCCGCTTTATACATTTTCGTTTGTTGACCCGACGGACGGCGGAATTGACTTTTATTATATGTATCGCACAAACATTCTCACAAAAGAGCAAATTGAAAAGCTCCACAAAAACGCAGTGAAGGTCATTAATGCCGGCGTTGCTTCGCCGGAGCTTACCGTTAAAGAGCTTCTTGACCTGATCTCGTAAAGGAATAAAACACATGGAAAAGCCAACACTGAAATATAAACGCCGGCTTAACCGCCAAAGAAAGCTCTTCTTCGGCAAAGGTGAACTTTCCTCGCTTTTGGATATTCTTCAAAGAATGAAAATGTTTTATTCAGGCCACGATTGTATTGTTGAAAAAACAAAAAAAGATGTCTGCGTTCATTCGGTAGATGATTTTTATCTTGACATTCAGGCCGTTTCGGCGTATCTTGTTAAGAAAGGGCTTCAAAAAAGCCATATCGCAATCGTCGGAGAAAATTCATATGCGTGGCTGGTAACCTTTTTTGCCGTAACTTGCACCGGCGCAGTTGCCGTTCCGATTGACAAAGAACTGACCGACCCCGAAATTGCAAAGCTTTGCAAAAAAGGCGACTGCGAAGCGGTCTTTTTCAGCCGCACATATAAAAAAGCCGCCGAGGAATGCAAAACGGATGAAAACTTTCTTTGCGTTTGCATGAACGGAAAACCCGGCGACGAATATGAAGATTTTAAGGGTATTCTTTCGGCAGAAAGGCAGAACATTCAAAAAAGCGGTTTTGACGAATCGGTCTTTTGCGCGAAGCCCGAAAGCACGGCGGCGATTGTTTTCACCTCCGGAACAACGGGAGAAAACAAGGGCGTTGTTTTGACCCACCGCAACTTTTCTTCAAACGTTGAAGGCGTTCTCGGCTTTATTGAACCGGTATACTCTGCGATGTCGGTTCTTCCGATGAATCATACATATGAGCTTTCATGCTGTGTGCTTTCTGCGCTTTGCCTCGGCGCCGTTTTGTATATCAACGACAGTCTGCGGCATTTCAGCCGAAATCTTCTTGATTTTAAACCGGAGGGAATGTCCTGCGTTCCGCTTCTCATGGACAACATCTATGAAAACATTGTCAAAAATGCAAAAGAACAAAACAAGCTTCCCGCCCTTTTGA
>DKDD01000199.1:0-446 GCA_002451715.1 Ruminococcaceae bacterium UBA6857 | reverse complement strand
TTTGAAAGTCGGAATCGATATAAGAAAGCCGCTTTTTGCTTCTGTTCGAAAAAGCTTCGGCTATCGGTTCCCGATGATGTCTGTCGGCGGTGCGCCGGTCAACGGCGAAAGGGCACGTTTTCTTTCGCTTCTCGGGTTTAATATTATTATCGGCTACGGTCTTACGGAGGCTTCGCCGATTGTAACAATCAACAACAACGTTCTCAAGGAAAGCGAAAGCGTTGGGAAATGCGTAAAATGTACCGAATGTAAAATTCTTTCTCCCGATAAGGACGGCGTCGGCGAAATTGCCGTCAAGGGAGCAAACGTCTTTTCCGGCTATTACAGCGATGAAAATGCAACGGCACTTTCGTTCAAAGACGGCTGGTTCCTTACCGGGGACTACGGAAAAAAAGACGAAAAAGGAAGACTTTATATTTGCGGGAGAAAAAAGAACCTTATCATTC
>DKDD01000228.1:2659-5476 GCA_002451715.1 Ruminococcaceae bacterium UBA6857 | reverse complement strand
TCCCATAGTAAAAACTCCTTTTTGATTTATTTTATTTGGCTTTATATTGTGATTTTATCCCATGCCGAGAGCCTTCCATGAATCACTCACTGCGTCATAAGCATAAACAAGATTATCGCAAACGCCGTAAAGCTGTTCGGTAACAAACTGATCGTTTTTGTTTGTTCCGGCGGCAAAAATCCAACACGGACGACCGTTGATTTTTTGCTTTTTGTTGAGGTAAACAACACTCATTCCGCGGTTCATATAATATCTGACTTCGTCATAACCGAAAAGAATTTCATAGCAAATTTGAATATTGATGTCGGTAACATTCTGATCTTCATAAAGCGAAAAGTCGTAATACTTTTTGCTTCGCGTAAGTTTTCCCGTTTTGAGCGAGATAAACGGACGGAAAGAAAGAGCTTTTCCGTTTTTCGCCGCGCCCTTTGCAACAATCAAAACGTTTGAATAAAGGTCGCTCGGGTTACAGCAAAGAATGACAATTTCGCCGGGTTTTCCGGTGTAAAACGGCTTCTTCGCGTTTTTATACTTTCCGTTTTTCGCAACGGTTGATTTGTAAAGAGCAAAAGAAACTTTGTTGTTTTGCGGAACAAGGGCAAAAAGTTCTCCGCCGCCGGCAAAAGCATAGTTTTCAAGCGGTACTTCCGAAAGAAACGGACAAACGAACGCGAGGTTTGAATTTTTCACCGCGGCGCGAAGCTGTTTTTTTGTTTTTCTTTTCTTTGCATAGCCGATGTAAGCAATGCCGACATTTTTGTTTTTGCTTTTGATTTGTTTTCTGATTCTTTTGAGCGAAGCACGAGCTTTTTTTGACATGGTTTGTTTTTTTGCTGCCTTTGTTTGCACAGTACTTGCGGCCGAAGCCGTGATTGAAAATGCCGAATCGGCAAACGGCAATTCGCCGAAAACGGAAAAGCCAAGAATTAAAACCGTTATTAAAGCAAGTAATCTTTTGGTTTTCATTTTGAACACCTCTCAAAAATATTTTTACAGTGCGTCAATTACTGCCGAAAGATAGGCGGGTGAAATCGAGGCATAGATAAAATTGTCAACAAGACCGTCCTTTTTTGCCTGTCTGACCTTTGCGGCAAGCGTCGGGTCGGCTTCTTCGTCAACAAGCAAAACAATTTTGCAGCCCGAAACGTTTTCTCTGATTTTTCGGCTCAGTTCAAGCCGTTCTTCAAGGCTGCGCGGAGTGTTGCCCGTAACCTCCATGATGAGTGCATAAGCGCGGCTTGATTTGCAAAGCCGAACCGTTTCGTCCGGAACTTCTGTTCGGCTCGGTTCAAAGTCCGGGTCGTTGCTTGTGAGCGCCTGCGAAATTGCGTCGGCAAAGAGTGTGCATTGCATATCAAGCACAATTCTTCGCATAAGATCACCCTCCTTTCAGAAGCATGAATTTAAAAGCTTCCCACTTTCAGGTATATTTTACTCCGAACATAAAAAAACCACCCCGTACTTTAGTACAGGGTGGCAGAAAATTTATTTAAATATCTTCAAGGTCGGCAATGAATTTTGCGTCGCTGACGGCAAGGGCAAGCTGAAGCTTGTTTTTAAAGTTTGTTTTTTGAAGCATGTTTGTAACGTGATATTTCACTGTTGTCACTTCAATGCCCATTTCCTGTGCGATTTTTCCGTATGACAAGCCGCGAACAAGGTGGCGAAGAACAATAAGTTCCGTTTTTGTGAATTCCGTGCTTTTTGCCGTGCCGATTTCAACTTCCGGCGGCGAATCGGGAAAAATGTGTTCGCCCGAAACGGTTCGCCGAACAACGTCCATCAGTGTTTCTTCGTCTGTGTCTTTATACCAAAGGCTGTCGGCACCGAAAGCCTTTGCTTTTTTCAAAACGTCAAAATCAACAAGCGAAGTCACAACAACAATTTTAATTTCGGGATTCGTTTCCTTGATTTTTTGAACGGCGCAAAGTCCGTTTTCTCTGTGTTCGGTTTGAACGTCCATCAAAATAAGATTGATTTTTGCTTCCTTGCAAAGTTCGGGCGCAAGGCTCGCCCCGGCAACCGAAAAAACAACCCGAAAGTTCGGTTCTTTTTGAATGTAGCTTTCAAGAAGACCTCGAATCATTTTCTGGTCTTCAACAATCATAACGTTAGTCATCTTCTTCTCCTTTTATCGGCAGTGAAACCGAAAGCTCAAAAAACGGAAGACTTTGAATTTGCATTTTTCCGCTGCTTTTTTCAATGCGCTTTCTCAAAGTGGAAAGTCCGCCGCCCTCAATAATTTCCTTTTCGGGTGTTTTGCCGTTGTTGGTAATTTTTGCGGTGAAAAATTCGGGTTCGTTTTTGAGGGTGACATAAATTTCCGTTCCGTCGGCGTGGCGGGCGCAGTTTGTCACGCTTTCGCGCAACGCAATGGCAATAAGTCGGCGCAAAGCATTATTTGAAGGAAAATCTCCGTTTTCAAAAACCGTTATTCCGAGCGCGGCGGCACGCTCTTTCGCATACGCAATGTCGTCAAAATCATCGGGCATGTTGTTTGAATGATACAAAAGCTCAATTGATTTTTCCCAAACCGCGGCGTTGTTTTTGATTGTGTCAATATTTTCGTTTGTCAAAAGTGCTTTTCTTGCAGAAAGAATGCTGTGACCGATGTCATCGTGAACGCGCATTTTCATCGAAAGAATTTCTTCTTCGCGAACAATTTCGGCCATATTGTTATAGAGCTGTTTTACCCGTCGGTTTGCGTCGGCAAGGCGGTTGTTTTCTTCTCGTAGTTCCTTTTGGTGAACGGCAAGCTTTGTAACGTCTGCGGCGGTGACCTGTGCATAACGTTCTTTGTTTTTACCGAGAACTTAT
>DKDD01000228.1:0-2636 GCA_002451715.1 Ruminococcaceae bacterium UBA6857 | reverse complement strand
TTTTTCTTCAAAGCGAAGAAATTTTCCGTCAGGAAAACAAAAGACGAGCGAATTTTTGTCAACGATATAAACTTCTTTGTTTGGGGGCGAAGCAAGAGCAAAACGAAGTTCAAAAAGCGTTTGAAATTCCGTGCCGAGAAGTATCGAACTGATTTCAAGCATACGCCGATTGACAAGGCGAACAAGCCCGTGGCTGTCAAAAAAGCAAACAGCAATCGGAAGGTTGTCAAAGCTTTCCTTTATAACGTTCATGTGCTTTCACCGTCCTTTTCAATTTCGAGCGAAAGATACCAAAGTCCGTCTTCGTCGTGCGTTGCCGAAAGATTTTGAAATCCATTTTGAAGCATGGAAAGCTCCGCTTCGCAAAGGGCAGAAATGTTGACGGCAATCTTTCCGTCTTTTTCTTCGGCATAAAGAAGAAGTAATGTAAGGCTGTCGATGCTTTTTTCGACGACAGCTTCAAAAAGGTCATATATTGTGTTTGCTGTTTTTGCAAAAAGCTGACCGTCAAGGTTCAAAACGGTTTTGCATTCCGTACCGCAAAGCTTGAGGTTTGCCGCCGATTCGCCGAGGCAAAGGCGAAGTTCACCGGCCGAAATTGTGATTTTTTGCCGTTCAACAAAGATAAGGTTACTTTTTCTTTTAATATATGTACCTATTATAACGATATTTCCGAGAATATGTTTTGCTTCGGAAATATCGTTTGTACTTTTGAGTTTTGAAAGCATTTCGCGAAGAAGCGCAACCTGCCGCACGGTTTGTTTTTCAACAAGGTCATAAAGTCTGTTTTCTTCTTCAAGCCTGAGTCTTCGTGCCTGCTGTTCGCTTTCGGCTTTGAGAACATCACCTGTGTCTTTCAGTTCCTCTTGAGTTATTTCAAGTTCATTGATAACTTTTTCAAGTTCGCAGATATCCTCTTGCCAAAAAACATAGCCTTTATGAAGCTTGTTGCCTTTGAGCAAAGTTCCGCCGTCAAGCCTGACCGGGGCAAGGCTTGCTCTTTTGAGCATATTCTGCGGAATACTTTCGGCGGAAGCAGAGGAAAGGCGAACGTCAAAATTGTCATCGGTAATTTGAGCACTTATTGAAGAAACAGAGAAGAGTTCTTCATAACCCGTGTTCGATTGAATAAGTCCGCAGGCAATACAGCTTTCAAAAGCGGCAACGATAAGTAAGCTTATGGATACCGTGATATCGCCGGCAATAAGCCAAAGGAAGTGTACGTTCAAAACATAGAGCATACCGTAAAGCAAAATTAAAAAAAGCGGAAGTATCGGGAGCCAAAGAAAAGCTTTGCTTTTCGGTATTCGGCATTTTATAATCATTATAACAAACGCCGCACCCGAACAAAGCAGTTCCCAAAGCGTAACGGCGTAAAATCCGAGTGAATAAGAGTAATCCAAATCCGAAAAAATCGAACCTTTCGGAAAAGAAAAAACAAATTGATGAAGGTCGTTTGTGAGAACAAGAACCAACAGCAAAATCGACGGTATATACAGCAGTCTGACAAAAGACGGCAGACGAAAGTTCTCGCTTTTTCCGAGCGAGAGGGCAACAAAAACCGCCGTCAGCGGAATGAAAAGCATGGGAAGATAATAAAGATACCAAAGATATCTTTGTGCGGTGACACCCGAAACAAAAAGGTATTTTACCGTTCGAATAACAAGCCAAAAAACAATGAGTGCGGACGTTGCGGAAAGATAGCGACGTGTTTGCGGTTGAATAATTCTTGAACGAACAGAAAAGCCCCATGCGGTCATAAGCGAAATATAAATCAAGCTGCGCAAAAGGCTGAGCGGTGCAGAGTAAGGTGAACCTCTGCTGAAAACGCGTGCGGCAGCCGCAACGGCGATGAGAATGATGACTGCCACGGCGATAAAAATTTCCTTTTTTTCGGGTCTTTTCACTTTTTCTTTCACCACCCATGTAACGAGATTATACGATGAAATGTTTCACCCGAAGTATAACATATGACGAAGAAATTTTCAATGTTGACGAAAGTAATGGATGAACGAACCTCCGAAAACGTCCTCAAAACTCTTGTTTTCCGTTCGATTCATCGTGATTTTACGCATAAAACATACCTCATCCCTAACTTAAAAATTGCGGTTCGGAAATGAGACCTGAAGGTTTTTTAAATATAATGAAAAATCCCTTGAAACCTTACGTTTCAAGGGATTGGAGCTGCTAACCAGATTTGAACTGGGGGCCTCATCCTTGCCAGAGAAGAAAATTCACAAATTATACACATTTTATTAACAAATTTTGAGCGTATGGCTTGATGCTAAATATGGCACAATAGCAAGAAGTGAAATATGACCTGTCTGCGATAGTCGTGAACTATAACTTTTCTTTTCATCTCGGCATAGATAACGATTTTCTGTTCATTTTCTTCAATATTTGTTACATTTATATCTTGCAATCCGAGAAGTTTTCGGTAAAATCAGCGTGAAGCATATGGAGTCTTCGTTAATGGTCACCTTGACATTTCCACTTTAACGTATTTCCTCCAAATATGCTCTGCTTTTTTATTTTTTCGTAGATCTATTTGGTGTCTACTCCAGCTTTTGTGTAGAGCCTATCAACAATCATTCAAGATCTAAAAAATCTTTTCTATACTTCACACCAAAAAATTC
>DKDD01000153.1:209-4050 GCA_002451715.1 Ruminococcaceae bacterium UBA6857 | reverse complement strand
GTTTGCGGCGAAATTCTTGTTGCTCAGGAAGTTGACCCGAAGAAGGGACACACCGAAGAAACAATCCCCGCCGTTCCGGCAACCTGCTCAAAAACAGGTCTTAGCGAAGGCAAAAAATGCTCGGTTTGCGGCGAAATTCTTGTTGCACAGACCGAAGTTCCGATGACCGCACACACCGAAGTTGAAATTTCTGCCGTTAACCCGACCTGCACCGCAAAGGGCATGACCGCCGGCAAGAAGTGCTCAGTTTGCGGCACCGTTACCGAAGAACCGAAAGAAGTTCCCGCTCTTGGCCACGACATTGTAACAGACGCCGAAGCTCTTCCGGCAACCTGCCTTGTTGACGGACGCACAAAGGGCGAACACTGCACACGCTGCGATTACAAGGTCGTTTCCGAAGTTATCAAGGCTGTCGGCCACCACACCGAAGAAGAAGTTCCCGCCACCCCGCCGACCTGCACCGAAGACGGAACAACCGCAGGCAAAAAGTGCTCGGTTTGCGGCGAAGTTTTGGTTGAATATGAAGTTCTTCCCGCACTCGGTCACGCCTTTGACGTTGTCACAACAAAGGCAACCACCGCAAAGGACGGCAGCATCGTTAAAACCTGCTCAACCTGCGGAACAGTAGAATCAACCGCAATTCCGAGAATTGCAACAGTTGTTCTCACAAAGGCAGTTCTTGCAAACAACGGCAAAACTCAAACCCCTGCCGTTGTAATCAGAGACGCAAAGAACACTGCGCTTGTTAACGGTGTTGATTACGAAATCACCTATGCAAACAACAACAAAGTCGGCAAGGCTTCCGTAACCGTTAAGTTCATCGGCGATAACTATAGCGGAACAAAGGTTCTTTACTTTACAATCACTCCGGCCGCAACCGCAAAAGTTGCCGCAAAGCAAACCTCAAAGGCAATCAATGTTTCGTGGAGCGCAGTTGCGGGTGCAAGCGGATACAGAGTTCAGCTCTTCAAGGGCAACAAGCTTGTCAGAACAGTTACCGTAACCGGAAGAAAAGCAACATTCAAAAAGCTTTCAAAGGGTACAAATTACAAAGTTGTTGTAACATCTTTCGTTACCGTTGACGGCAAGAACGTTTTCGGCGCTTCAAGAACACTTTTAACCGCAACAAAGTGCGCAATGCCGACCAACGTTAAACTTACCGCCGGAAACAAGAAAGTAAACGTTAAATGGAAGAAAGTTGCCGGCGCAACAGGCTATACCATTTCTTACAGCCTCAAAAAGAACGGTGCATACAAAACAGTTACCGTAAACGCAAAGAGAAACGCTTGGAACATCAAGAATCTCAAGAGCGGCAGAGCCTATTACATCAAGGTTACCGCAAACAAGAGAGTCGGAAAGACCGTTATCAGATCTATCCCCTCAAAGCTTCAAAGCGTAACGGTTAAATAAAAAATTTATATCGATTTCGATATCGGCAGCCGCATGGGTTCGCACCTTTGCGACTGCCTTTTTTGCGACTCATCGTATGGTAGTCTCGTAAGGTTTTCGGAAGAAAAATATCTATTATCTATTATGTATTATCTCTTATCTATTATCTGACTTTGAAAAACTGCTTGTTAACCTGAACTGCACTGCCTTTCAAATAAGAATTGTATCGTAGGGGAGTCTCGCAAGGCTCCCGTTTACTTTTCAAATTGTAGAGCGTAGCCTAAATTGCACAACCTTCCTTGGCTCACTCCTGTGATGGAGCCAAGGAGCGCTTTTGCAAAATTAAAATTAAGCATAATTTCGTAGGGGTCGGACCCGAGCCGACCCATGAAGCCTTGCACGTTGTGCAACACAAAAGATAAACCGCAAACGGTTAGGTTTCATTGGGCGGAACAAAATCCGCCCCTACGATTTTATTTTTTAAATAAAATTTGCAGAATACATTTTGGCTCACTCACAGGAGTGAGCCAAGGGAGATTGTGCCGATTAGGTTATGTCGTGCAAACGGTAAATCAGACGGGAGCCTCGAGCGACGCCCCTACGAGTTAAATCGAACCGATTTTTTATAAATTCACGGTGTGCAAACGGTTGCGTTTCATGGGTCGGCTCGGGTCCGACCCCTACGAAATGAGCCGCGCATTTTCACATAAAATTACGCATCGAAAAAAGTTAGATTCTTCGGGCGGAACAAAATCCGCCCCTACGATATAATTCTTATTTGAAAGGCTGTGCGTTTCAGGTTAACAAGCGTTTTTTTGAAGTCAGATAATAGATAATAGATATTTTTCAGTTATATTGTTTTTCAAGATTGTTTTGAAAAAGCACATGGGCGCCGCTTGCGGCGCCGGTACGAAAAAGGAAAGTTTATGCGGCGTTTGATTACGGCAAGACACCTCGCCAAACCATACTTTGAAAATATCTATTGACAAAGCAACGGCGTTATAATAAAATTGAAGTCAGTAACTTATGCTTTGGAGGAGAAAAAAGTGAAAGAATCAGGCGCCTATATCATAGGCATAACCGATTGCGGCGAAAGCGTTTGCGCCGCTTCGGGAAGAATTTCGACCCAAAAAGGAACGGCTCTTGAAATTTTTGAGCGTTCCCACGACAAAGAAAAAAACGCAAACCTCATTTCAAAGGTTATTCGCTCGGGTCACACTTCAACAATCGAGCATATATTTTTCAATCTTGCTTTTGAAAATGTTTCCGTTGTTGTTGAACAGTTTATGATTGAGTTCAGACTCGCGTCATTCACCGTTAAATCGAGACGTTATGTTGATTTTTCCGACAGCGGATACTATATTCCGTCGTTTCCCGACAATGCTTTGACCGAAAAATACAAAGCACACATGAACGATCTTTTTGAGCTTTATTCAAAACTCTGCGACGGCGGAGTACCGAAAGAGGACGCGCGTTTTGTTTTGCCGTATTGCTTTTTCAGCAACTTTTTCTGTTCCTTAAACGGAAGAGAAACAGTCAACGTTCTTCGCGCAATGCTTTACGGACGCGGAAAAAACATTCCCGAAATTTATAACATCGGGCTGAAGCTTCTTGAAGAATGTAAAAAATACGCACCCGGCGTTTTCGGAAATTTTGAAGAAGACAACAAAAATTACACCGACATGCCCGATTTTTCTTTTGATTTGCCGAAAGAGGACGGACTTAAACCCGACATTCAAATTCTTTCGTCTACTCCCGACTGCGAAAAACTGATTGCAAAAGCCGCACTCATTGAAAACGCAATGCTTTCTTCATATCAGCTTGATTCTGTTCTTGAAAACAAAGAAAACGTTTCAAAAATCATTGACGCGGTTGCCGCTTCGGCAAGACCGCGCGCCCTTGAAAGCGCAGCGTTCACGATACGTTTCAATGACATTTCGCTTTCCACACTGACCCACCTTGCGCGCCACAGAATGCAAAGCCTTTTGGTTCCGCAGCTTCATAAGTGCTACAGAACAAGCTATATTATTCCGCAATCGGTCAAAGAGAGTGACTTTATGGAAGAATACATTGCCGCGTTCGAAAAAACCGCCGCACTTTATGACGAGATGAACCGTCTCGGCGTTCCCGCGGGCGAAAGTGTTTACTGCCTGCTTTCGGGCAACACGATTGACGTTGTTTCAACAATGAACGGACGCGAACTTAAACTTTTCTTTGAGCTTCGAACCTGCACAAGAGCGCAGTGGGAAATTCGCGAAAAAGCAACAAGACTCCTTTTTGAACTTCGAAAAGTTTCTCCGCTTCTTTTCAAAAAATTCGGTCCGAGCTGTTTCAGCAAAGGAAAATGTCCCGAGGGCAGACTCAGTTGCGGAAAAGCCGCGGAAATGAATGAAATTTTTTCAAAGTGATTGAACTTTAGCAACCGCCGCCGTGCAGTTTTTCACGGCGGCCC
>DKDD01000153.1:0-153 GCA_002451715.1 Ruminococcaceae bacterium UBA6857 | reverse complement strand
CGGCTCTTTTTATCGGGTTTTATTAATACTGCCGCACTTACCGTCGGTTTCTTTTATGTTTTTTAATGCACGAAAATTTTTCTGGTTTTGCTTGCTTTTTTTGTTTTCGTGGTGTATAATATCGAGTAGTTTATGGGCCTGTAGCTCAGTTGG
>DKDD01000177.1 GCA_002451715.1 Ruminococcaceae bacterium UBA6857 | reverse complement strand
CTATGTTCTTTATAATAAAATCATTTGTGTAATATACACATTGAAAAGCTTTAATTTTTGTGATATATTTATGTAGAAATTTTATAGCTTTAAGACACGATACATGAACGCTTTGCGCTCAGATACGACACGAAAAGCGTGTATCGGTCTTTTTTTGAACGGCACACGCTTTTTGGGCGTGTGTTTTTTGTGTCTTCGGCTTTTGGAGGTACAGCAAAAATGGAAAATCAAAAAAATTCATTTCTCGAAACCGAGAAACTCGGAAAACTGATGCGAAAATACGCACTGCCGTGCATAATTTCGCTTCTTGTCGGCGCGCTTTACAACATCGTTGACCAAATTTTCATTGCGAACGCGTCTTATCTCGGTTCATACGGCAACGCGGCAAACACGGTTGTTTTTCCGCTGACGATGATTGCGCTTGCAATTGCAACAATGATCGGCGACGGCTGCTGCGCTTTTGTGAGTATTCGGCTCGGCGCAAAAGATTATGAAACCGCACACCGTACCGTCGGAACAAGCATAACGCTGACCGTTATTGCGGGGGTTTTGCTCACGGCGGTATATCTGATTTTTTCAAACGGAATACTGAACCTTTTCGGCGCGGCAGTCAACGAAGAAACATTCCGCCTTTCAAAAGAATATTTCTTTTGGATATCGCTCGGCATTCCGTTTTACATGTTCGGACAGGCAATCAACCCGATTATCCGTTCCGACGGCGGACCGAAGTTTGCAATGATTTGTCTTCTTTCCGGCGCGGTTACAAACATCATTCTTGACCCGATTTTTATTTTTCCGCTCAAATGGGGAATGGCCGGTGCGGCCGCCGCAACTTCGCTCGGTCAGGTTCTTTCCGCGGTTTTGTCGCTTGGCTATCTTTTCAAAATGAAAGCGATTAAACTTCAAAAAGACAGCTTTAAGCCGAGATTTTCACTGATTAAAAAAATTCTGCCGCTCGGAATGACAAGTTTTCTTTCTCAGGTTTCAATTGTTCTTTCAATGGCTGCGGTTCTCAACATGTGCAAAATTTACGGCGCAAAAGACCCCGTTTTTTCTCAAACGCAATACGCCCAAATTCCGACGGCGGTTATCGGAATCGTTATGAAATTTTTCCAAATCGTTATGTCGATTGCAATCGGGCTTTCTGCCGGCTGCATACCGATTGTCGGCTATAACATCGGCGCAAAAAGAGGTGACCGCGCAAAAGAGCTGATGAAAAAACTGCTTTTTGCCGAAGCGGTTGTCGGTGCCGCCGCGTTTTTGATTTTTGAACTTTTTCCGAAACCGCTCATCGGTATTTTCGGCGCGGGAAACGAAAGCGAATATTACACCGACTTTGCCGTAAAATGCATTCGCATTTTCCTCTCTTCGGTAATTCTTGCCTGCGTGAACAAGGGAACATTCATCTTTCTTCAATCGGTCGGAAAAGCCGCAGCTTCAACCGCGCTTTCGCTTTTGAGGGAAGTTGTTTTCGGCGTCGGTCTTGTTTTGGTTCTGCCGCTTTGGTTCGGTCTTGACGGTGTGCTTTATTTCATGCCGCTTTCGGATATTTTCACCTTTGCGGCAGGAATATTTGTACTGATGAAAACAGCAAAAAAACTGACGGGAGGAAAAATATCCGCCGCGGCAAAAAGCGAATAAAACCAACGGACTGTCGTTTTAAGCGGCAGTCCGTTTTAAGTTTTGCATATTTTATGTTTTTGTTTGATCGAGCGGTTCTTTTTCCTGTTCGGATGAACGGCGCTTTCTTTCCGGAAGTTGAGCAACAATTATTGCGGCAAACATCAAAACGCAGCCGACTGCTTCCCTTACCGACGGAGCTTCGTGAAGAATGATCATTCCCGAAATCAGCGCAAAGACGGATTCAAGGCTCATGAGCATTGAAGCAACTGTCGGTTCGGTACGCTTTTGACCGAGAATTTGAAGCGTATATGCAACGCCGCTTGACATGATTCCCGAATATGCGATTGACGGCGCGGCAGCTTTGATAAATTCAAACGACACGTCTTCAAACAAAAGCATCGGTATTGACGAAAGCACACCGACAACAAAAAACTGGCAGCACGAAAGTTTGATTCCGTCAACTTTCGGCGAAACAACGTCAACAATAAGAATCTGAACCGTGAAGAAGAACGCGCAGGCAAGAACATAGGCATCTGAGCTTTGAACACTGTTATCGGTTACGCAAAGAAGATAAAGTCCGACAAGCGAAACCGCCGCGCACGGCCAGATTATAGGTCTGATTTTTTTTCTGAGCACAACGCTGAAAATCGGAACAAGAAGAATATAAAACGCTGTGATGAAGCCGGCTTTGCCCGAAGAGGTTCCTTTGTCGATTCCGATTTGCTGAAGGCAGGACGCAACGCAAAGCGCAACGCCGCAGGCAAGCGAACCTTTGATGAAAAAGCTTTTTTCTTCATTTGTTTCAAGGCCTTTGTATGTTCCCCTTTTCTTTTGAAAAGCGTCTTTTATAAGTATGACCGGAACAAGGGTGAACGAACCGAGGAACGAACGAAGCGCCATAAAAGTGAACGGTCCGACATATTCCGCGCCGGTTGTTTGGGCAACAAAGGAACTGCCCCAAATTATCGCACAGACAGTTAAAAGTATGCTACCGACAAGATTTTCTTTTTTGTTGTTATTCATTTCAAGACTTCCCGTAATTTATAATTTTTTGCCGTGACGGCAAAACCCATTTCAATCGACAGGCTGAATGTATTCGGAAAACGTGTTCCGCTACATTCAGCCTTAATGATTATAGTATAGCAAAGTCGAACGCGTTGTTTCAATGGGCAAAAGCGTTGATTTTCAAAGAGCTTTGACGTTTCTTTTTGGCAAATGCGCCGACGAAAGGATTTTGTGGAAAAATGTTTTTAGTCGGACTGTAGAAGCGGATTTTGTTTCGCCGAAAGGCGGAAAAATCCGACCGTCGGCAAAATATTTTAAAAACCTTTTCTTAATTTTTTGTGTCAATTTTGCGGCGGATATTGATTATTTTTCAATCTGTGATAAACTGAAATAAAAGCGAAAATCAAAGGAGGCTGTTTCATGGCACAAGGTTCACGAAAAAAGAAAAAGAATAAAGATAACATAATCATTGCGGTGCTTGTTTTGCTGATCGTTGTCGTTGCGTCGATGTCGGCGGTCACCGTCATAAAATCAAAGAGCGAAAATAAATCCACAACGTCCGCAAATGCGCAAACCACGTCCTCTTCGGCGGCTTCGGGAAATAACACGACAGAGAACACAACCGAAAGTACGACCGAAAAGCCGTCGGTCAACAACAACGTTCCGACCGAAAGCACAACCGAAAAAAAGACCGAACCCAAACGCTCGGAAAGCGGAAGAATAATTGTTGACGTTGATTCCGTTCCGTGGAACCTTATCGTTGTCAATATGGAGCGTGAAATTCCGGAGGGTTACGACCCGGAAACAAAAGAAATTTTTGACAGCGGCTATGAGCTTGACGCAAGAGTTACGCCGCATTATGAAGAAATGTATCGCGCAGGAAAAAAGGACGGCGTAACGCTGACTCCGTTTTCCGGCCACAGAAGCTATGAACGCCAGCGTATTAACTATAACAACCTCACCGAAACATACATGGCGCGCTACGGTCTTGACAGAAAAGCCGCCGCAAAAAAAGCGGCAACCGTTATTCTTCCTCCCGGAACAAGCGAACACAACATCGGTCTTGCAATGGACATCTGCAACACTTACGATTCCTTTGCAGACAGCGCAGAGTACGCGTGGCTGATGAAAAACGCATATAAATACGGCTTCATTCTCCGCTATCCGAAAGAAAAAGAGGACGTTACGGGAATTGTTTTTGAACCGTGGCATTGGCGCTATGTCGGCGTTGAATACGCAAAAAAAATCAAAGACAGCGGCCTTTGCCTTGAAGAATATCTTGATTCCGTCGGAATTGCATACTGATTCAAAAAGCTTTTTACGCAATAAAAATATTTTTTCAAAAACTTTTCAAAACCCCTTGACAAATCAAAATCACGGTGGTAGAATACCTCACATAAAGCGACAAGGGAGCCGCGGACAAAGGATATTTGTCTGCGGCTTTTGCTTTTTTAAAAGGTTAAAAATCAGCGACAAGGACGTCGTGCAGTGCTTTCTGCAAGTGTCCCTGTCGCCTTTTTTATTTTCGGAAAGGAAGTTTTAAACAATGAAAAGTGTAACAGAAATTTTCGGCTCAATGGTGTTTGACGACGCCGCAATGGAAGCAAGATTACCGAAAGAAACTTACAAAGTACTTCAAAAAACAATCAAAGACGGAAAGCATCTTGAAATAAGCGTTGCCAATGTTGTTGCAAACGCAATGAAAGATTGGGCAATTGAAAAAGGCGCAACCCATTTTACCCATTGGTTCCAGCCGATGACCGGTGTGACCGCCGAAAAGCACGACAGCTTCATCTCTCCGAAAAACGGAAAGGTAATTATGGAATTTTCCGGAAAAGAGCTTATCAAAGGCGAACCGGACGCTTCTTCTTTCCCCTCCGGCGGACTTCGCGCAACGTTTGAAGCAAGAGGCTATACCGCATGGGACGCAACCTCATACGCATTCATCAAAGACGGCGTTCTTTGCATTCCGACCGTTTTCTGCTCCTACGGCGGCGAAGCTCTTGACCAGAAAACAGCGCTTCTTCGTTCAATGGAAGCAATCAACCGCCAGGCTCTTCGCGTTCTCAAACTTTTCGGTAACGAAGACGTAAAATCCGTCAAAACAACCGTCGGCCCCGAACAGGAATATTTCCTTGTTGATGAAAAAGCATATAACAAACGTAAAGACCTTATCTATACAGGTCGTACCCTTTTCGGCGCACGCGCACCGAAAGGACAGGAGCTTGACGACCATTACTTCGGTGCAATCAAACCCCGCGTTGCCGAATACATGAAAGAACTCAACGAAGAACTTTGGAAAGTCGGCGTTCTTGCAAAAACCGAACACAACGAAGTTGCTCCGGCACAGCACGAAATGGCTCCGATTTTCACAACAACAAACATCGCCGCCGACCACAACCAGCTCACAATGGAAATCATGCAGAAAGTTGCAAAAAGGCACGGCATGGTTTGCCTGCTTCATGAAAAGCCGTTCGCAGGCGTCAACGGCAGTGGCAAGCACAACAACTGGTCAATTTCAACCGATACCGGCGTAAACCTTCTTGAACCGGGCGAAACTCCCTATGAAAACGCACAGTTTTTGCTTTTCCTTTGCGCGGTAATCAAGGCTGTTGACGAATATCAGGAGCTTTTGAGAATTTCCGTTGCTTCTGCCGGCAACGACCACAGACTCGGCGCAAACGAAGCACCGCCGGCAATTGTTTCAATGTTCCTCGGTTCCGACCTTTCGGAAATTCTTGAAGCGATTGAAAACGACGAACATTTTGACGCAAAACAAAAGGAACTTATGAGAATCGGCGTTCACACTCTTCCGAAGTTCCCGAAAGACACCACCGACAGAAACAGAACAAGCCCGTTTGCTTTCACCGGCAACAAGTTTGAATTTCGTATGCTCGGTTCAGCTTCTTCAATTTCCTGCGCAAACACCGTTCTCAACACCTCCGTTGCGGAAGAACTTAAACAGTTTGCAGACGAACTTGAAGGTTCGAAAGACTTTGAATCAGACCTTCATGAACTCATCAAGAGAACGATTAAAGAGCATAAGCGCATAATCTTCAACGGCGACGGCTATGACGATTCATGGATTGCCGAAGCGGAAAAACGTGGACTTAAAAACCTCAAAACAACTCCGGACGCACTTGCTCATATGCTCGACGTCAAGAACGTCAAGCTTTTCACCGACCACAAGGTTCTCACCGTTCCGGAAATTACCGCACGTCATGAAGTACGCCTTGAAAATTACTGCAAAGTAATCAACATCGAAGCGCTCACCATGCTTGACATGGTAAGAAAAGACATTCTTCCCGCAATGAGCGATTTTTCGTGCGAACTTGCCGACGGTGCGGCAAAGAAAGCTTCGTTCATGCCCGAAGCGGACTGCACCTATGAAAAGGAAACCGTAAAGAGTGTTTCGGCTCTTATGGGCGCAGCGTACAGAGCGGTCAGAAAGCTTGAAGACGACCTTCTTGCTTCAAAATCAATCGAAGATTTCACGGAGCTTGCCGATTTCTATAAAACAAAGATTCTTGACGATATGCGTGTTCTCAGAATTGCCGTTGACGAAATTGAAACAATCGCACCGAAAGAAAAATGGCCGTATCCCTCATACGGTGAACTCCTCTTCTCCGTCAGATAAGGAAGGAGCATTTTCCAATGTGTTCAATTATGGGATATTGCGGCGAAAGCCTGCCGCTTGAAGAATTTCAAAAAGGCTTTGAAAAAACAATTTCAAGAGGTCCCGATATGTCCCGTGTGATAAACACGGGCAAGGGCTTCCTCGGTTTTCACCGTCTTGCAATCATGGGCATTGACGAAAGCGGAATGCAGCCGTTTGAAAGAAACGGAAGTTTCGTTGTTTGCAACGGCGAACTTTACGGTTTCAGAAAACTCAAAAAAGAGCTTCAGGAAAGAGGCTATACTTTCAAAAGCGATTCCGACTGCGAACTTCTTTTGCCGCTTTATGAAGAATACGGAACCGATATGTTCCAAAAGCTTGACGCCGAATTTGCGCTAATCATCTATGACGGAAAAGACCACGAATATATTGCGGCACGCGACCCGATCGGAATCAGACCGCTTTTTTACGGCCTTGACAAAGACGGAAAAATGCTTTTTGCAAGCGAAGCAAAAAACCTTGTCGGTCTCACGGAAGAAATCATGCCGTTCCCTCCGGGACATTACTATAAGGACGGAAAGTTCACCTGCTACTGCGACATAAGCGTTCCGGAAAAGATTATCAAGGACGACGTGGAAACCGCATGCAAAAAGATTCATGACAAGCTTGTTGCCGGAATTGAAAAACGCCTTGATTCCGATGTGCCGGTAGGTTTCCTGCTTTCCGGCGGACTTGATTCTTCGCTTGTTTGCAGCGTTGCGGCAAAGCTTTCAAAGGAAAAAATCAAAACCTTTGCAATCGGAATGAGCACCGACGCAATCGACCTCAAGTATGCAAAAGAGGTTGCCGATTATATCGGCGCGGATCACACCGAAGTAATCATCACCGAACAAGACGTTCTTGACGCGCTTGAAAAAGTTGTTGCTCTTCTCGGAACATACGACATCACAACAATTCGCGCTTCAATCGGAATGTATCTTGTTTGCAAGTACATCCATGAAAACACCGATTTGAGAGTTCTTCTCACGGGCGAAGTTTCAGACGAACTTTTCGGTTATAAGTATACAGACTTTGCCCCTTCGGCGGAAGAGTTCCAAAAGGAAGCGCAAAAGCGTGTTCACGAACTTTATATGTATGACGTTCTCCGTGCAGACCGCTGCATTTCGGTAAACTCGCTTGAAGCGAGAGTTCCGTTCGGCGACCTTGATTTTGTAAAGTACATTATGGCGCTCGACCCCGAAATCAAGATGAACAAATACGGAAAAGGCAAGTATCTTCTTCGCCACGCGTTTGAGGGCGATTATCTTCCTAAAGATATCCTCATGCGTGAAAAGGCTGCGTTTTCCGACGCGGTAGGACATTCAATGGTTGACGACCTCAAAGCTCTTGCGGAAAGGACTTACACCGACGAAGAGTTTGAAGAAAAGAAAAAGAAGTATATTTTTGCCACACCGTTCACAAAAGAATCGCTTCTTTACCGTGAACTTTTTGAAAAGTACTATCCGGGACAGGCAAGAATGGTTGCGGATTTCTGGATGCCGAACAAAAACTGGGAAGGCTGCAATGTTAACGACCCGTCCGCGCGCGTACTTTCAAACTACGGCGACAGCGGAAAATAAAAACGATACTTGCGGCGAAAGCCGTTTGTATAAAAACCGATCGGGTTTACACAGCGCCCGACCGGTTTTTTATTTTATACTAATTCTTTTCCGTTTCCTGACCTAAAAAATATCTATTATCTGACTTCAAAAAAACGCTTGTTAACCCGAATCGCACAACCTTTCATATAAGAATTATATCGTAGGGGAGTCTCGCGAGGCTCCCGTCTGCTTTACTGTTTGCAGAACATAACCTAATAGGCACAACCTATCTTGGCTCCCTCCTGTGAGGGAGCTGTCGACTCTGGCGACTGAGGGAGAGCAAATAAAAGCCGAGCCTTTTTTCTTTTACGCTTTCTTTCGCCCAC
>DKDD01000006.1:9233-18073 GCA_002451715.1 Ruminococcaceae bacterium UBA6857 | reverse complement strand
GCATAAAACGAGTTACACAAATTTGGATTTTCGCAATTATCGTAGGGGTCGGACCCGTGCCGACCCATGAAACCCAACCGTTTGCGATTCATTTTTTTGCGTTGCGCATGTGCAATGTTCCACGGGTCGGCTGTTCCGAAACCGGAACACAAACATAAAAATCGCAAAACCGTTCCGAAACAGGAACACAAAACAACCGCAGATTCAAAAACGAACCTGCGGTTTGTGTTTTTCCTTTTATTCTTCCGGTAATTTGCAAACATCGACCCATTCTTTGAAGCCCGAGTATTTTTCAAGCTCCGGAATAGTCAGCTCAATTGCGCTGTTGCTACTTCCGCAGGCAGGGAAAACGGTCTGGAACCTTTTGAGCGATTCGTCAAGAAAAACGTCAACGCCATCGTTCACCGCAAACGGACAAACGCCGCCGACCGCGTGGCCGATAAGTTCCGTAACTTGGTCGGGCGAAAGCATTTTTGCCTTTGCGCCGAAAAATGCTTTGTACTTTTTGTTGTCGATTTTTGCGTCGCCTGCGGTGACAACAAGAACGGCTTTGTCTTTAACAAGGAAAGAAAGTGTTTTTGCAATGCGCTTTCCCTCGGTGTTCAGCGCCTTTGCGGCAAGCTCAACCGTTGCGCTTGAAACGTCAAATTCAAGGATTCTTTTTTCAATTCCGAGCGTGGTGAAATATGCACGCACTTTTTCTATGGACATGGTGTACCTCCGAAAAACTAAAACTACGCTCTGTATGATAGCACAACGAAAAGGCAGTGTCAAGAAATCGAAGCCGTATAGGGCAACCGTTTATGAAAGCCGAAGTTTGATTCATTTGTGATTATATTAATTCGGCCGCAAGCAATTTGTCAAGCGGCTCTTTTCTTATGCACCATATCATACAAAAAAACAGACTGATTTTGTATTCTTTTGCCGTTGCCTTTTTTTCGCCTATGTTGTACAATAAACCGATACTATATTGGATAACTGTATTTAAGTTGACTTAACACGAAAATTATGGGAGTTAATAAATGGCGTCTAAGGAATTTTTTGAACTCAGAAAAAAGATAATTGAAAAAGACTTCTCGTCGATGAACGAGATGCAAAAAAAAGCAATTTTTTGCACCGAAGGTCCGCTTTTGATTCTTGCCGGTGCGGGCAGCGGAAAAACAACCGTAATCGTCAACCGAATCGCAAATATCGTTAAATACGGCAAAGCCTGGGCGAGCGAACAGGTGATGTTTGAACCGTCTGCGCGAGACATGGAATATATGAAACGATATCTTGACGGCGAGACGGACCTTTTGTTTGATATTGAAGATCTGCTTTCGGTTGACAACGCAAGACCGTGGCAGATTCTTGCAATCACATTCACCAATAAGGCGGCGAACGAGCTTAAAGAACGCCTTGAAAAAATGCTCGGTACCGACGCGAACGACATTTGGGCAAGCACATTCCACGCTTGCTGTGCAAGAATTTTGCGAAAAGACGGCAGCGTTTTGGGCTATACGTCGAATTTCACGATTTACGATACCGACGATTCAAAACGTCTTATGAAAGAATGTCAACGTCAGCTTGATATTAAAGAAAGCGTTCTCTCATACAAAACGATTCTTTCCGAAATCGGCAAAGCAAAAGATAATCTGGTTTCGCCGCAGGAATATCTCAAGCAGGCGGGAAAAGACGTTCGGCTTCAAAAAATCGGTCTGGCATATAAGATGTATCAGGAAGAGCTGAAAAAGGCAGATGCCATGGATTTTGACGATATCATCAACAACACGGTTCGCCTTCTTGAAAATTACAGCGATGTTCGCGAATACTATCAGCGCAAGTTCAAATACATAATGGTAGATGAATATCAGGACACAAACCACGCTCAGTTCAGATTGACCGAACTTCTTGCCGGCGGACACAAAAACATTTGCGTTGTTGGCGACGACGACCAAAGCATCTATCGTTTCCGCGGCGCAACGATTGAAAATATCATGAGCTTTGAAAAACGGTACGCAAACGCAAAAACGATCCGTTTGGAGCAGAATTACCGCTCAACTCAGACTATTCTTGACGTTGCGAACGAAGTTATTTCCAACAATACCCAGCGAAAGGGCAAAAATCTTTGGACGAACAATAACGTCGGCGATAAAGTTGTTGTTGAAACGGCGTATGACGAACAGGACGAAACGCGGTTTATCACCGATACGATTGAAGAAAACGTCAGCAGCGGAAAATATACGTTTTCCGATCATGCCGTGCTTTACAGAATGAATGCACAGTCGAACTCAATCGAACGCGGAATGGTAAGAGCGGGTATTCCTTACAGAATTATCGGCGGTTTCCGCTTTTATGAACGCGCGGAAATTCGCGACGCAATCGCATATCTCACCGTTGTCAACAACCCGAACGACAACATAAGACTTCGCCGAATTATCAACGTTCCGAAACGCGGAATCGGCGAAACAACAATCAACAAAGCCTTTGAAATTGCAACCGGTCTCGGCGTCAGCCTTTTTGAAGTTATTTCTCATGCCGACGAATATGAACAGCTCAAGCGAATCGCAAAAAAGCTTCTTGAGTTTTCCGCGCTTATCAAAGAGTTCAGCGATAAGGCGGACGATATGCACCTTGACGAACTTTTTAAAGAGCTTATCGAACGCACACAGTATTTGAGCTTTTTGAAACTTGACCAGGAAAAGGGCGCAGAGCGGCTTGAGAACATTTCGGAACTTATCACGAACCTTGTGACATACGAAACCGAAAACGAAGAGCCGAGCCTTTCCGGTTTTCTTGAAGAAGTTGCCCTCATGACCGATATTGATAATTACAACGCGCAGACCGACGCTGTTGTGATGATGACACTCCATTCCGCAAAGGGACTTGAGTTTCCGGTTGTTTTCATTCCGGGAATGGAAGAGGGAATTTTCCCCGGTGTTCAAAGCATGTATTATCCGCAGGAAGTTGAAGAAGAACGAAGACTTGCCTATGTCGGAATTACCCGTGCAAGACAAAAGCTTTATCTTTCCCATGCGAACATGCGAATGCTTTTCGGTTCGACTTCGCGCAATCTTCCGTCGCGTTTTCTTGCCGAAATTCCGGAAAATCTCACCGAAAAAGTCGGAAGAAACGGCTTTGCCTCTGCACCGCAGGGCGCGTTCGGTTCGTTTGGACAGGGCTTTTCCGGCGGTTTTGGCGGTTACTCCGGCGGATACTCAAAAAAAGAGAGCATTCCGGAACACGAAACTTCTTACAGCGGCAACGGCTTCCTTTCAAAAAGCAGACCTGCCGCGCCGAAAAAAACGCCCGTTTCAACCGTTTCCTATTCGGTTGGAGACACGGTGCTCAGCAAAGTTTTCGGAACGGGAGTTGTTGTTTCGGTCAAAAAAATGGGTAACGACAGCATGCTTGAAATTGCCTTTGAAAAAGCCGGAACAAAAAAACTTATGGCAAACTATGCAAAACTTGAGAAAAAATAAAAAGGAGAGAAAACACATGAAAACATTCAAAAAAGCGCTTGCAATTTTTCTTTGCTTGCTGACCGTCTTTTCGCTTTCTTCCGTTGCTTTTGCGGCGGAAAAAACAACCCCGGTTGTTGTTGTCAGCGGAATGGCATCGTTTCCGCTTTATGACGGCGAAAGCGGCGAGCAGGTCTATCCGCCCTCAACAAAAGGAATAATGGCCGTTGTCGGCAAATCGCTTTTGCCGTTTTCAAAACTGCTTTTTGCGGGTGACTGGGATTACTTTGCGGAAAAAACCTTCAAAGCCGTTTTTGACGGACTTTTTGAAGCAATTTCCTGCGACAAAAACGGAAACTCGATTCACAACATCAAATCGCCGTCGTTCCCCCTTTCGGTGAACAACTATCCCGAAATTCTGAACCACGAAAACGAAGAGGACGAACAAGGCGTTGTGAAAGGTCTTGCTTCGGCTCTCGGCGGCGAAAACGTATATTTTTATAACTACGACTGGAGACTTGATCCGCTTGAAAGCGCTGAAGGACTTCATGATTACATTGAAAACGTCAAAAGGGAAAAGGGCGTTCAAAAGGTTACCCTTGTTCCTTGCAGCATGGGCGGCGTTGTTGCAAATTCCTATCTTTATAAATACGGAAACGAAAGCGTTAAAAAAATCGTCTATTGCCTTGTTGCTTCAAAAGGTCTTGACCTTGTCGGCGAGCTTTTTTCAAAAAAGCTTGAAATAAAAACCGATACACTCCTTGAACGCCTTTTCAGCTTTGAAAGGGGAGAAATCTTCACTCAAACGCTGATTTCCGTTCTTGAAACCGGGCTTGAAATTACTCCGTCCGTGAAAGCGGCGGTCGATAAGTTCGTTGCCGCTTTTCTTGAAAAAACGAACGACAAAGCTTATGACGAACTGCTTTCGATTTCCTTTGCTTCAATGCCGGGAATGTGGTCGTTCTGCCCGGACGAATACTATGAAACAGCAAAGAAAGAGATGTTCAAAAACGGTGCTGAAAAAACGTTTGTTGACCGCATTGACGAATATCATTATAACGTTCAAAAGGGTGCCGAAAAGCTTATAACAAAGGCAAAGGAAAGCGGAACGGAAATCTATGTAACCGCGTCATACGGCTATGTCGGTTTCCCCGTGACGGAAAAAGCCTTTGAGCAAAGCGACTGCCTTATTGAAACAAAGAACGAATCTTTCGGCGCGACCTGCGCGGACTACGGCGAAAGCTTCAGCGCAGATTATAAAGCACTCGGAACGGTTTGCAAAGACGAAACGCATACCCACGTTTCAACCGACGGAATTGTTGACGCTTCAACCTGCCTTTTGCCGGAGCAGACATGGTTCATCAAGTATATGAAACACGTCGGTTTCAAAAATAATACCGAAGCGAGCGAGCTTTTGGTTTGGCTCGTTTCAAGCGAAACACCGCTTTCCGTGAACGACGAAAACGGCTACCCTCAGTTTACGGAGTTCAACAACACAACGGGAAAGCTTAAATCTCTCACCGGAAGCGAAATTAAGCACAGCGTTCTTGACGAACGCTTCAGCGTTAAAGCAAGATTCTTTGAATTTTTGCATAACCTTTATTCGCTTATAATGAACCTTGTTGATAAAATTAAAAAATAACAGGAGGAGAAAAGAATGAAAAAGATAATTTCCGTTTTGCTTGCCGCTTTGATGATTTTTTCATGCGCATCGGTTTCCTTTGCGGCAAACGAGACAAACACCAAAACGCCCGTGATTGTTGTCAGCGGAATGGGCGCGTTCCCGACCGTTAACAACGAAACCGGCGAAAACGTTTTTCCGCCCTCTGCGGAAACAATAATCAAAACAGTTCTCGGTGCGGCTCCGTCGCTTGCGGCTTCGGCTGTGTTTAACAAGTGGGATCTTCTCGGAAAATACGGTGCAAAGCCTATCCATGACCTTTTTGAGGGCATGAAGTGCGATGAAAACGGCAACCCGGTTTATAACACATCGGCAAAAACTTTTCCCGGTTCTGCGGCTCAATATGACGAACTCAAGGGCGGCGAAAGCCTTGAAGTTGCGGTTCTTCGTGCATGCGCGGACGAAATCGGCTGGGAAAACACATATTATTTTTACTATGACTGGCGCATGAGCGCACTTGACATTGCCGACGACCTTGAAAAAACAATCGACCGCGCAATGAGCGAAACAAAAAGCAAAAAGGTTTCGCTTTTTGCAATGAGCTTCGGCGGAACAATCACCTCGGCGTATCTTTATAAGTACGGTTCAAATAAGCTTAGAACCGTTGTTTACGCTTCTTCGGCAATCTACGGCACAGACCTTGTCGGCAAGCTCTTTTCCGGCAACATGGAAATCAAGCTTGACGCAATCATAAATTATCTTGAAGAGTTTCTCATCGGCAGCGACTTTGCGTATAAAGCAGTAGGTCTTTCAAGGAATATCATTGCAAAATACGGCAAAGGCGCAAAAAAGGCGATTGACGCATATCTTCTTTCAATGCTTGAAGCGCTTCGCGAACCGGTTTATGCCAAAATCTTCATGGATACATTCATTCGCTTCCCCGGTGTTTGGGGTCTTATGAACGGAAAGTGTTATGAAAAAGCGAAAGAGATAATGGCACCTTACGGAAACCTCAGCGAAAGCTTTCTTAAAAAGACCGACGAATATATGTATAACGTTCAAAACAAAACCGACGAACTTATCAAAGCTGCAGAAAAAAACGGAACAAACGTATATATCATCGGCTCGTATAACTATGCCGGAATACCGCTTACCGAAAGCTCACGCAACCATTCCGACTGCCTTATTGATACCTATCTTATGACGGGTTACGCAACCGTTGCGGATTACGGAAAAACGCTCACTTCTGCCGCAGACAATTCAAAAAAGGTCTGCACCGATAAAACGCACAGCCACCTTTCAACCGACGGCGTTATCGACGCGTCAACCGGTATTCTGCCGGAAAGAACATGGTTCATCAAAAATATGCGCCATGTTGAATACGGCTATAACCAGCAGTCAAGCAAGCTTGCCGCATGGATCGCAACAAGCGAAACGGCGGTTGATGTTCATACCGATTCGCGTTTTCCGCAGTTTGTTGACATGAGCAGAAAAACCGGTGCGTTCACTTCGCTCACCGAAAACGTTGAAATTCCGAAGGACGCTTCGCAGGTACAGAAAAACTTTTTATCAAAGCTTGACGAACTGCTTGCAAAATTCATTGAGTTCATCAGAACACACTTTTTTAAGGCGAAATAATGCCGGGCTTTATAAATATTTGAAAAAACACTTTACAGCACGGCTCATATTTAGTAAAATATCCGTATAGGTATGTTATAGTTTACGACATTTTCGGAGGTTAGCGTGAAAATCACGCTAAGGAAATTATATGTCCCTCAAAATTCGTACGAGTACAAATTTTGAGCCGGACGGAATTACCATCACGCCCTGTCCGGCTACAACAGGGATTTAACGTGATTACCTATCAGAATTGTAGCCGGAAAGGCTATGGTAATTGAAAATGCAGAACGTATATAAAAGAATCCTGCTTAAACTCAGCGGAGAGGTTCTTGCAGGCAAAGACGGAAAAGGAATTGACTTTGAAACGGTTAATAAAATTTGCAAGTCGGTCAAAGACTGCGCCGACCTCGGTGTTCAGATAGGTCTTGTTGTTGGCGGCGGAAACTTCTGGAGAGGAAGAAGTAGCGGCGAAATGGATCGCACCCGTGCCGACCACATGGGAATGCTTGCAACGGCAATGAACTCGCTTGCCCTTGCCGATACGCTTGAACAGCTCGGTGTTCCCGTCAGAGTTCAAACCGCAATCGCAATGCAGCAGGTTGCCGAACCTTATATCAGGAACAAGGCGGTTCGCCACCTTGAAAAGGGCAGAGTTGTAATCTTCGGCTGCGGAACTGGCAACCCGTTCTTCTCAACCGATACCGCGGCGGCTCTTCGTGCGGCTGAAATCAATGCCGAAATCATCTTTAAAGCAACGAACGTTGACGGCGTTTATGACAAAGACCCGAACAAGTTTTCGGACGCAGTTAAATATGACACACTCTCTCACAGCGAAATTCTTGAAAAAGGTCTTGCCGTAATGGACAGCACTGCGGCTTCGCTTTGCAGAGACAACGGAATTTCAATCCTTGTTTTCAACCTCAACGACCCGGAAAACATTGTTCGTGCGGTTAAGGGCGAAAAAATAGGAACGATTGTGTCTTAATAATTTTGCGGGGAGGGGAAATAAAAAATGGACGAAGCTTCAAAAGAACTTATTATCGGTATACTTTTATGGCTTGTTCCGACCGCAATCGGCTTTCTCATGATGTTTATACCGTCGGCACTTTATTATATCTTTATTTCATGGACCGTTCACGGAGATGGGGACGAACCGTCAAAACCGTATATTTTTTTAACAAGGATTGCAGGTTTCATTATTGCAGGAATTTCGCTTGTTGAAATTGTCCTGTCAATAATTGATTTATGTGGGGGATTCAAATAATGTATACAGTCATTTATTACATTATCTGTGCGGTCTTTTTGTTCATCGGTCTGCTGGCTTACAATTCACCGGAATCGCTTTATTATATATCGCCGTATTACTTGTGCTACACAGATAACGAAGACGCAGAACCGTCGGAGTATTTTGTCAAGAGAACAAAATTCGGCGGCGTAATTCTGATTATACTCAGCGCTGTTTTGGTTGTTGCTTCAATTGTACTGCTGATTTTGAACCTTTGCGGAAACGACTCCGTTTCAGCCGGGGACTTTATAAAATCTTTTGTTGAGTATCTCTTTTTGAAAAACAACTGACAATAATTCGTATGAAAAAACAGCAAGCGGCTTTTTGTTTTCCGAGACGTTGTTTTTGACCGAACAAATCAATAAGGAGGAAAAGCAATGGATTATTTTATTATCTTAATACCGTTCTTCATTTTCTTTGTTGTTGTCGGCAGCCTTTCCTTTTTTAAACCGGAACTTTTTTGGAAAAGCACGGAAAAATGGAAATCCGAGGGCGAAAACTTAAGACCGTCAAAAAAGTATGTAACTTTTTTGCGTGTTGTCGGCGGAATTTATCTTGCCGTTGCCGCGGCGGCTTTGGTTTTCGGAATCGGATATTTGATAATCAATATTTTATCGTAAAATATAAAACAATTCAAATCAATAAAAGGAGTTATTACTATGCAAGAAGTATTTGAAAAAGCAAAAACAAAAATGGGTAAAACCGTGAACGCTCTTAAGAGCGAATATGCCGGCATCCGTGCAGGCAGAGCAAATCCGCAGATTCTTGACAAAATCGCCGTTGATTATTACGGAACACCGACACCTGTAGGTCAGCTTGCTTCAATTTCGGTTTCCGAAGCAAGAGTTCTTGTTATTCAGCCGTGGGATAAGTC
>DKDD01000006.1:8829-9173 GCA_002451715.1 Ruminococcaceae bacterium UBA6857 | reverse complement strand
CTTCCGATATCGGCATCAATCCGCAAAACGACGGAACCGTAATCCGCCTCACTTTCCCGCCGCTCACCGAAGACAGACGCCGTGACCTTGTTAAGGAAGTTCAGAAAATTGCCGAAAACTCAAAGGTTGCCGCCCGTTCCGTTCGCCGCGACTGCATTGAAAAGCTCAAGGCAATGAAAAAGGATTCAACAATCACCGAAGACGACCTCAAAGTCGGCGAAAAGGAAATTCAGAAAATCACCGACAACTGCGTTAAGGAAATTGAAGAAGTTGCAGACGCAAAAGAAAAGGAAATTATGGAAATCTGATTTTTTGAACCACCGGGACTGTCGCATTTAGCGCAG